>CALMXK010000166.1 GCA_937871165.1 uncultured Actinomycetes bacterium
GCCTTGTGGTGATCATGGATCTGGTGGCACGGCGCTCCACCTTCGGTCGCCATGTCTATGCCGTGGGTGGCAACAAGGAGGCGTCGCGCCGGTCCGGTATCCGGGTCGAGCGGGTACGCCTCATCGTCTTCGTCATGTCCGGCGCGTTCGCCGCGTTCGGCGGGATCATGCTGGCGTCGCGCAACCTGACGGTCACGCAGTCCACCGGCGGTGGCGCCACGTTGCTGAACGCGATCGCGGCCGCGGTCATCGGCGGAGTCAGCCTGTTCGGCGGACGCGGCTCGATGTACGGCGCACTGTTCGGCGGCCTGGTGCTCGGCTCACTCGCCAACGGCATCGCGATCCTGAGTCTGCCGTCGTCCACCGAATACATGGTCACGGCTGCGGTGCTCCTTGCCGCGGTGATCGTGGACGCACTCGCACGCCGGGGGCGCACCCCGTCCAGATAGGCATCTGCGACATCTGAATCGGGACCGACGGCGACGCGGCGCGGTAGCGTGTCGCCGTCAACGATTTCGGAGGGGTTTGTGGCTGACGCAGAGATTGGGGTGTTCGGAGGATCCGGGTTCTACTCGTTCCTCGACAACGTCGAGGCTGTCGCGATCGACACGCCGTACGGCGTCCCGTCATCGAAGGTGTTCATGGGGACGCTCGGCGGGCGCAAGGTGGCGTTCCTTCCGCGCCACGGCGTCGACCACCAGCTTCCCGCCCACGCGATCAACTACCGGGCGAACCTGTGGGTCATGAAGGAACTCGGCGTCAACTTCATCTTCGGCCCGTGCGCCTGCGGCAGCCTGCAGCCGGAGGTCAAGATCGGCGACTTCGTGGTGTGCGACCAGTTCGTGGATCGCACGACGGGACGCAAGGACACGTTCTACGACGGGCCGATCACCACGCACGTCAGTGCCGCCGATCCGTACAGCCCGGTGCTTCGTCAGCTGCTCATCGACGGCTGTAAGGATCTCGGCATTCCGGTGCACGAGACCGGCACCGTCGTGGTCATCCAAGGCCCCCGCTTCTCGACCCGCGCGGAGAGCAAGTGGTTCGCCTCGGCCGGGTGGGAGGTCATCAACATGACCGCATACCCCGAAGGTTTCCTGGCCCGTGAGCTCGCCATCGGGTACGCCAACGTCTCGCTGATCACCGACTACGACGTCGGCGTCGAGGGCGTGCCGCCGGTGACGCATGCCGAGGTCGTCAAGACGTTCGGGGAGAACAACGACAAGCTGCGCAAGCTTCTGTTCCACGTGATCCCGAAGGTTCCGACCGAGCCGGATCCGCACGCCGCAAGCGCGCTCGACGGCGCTCACTAACCACACGTTGACGGGTCGGTGTGCGACGCGCGTGCGTCGCGCACCGACCCATGATCGCTACGCGAGCTCCGGCGGGTCCCACGACACGATCGGGCTCATCTCCCCGCCGCGGCCGTTGACCGAGCGAAGCCCGAGCGCATGTTCGGCCTGCAGCAAGGTGTGGATCTGGCTCGTGCCCTCGTAGATCACGGGCGCCCGCGAGTTGCGGAAGTAGCGTTCGATGCCGTACTCGCCGGCGTAGCCGTAGGCGCCGTGCACCTGGATCGCGAGGTCGGCGGCCTGAAACGCGGCCTCCGTGGCATGCCACTTGGCCAGTGAGGTCTCGCGCGTGTTGCGAAGCCCCTCGTTCTTCATCAGCGCCGCCTGCATCACCAGCAGCTTCGATGTCTCATACCCGCGCACCATGGTGGCGATCATCTGCTGCACCAACTGGTGTTTGGCGATCGGCTGGCCGAACGTCGTGCGTGTGTTCGCATACGCCACCGACTTCTCAAGACATGCACGGATCACGCCCACAGCGCCGGCGGCCACGGTGAACCGGCCGTGGTCCAACGCGTACATGGCGATCTCGAATCCCTGACCCTCGGTGCCCACCAGGTTGGCCGCGGGCACGCGCACATCGTCGAAGAAGAGCTCGCCCGTCGACCCGGCCCACACGCCGAGCTTGTGCTCGATGTCGCGGGTGGTGACCCCGGGCCAGTCGCGCTCCACGATGAACGCCGATACGCCGCGGTGGCCCGCGTCCGGGTCGGTCTTCGCGAACACCAACTGATGGTCGGCCAGCGTGGCGTAGCTGATCCAGGCCTTCTGCCCGTTCAGGATGTAGGAGTCCCCGTCGCGCACCGCCGTGGCACGCATCGCGATCACATCGCTTCCGGCCTCCGGCTCGGTCAGTCCGAAGCAGCCGAACTTCTCGCCGCGGGCCTGCGGCACGAGGTACCGCTGCTTCTGCTCCTCGCTCGCGTACTTCAGGAGGGTCAGCGAGTTGAGCCCCACGTGCACTGAGATCAACGTTCTGAACGCCGATTCGCCGCGCTCGATCTCTTCGCACACGAGCGCTTCGGAGACGAAGTCCAGGCCAGCCCCGCCGTAGCGCTCGGGAATCGGAAGACCCATGATGCCGAGGTCGACCATGCCGCCGATCAGATCCATGTCGAGTCGGTGTGCCATGTCATTCTCATTGGCAACCGGCATGACACGGTCGTCAACGAACGCCCGCACCGTGTCTTGGATCAACCGTTGCTCGTCGGTGAGCCGAAGGTCCATCGCCTGCTCCTTCACGTCAGAACTGCACCGAGCCTACGCCACTTCGCGCACGATCGGCGTCGGAGTGACATCCTCTTGACATGGACGCAGCGTCCGAGGTTCGAGATCCCCTGGCGGTCGCTTGGCGCGACGCGATCGCCGCGCTCGATCCGAGCGCAGACCACCCGGACGGCTCGGGCGCGCTGGACGAGCCTGCACTGCAGGCGGTGTTCGACAGCCAGCTCGAAAGTCGCCACATCGACCTTGTCGCACGTCGGCTGCGTGTGGACGGACATGGCTACTACACGATCGGCTCTGCGGGACACGAGAGCAATGCGTACGTCGCTCAGGCACTGCGTCCAACCGATCCGGCACTGCTGCACTACCGATCCGGCGGCTTCTACTGCGCACGTGCCCGGCAGGTGACCGGGATCGATCCGGTGATGGACATCCTTCGCGGCATGTTCGCGTCCGTGGACGAGCCGATCGCCGGAGGGCGTCACAAGGTCTTCGGTCGGCATGAGCTCGCCATCATCCCGCAGACATCGACGATCGCCTCGCACCTTCCGCGTGCGGTCGGTGTGGCCTTCACCATCGGCCGCGCGCCGAAGCTGGACGTCGCCATCGACTGGCCCGACGATGCGCTGGCCGTGTGCAGCTTCGGCGATGCGTCCGCCAATCACTCCACGGCGGCAGGTGCGATCAACACCGCATGCCACATCGCCCACACACGCCTGCCGCTGCCGCTGCTTCTCGTGTGCGAGGACAACGGCATCGGCATCAGCGTGCGCAGCCCCACCGGATGGATCGCCGCCGCCTACGGCAGTCGTCCAGGCCTTCGCTACGCCGCCGCAGACGGCACCGACCCCGAGCAGGTGTACTCCGTCGCGACCGACCTTGCGCAGTGGGTGCGCACCGAACGACGCCCGGCATTTCTGCACCTCACAACGGTGCGGTTCCTCGGCCATGCAGGGAGCGACGTCGAGTCCGGCTACCGCACGCCCGACGAGATCCGTCGTGATCTCGCCCGTGACCCGATCCTGGCGACGGCGCGCCTGCTCGTCTCGCGCGGGTACGCAACGCCGCAGGACCTGCTTGATCGCGACGACGCGATTCGCACGCGGGTTGCGGAGTGCGCCAGGTCACTGATTGGCAGCGCACAGCTGGCCGATGCGCGTCAGGTGATGGCGCCGCTGTCGCCCCGACGCCCGGACCTGGTTGCGCGGGCCGCTGCCGTCGCCGCTCCACAGGCGGATCGGCAGCGGTGGTTCGGGCGGGCACTCCCCGAGGACGAGGGACCCATGACGCTGGCCCAGTCCGTCAACCGCACACTCGCCGATGTGCTGCTGGCACACCCGAAGGCGATGGTGTTCGGTGAGGACGTCGGCCGCAAGGGCGGGGTGTACGGCCTGACGCGCGGGCTGCTCGCGAAGGCCGGTTCTGCCCGTGTGTTCGACACGCTCCTCGACGAACAGTCGATCCTCGGCCTGGCGCTCGGGGCCGCCGTCTCTGGACTCGTGCCGATCCCGGAGATCCAGTACCTGGCGTACCTGCACAACGCCGAGGATCAGTTGCGCGGTGAGGCCGCCAGCCTGGCCTTCTTCTCACAGGGCCAGTACCGCAACGGGATGGTGATTCGAATCCAGGGGTACGGCTACCAGAAGGGATTCGGCGGTCACTTCCACAACGACAACGCCGTGGCTGTGGTCCGTGACATCCCCGGCATCGTCGTCGCGTCGCCCGCCCGTCCCGACGACGCCGCAGCGATGCTTCGCACCTGTGTGGCTGCGGCCACGGTCGACGGCTCCGTGTGCGTGTTCCTTGAGCCCATCGCGCTGTACGCCAGTGCCGATCTTCACGCTTCCGGCGACGGGGGATGGGCCGACCCCTACGCGCCGCCGGGCGACTGGACCGCCACGCACGTGCCGATCGGCGCGCCTCGGGTCTACGGGGACGAGGCGGACGTGTTGGTCGTGACCTGGGCGAACGGTCTGCACATGTCGTTGCGCGTGGCGAAGCGCCTTGCGGACACCTCGGGACTGCGCTGCCGTGTGCTCGACCTGCGCTGGCTCTCGCCGCTTCCGGTCGATGAGATCGCCCGACACGCCGCCCAGGTCGGTCGGGTGCTCGTGGTCGACGAGACGCGGGCGAGCGGGGGAGTGGGCGAAGGGATCGTGGCGGGCCTGGTTGCGGCGGGATTCACCGGACCCGTCGGGCGGGTCGCATCCAAGGACACGTTCATCCCACTCGGCGACGCGGCGCTGACGGTCATGGTCTCCGAAACGGACATCGAGACCGCACTCGTCGCACTCGCTCAGGCGTAAAGCGCGCCGAACCGGTTATCCATGAAGTCCGCGAGCGTCGCATCCTCCTGGCGCACGAAGCCGGTCGCGGGAAGCTTGCCCTGCGCGTGCATGTCGACCATGGCGCAGATGCCGCCGGCGGTGGTGATCTGGATCGCGCTCATCAGACGTCCGGAGACCTCGTGGGCATAGACCTTCTTGGCGTATGTCTCCTGGGTCAGGCGTGAGTCGCGCCAACCGCTGACGGTCACGAAGATCAACACGACGTCTTGATGGGTGATCGGGATGGCGTGCTCCAACACGTCTTTCAGGAGCTCACGTCGCTCGCCTAGGCGCAGGTCTTCGAGCAGCACCCGCATGGTCGCGCAGTGGCCGGGGTAGCGCACGGTCTTGTAATCCAGACGGTCGACCGTGCCGGCGAGGGTCTCGCACAGTGTTCCCAGGCCGCCCGAGGTGTTGAAGGCCTCGTAGTCCATGCCGTCGAGGCTGAAGCTCTCAAGGCGTTCAAGCGGCAACATCTCGACCACCCGCCCTTCGTGGATGGCCTCGCACGGATTGCAGTACTCGTTGATGAGACCGTCGGTGCTCCACGTCAGGTTGTACTTCAACGTGTCGACCGGGTACTGCGGCAGCGCGCCGACCCGCATCCGCACCTCCCGCAACCGGTCGAAGCGTTTGGTCAGGTCGTAGCCGACGATGCTGATGAACCCGGGCGCCAATCCGCACTGCGGGATGAAGACGGTGTTCGCTCCCGCGGCGATGTGACGAACGGTGCGTGTGGTCTCGACGTCCTCGGTCAGATCGAAGTAGTGCACGCCCACATCGCGACAGACGGTGGCCACGAGGGGGTTGAGGAAGAACGGCAGTGCGCTGATCGCATACTCGTGACCGTCGATCGCGGCGGTCAGCTGTGCCCGGTCGCTGACGTCCACGATCAGGTGCGTGGCACGGTCGGTGGGGATCAGCTCCAAGAACTCGGCGCTCTGATCGGCGACGCTCACCTCCCAGTCGCCGGTCTCACTCAGCAGATCGACGATCGCGCCGCCGATCTTGCCGGCGCCGAGAATGATCACGCGGCGGGCGCTCATGACGGACCCCCGAGCCGGAAGGTCAGATCCGCCGGCACGTCTTCCACGTCGATCTGCGCGCGCTGCAGGTGTCCCGCGTAGTCCCAGTTCATGGCCTGCCACCGGGTGAACTGGTCGAGCACCCACATGCCCGACTGACGACTGCCGTTGCCGGACTTGCCGTTGCCGCCGAACGGCAGGTGCGATTCGGCGCCTGCGGTGGAGTTGTTGACCGAGAGCATTCCGGCGGACACACCTTGGCGGAAGCGGAACACCGCGTCCGGGCTTTGGGTGTAGATCGCCGACGACAACCCGTAGCCATGGCCGTTTGCGAGCGCGATGGCCTCGTCGATGGTGGAGAAGCTGCCGACACCCACGAGCGGGCCGAAGGTTTCGGTGCCGTACAGCGCGTCCTCGGGGCGTATGCCGTCGACGATGGTCGGGTGCACGTACAAGCCGGTGCTCGGCGTTCCCACAAAGCCTGCCCGCGGGTTCGCGCGGGTGATTCGCCCGGTGCCGCTCGATCCGTGGACCGTGTGGTGCGGTTCGATCAGATCCAGGAACTCGATGAACCGGTCGAAGAACCGTTGGTTCATCAGCGGGCCGTACAGGACGTCCTTGGTCGGGTCGCCAAGGCGCGCGGACTCGAGCGTCGCCGCGAACTTGGCCATGAACTCGTCGTGGATCGACTCGTGGCAGAACACGGTGCCGAGCGAGGTGCAGCGCTGGCCGGCGAAGGCGAATCCGGAGAAGATGGCGCCCTCGACCGCAAGGTCCAGGTCCGCATCGGGCATGACGACGAGCGGGTTCTTGCCCCCGAGCTCCAGACACGGGGTCTGCAGGTGACGTCCGCACATCTCGCCGATGCTGCGACCGACCGCGGTCGACCCGGTGAATCCGACCTTGTCGACGACGCCTTCCTCGAGCGCCGCCTCCAGACCGGCCGACGTGGCCGCACCGTCGGCGTGCACCACCTGCAACACACCATTGGGCAGGCCCGCCTTGATGAACAGCGATGCGAGCGCGTCGGCGAGCGCCGGCGTGTACTCGGCCGGCTTCCACACCACGGTGTTGCCGCACACGAGCGCCGGGATGATGTACCACGAAGGAACGGCCACCGGGAAGTTTCCGGCGGTGATGATGAGCGAAACGCCGACGGGCACCCGAAATGTGAACAGCTGTTTGTTCTGCATCTCGCTCGGCACCGTCTGCCCGTACAGGCGACGCCCTTCGCCGACGAAGAAGTCGCACTGATCGATGATCTCCTGCACTTCGCCGAGCGACTCGACGTACGGCTTGCCGATCTCGCGGGTCAGCAGGCGAGCCAGTGCCTCCTTGTTGGCTTCCACAAGCCGTCCCGCCTGCTGAATCGCGCGGGCACGGCGCGGTGCGGGAGTCGCGCCCCATGTGGGTTGTCGCTCCCGGGCGGCGCGGCATGCGGCGACGATGCCCGAGGGTCCGAGCAGCTCGACTTCGGCGATGACCTCGCGAAGGCGCGCCGGGTTGGTCGACGCCTCGACGCTCGCCGTTCGTGGGGTACGCCCGGCGATGATCGACGTGATGCGCGGCACGGATGGTGCGGTGACCGTTGACCGAGTGGCCATATCAACCTCCTTCTCCGACTGCCAGCGAGTCTACGCCGTGCCACTCCCGACCGGCGGCGGCGAGGTGGCGAGCATGGTCGCCAGACTGCGACATGTGAATCCGAGCTCCTCGGCGTGCGCGGGCGTGAGGACGACGCGGGCCGGTCGCACGAGTCCCGACGCGGCAAGGGTCGTCGCACGGAGTGCCGCCGCGTCATGCCCGAGCCACCCAGCGGTCCGGACGGCGAACGTGTGCCGGTCGATCGCGTCCGGGCCGACGACGTGCAGCGGCCCGCGCACGTCTGGGCGCCCGGCCAGCGCCACCACGGCGGCGGCGACATCCTCCACGGGTGTGAAACATCGGATCTCATCGCGAAAGAACGCCATCGCCGACGGGTCCTGCGTGGCCTGAATGACGTCGAGCTGACATGCGCCGAGCACGGACACCCCGTACATCAGTGAGGTGCGCACCAGAACCGCGTCCTGCACACGAGATGCGACGGCGTCCTCCGCCGCCGCTTTCATGCGTCCATAGTCGCTCAGCGGATCGGTGGGGTCCACTTCGTCGTAGGGATCCTCACGGCCGTGAAAGACGACGTCCGTCGACATGTGGACCAGCCGTGCACCCACCGCCGCAGCCGCGCGGGCGACATTCCCGCTGCCCTCGACGATCACGTGCTCGTCGCCGGGGCGGTATGCCAGGTGCACGACGGCGTCCGGCATGCGCGAAATGGCCAACTGCAAGATCGCCGTCGGATCCCGGATGTCACAGTCGGTCGACGATGGCGCGACAACGTCCCATCCCGCCGCCGCTGCGAGCGGCAACACGTGTCGTCCCAGGTACCCGGACCCGCCGGTCACGAGCATGCGCGGTCGCTCCATTCGCCGCAGTGTGCCACGTGTATCGGTGCGGTGGGACGGGCCGGTGGGCGCGTTGTCGGGATCGGCGTCCCCGTCGATTCGGACCAGGGGGTGGCGGCCCACGAACTCAGTCACCCGGGGGGCTTGTCAAATGCACCAAATGGTGCATTCGGCCGACGAGCATCCAGACCGTGTGATAAAAAACCTCGCCATTTCGGGGCCGAAGCGCTCAGACTCCACGCGAGTCGGGCGGCCACGCTTCGATGTTTACCCGAAGAATGGGGGATTGAGACTTGTCCAGTTTTTGGTCGGACAACACGGTCCTGCTTGCGATCGTGGCTGGTCTTCTCGCCGTTGTTTACGGCGTCGGACTTACCATGTACCTGCTCAAGCAGCCGGCTGGAAATGAGCGGATGCAGGAGATCTCGCGCGCAGTGCAAGAAGGCGCGAAGGCTTACCTCACCCGTCAGTACACGATCATCGCCGGTGTCGCGGTGGTCCTCTTCGCACTGATCGGCTTCCTTGGCCAGTCGGTGGAATCGCCGCTTCTCGGTTGGGAAGCTGCGATCGGATTCCTGATCGGCGCAACCGCATCTGCGGCTGCCGGCTTCATCGGAATGAACGTCTCGGTGCGGACCAACGTCCGTACGGCCGAGGCTGCTCGTGGCGGGCTGAAGCCCGCTCTTGGCGTCGCTTTCAAGGGTGGCGCCGTCACTGGTCTTCTGGTGGTGGGCCTCGGTCTTCTGGCCGTCGCCGCCTACTTCCTGATTCTCGGTGGCACCAGTGACGATTCGCAGGAGGTCATCGATGCGGTCAAGCCGCTCGTCGGCCTGGCGTTCGGTGGATCGCTCATCTCGGTGTTCGCACGTCTTGGTGGCGGTATCTTCACCAAGGGTGCCGACGTCGGCGCCGACCTGGTCGGCAAGGTCGAGGCCGGCATCCCCGAGGACGACCCGCGCAACCCGGCCGTCATCGCCGACAACGTCGGTGACAACGTCGGTGACTGCGCCGGTATGGCCGCCGACCTGTTCGAGACGTACGCGGTGACCATGGTCGCCGTGATGCTGCTCGGTTCGCTCTTCTTCACGGGTGAGGCCGTCAAGGCCGCCATCCTGTTCCCGCTCGCGCTTGGCGCCGTCTCGATCGTCACCTCGATCGTCGGCACCTGGTTCGTGCGTGTCGGCAAGAGCCAGAACATCACCGCGGCGCTCTACACGGGCCTCGGTGTGGCGGCCATCTTGTCGGCCGTCGGATTCATCCCGGTCACCAAGGGCATCATGAAGGACGCGGTCCCGGAAGGGCTCACCGATATCAGCTGGACCAAGTACTACTGGTGTGCGCTGATCGGTCTTGGCGTCACCGTCCTGCTCGTGGCCATTACCGAGTACTTCACCGGCACCGCATGGAAGCCGGTCAAGTCGGTTGCGAAGGCCTCTGAGACCGGTCATGCGACCAACATCATCGCCGGACTTGCCGTATCCCTGAAGGCGACCGCTGCTCCGGTCATCGTCATCGGCGGCGGCATCGCGCTCTCCTACGAGCTCGCCGGCGTGTACGGCATCGGCACGGCTGTCATGGCCATGCTGTCGCTGACCGGTGTCGTGGTTGCACTCGACGCGTACGGTCCGATCACGGACAACGCCGGTGGCATCGCCGAAATGGCGGAGCTTCCCGCCGAGGTTCGTGGCGTCACCGACCCGCTCGACGCGGTCGGCAACACCACGAAGGCCGTCACCAAGGGCTACGCCATCGGTTCGGCCGCCCTTGCCGCAGTGGTGCTCTTCGTGTCGTACATCGAGGAGTTGAAGGCTGCCAGCGCCGAGGCCGGCAACGGCTTCTTCGAGGCCCTCAACTTCGAGCTCAGCAACCCGTTCATCGTGATCGGACTGCTGATCGGCGGAATGATGCCGTTCATCTTCGCAGCCCTCTCGATGGAGGCTGTCGGCCGCGCAGGCGGCCAGGTGGTCGAAGAGGTGCGTCGCCAATTCAAGGAGAAGCCCGGCATCATGGAGGGCACCGACCGTCCGGACTACGCCCAGTGCGTGCGTATCGTGACCGCGTCGGCCCAGAAGCAGATGATGGTTCCGGGTCTCATCCCGATCGTGGTGCCGATTCTCACCGCGTTCATCTTCGGCAAGTCAAACGGCGCCGAGATGCTCGGTGGTCTGCTGCTCGGTGTCATCGTGACCGGCCTGTTTGTGGCCATCTCGATGACCTCCGGTGGTGGCGCGTGGGACAACGCCAAGAAGCTGATCGAGGATGGCAACTACGGCGGCAAGGGATCCGAGGCCCACAAGGCGTCGGTGACCGGTGACACCGTCGGTGACCCGTACAAGGACACCGCAGGTCCCGCCATCAACCCGATGATCAAGATCGCCAACATCGTTGCGCTCCTGATCGTGCCGTTCCTGGTCTAGTCGACCACGAACGCCGGACGTGCGACGGGGGTGGTGGCCAGTGGCCACCACCCCCGTTCACATTTGGGCGTCCACCGGACGGCCGGTTGGACTAGTTGAAGAAGCGCAGGCGCACATGCTTGCGCCACTCGAGTTCGTTGCCCTCCATGCGGTACGCGCCTGGGCCGTTTCGCAGGATCGGAAGGTTGCGCGTCGTGCTTGCCAGCGCGAACTGACACCCCTGCGGGGTGGCCGGGTTGTAACAGGCCCCGGGAATCTTGGTACCGAGTCGTGCGGGCATCTTGTTGCTCATCATGAAGTGAGCCTTCGCCACGTACTGCGGTGCCGGGACGACGCTGGTGCCGGGAGCCGTCATCCACTGGACGACCTTGTACGGGTACATGCGCCACTCGCGGGTGTTGAACGGGTACCGCACGCCATTTCGGAAGTGGTACATCTCAAGCCATGTGCCGCCTGAGAGCTGGAACGCCTTGCGCACACCTTCGTAGGTGGGGTAGTGCGGACGCAGGTCGCGACCCATGTTGTGGTACTTGCCGCCTGCCAGGCCGAGCGACGACAGCGGTCCAGGCGCCAGAAACAGGTGGATGTGCGTCGCGTAGTTGCCCCCGTCGGGGTGCGGCGTGTTCGCCAGAATCTGCATGGCCTGCGACAGCTCAAGGCCCGGCTGGCCCTCTCGGATCCTCGGGACGAAGGCGGGGCGCTCTGAAATCGGCAACGTCCACGGGTACTTGGTGACGTCAGGTGCCGGCTCCTGGAAACGGCGGTCGATCTCATCGATCATCGCGATGCCGCTGCGGCAATCGATGCGACCCCATGAGAACACGCAGGGGTTGTCGATGCGGTTCTTCAAGTACCGCGCCATCGCCTCGCCGGTGCCGAGCGCGATCAGGTCCGTGGCCTTGATCTTGTCCAGGCGGTAGGGCTTGTCGCGATCGCCGGCGTACAGGTGACCGCCGTTCGGCTCCACGATGTGCAGACGTCCGTCAACCGGAAGCGCCGTCGAGGTTCCCGGGGCGACGATCTTCTTGACCGTGGTCGGGGTGCCGTAGAGGGCGATCATCGGCGCGGCGGTGGCTGCGGAGGCGCATGCTGCGGCGGCGACTGCTGTGACAAGTGCGGTGCGGCGAAAACCCATTGTGCGGGTGGTCCTTTCACGTGCGCACCGAATCGGTACGCAGTCATCCTTGACGTGTTTCTTGTATCGGCACGTCGAGCCGGAGAATTGAACAAACGATGATCAGGGATTGACGAGCGCTTGAGTCACGCGATGTCGCATGCGGGTGCGACGGTCACAGTCGTACCAGACGAAGGTGGCGGGGTCGCGGCCGGCTGGTCTCTCGTAACCGTCAGGGCCGACTGCTACCCTCGCTGCGACCAGAGGCCCGCTCCGCGGGACCGAGACCGGGAGCATGGATGGGGACCGAGAATCGAAAGTTGCCGCGCGTGTCGAATGCGGACAAGCCGCGACCTGGCGAAGTCATTCGCAAACAGGGAGGGGCGGACCTGCAGAACGGTTGGCTCGGACGTCACGGCACCTTCTTTTTGGGCGATGACCGTGCGGTCTTCGTTCCGACGATTCTCGACATGCTCATGGGCGCGAAGCGCCGCGAATTCCTGCTCGACGAAATCGTGGAGATCGAGCGGCTGCCGCGCAGCCCTGACGGCATCATCGCCGGCGCCAAGCGTCCGAGGATGATCCTCTCGACGAACGAATGCGCCTACGAATTCATGTTCGGCGATCTCGACGCATGGATCGACGCGTTCCAGATCGTGTATCGCCACCGCGTGAAGCACGGCAAGCCGCATGAGCCCGTGGTGCTGCGTGAGGGGTCCACCTCGGAACTCCTGATGGAGCTTTAGCAGGCTGTGCGTGAGCCTTTGGGCTCGTATTTCTCAGTTGATCAGATAAACTCCACAAACACCACCGGAATAACTGGGAGTTCACCTGATCAGCATCAGTGATCGAAGCAGGTCTGCCGTCAGCGCGCTGATCGAGCTGCAATGTCGCGGCTGCGATCACCCTGTGCCGATCGTGGAGATCGCCGAGAAACGCGGAATTGCCTTGCACGTGTTGGAGCAGCTGTTCGCCTCGCTTCGACGCGCCGGGATCCTGAAAAGTCAGCGTGGAGTTCGCGGTGGCTATTCGTTCGCGCGGGATGCGGGTGACATCACCGTGCTCGACGTGATCGAGTGCATCGACGGGCCGCTTCGACCTGCAGCGGACGCGCCCGCCGCCGGTGAGTGCATCTGGACCGACGCCCGGGCGGCACTGTCGGCGCAGCTCAACGCCACGTCGATCGCAGACCTGGCAGACCGCGAGGCGCAGGCATCCGGCAACCTCATGTTCCACATCTAACGCGTTCGACCGAGGAGACCTTTCAGATGGCGATCGCCGAATCCATCACCGACCTTGTCGGCCGCACACCGCTCGTTCGTCTCGCTCGCATCGACGAGGGAACGGGCGCGCGGATCGTCGGCAAGCTCGAGAGCTTCAACCCGGCCGGAAGCGTCAAGGACCGCATCGGGCTGAACATGATCGAGGCCGCTGAGGCCGCGGGAACGATCACGCCCGGCAAGACGGTCATCGTCGAGCCGACCTCGGGAAACACCGGAATCGCGTTGGCGTTCGTCGCCGCCGCGAAGGGCTACCGCTGCATCCTGACGATGCCGGAGACCATGAGCGTGGAGCGACGCAACCTGCTTCGCGCCTACGGCGCCGAGCTGGTGCTGACTCCCGGCGCCGACGGAATGCGGGGCGCCATCGCGGCGGCGACTGAGATCGCCTCGAGGACCGACGACGCCTTCATTCCACAGCAGTTCGAGAATGCCGCGAACCCGGACATCCACCGCCGCACGACCGCCGAGGAGATCTGGGCCGACACGGACGGAGCGATCGACGCCTTCGTGGCGGGTGTCGGCACGGGTGGCACCGTCACTGGCGTCGGCGAGGTCCTCAAAGCGCGCAACCCCGACATCCTTGTCGCCGCTGTCGAGCCGGTCGAGTCACCGGTGCTGTCGGGAGGAACCCCCGGTCCGCACCGCATTCAGGGAATCGGCGCCGGGTTCGTGCCGGGCGTGCTGAACACGACGGTGTACGACGAGGTGATCCAGTGCGCCGTACCGGATGCGTTTGAGATGGCGCGTCGGCTTGCGCGCACCGAGGGCGTGCTCGTCGGGATTTCGGCCGGCGCCAACGTGTGGGCCGCACTCCAAGTCGCCAAGCGTCCGGAGTTCGCCGGCAAGACCATCGTGACCGTGCTGTGCGACACGGGCGAGCGCTACCTGACGGTGCCCGGCCTGTACGACGAGGGCTGACCGCGCTGAACGGAACGGGGTCGCCCTACTGGGCGACCTGTTCGTCCAGTCGGCGTCCGACATCGGCAAGCAAGCCTGCGAGCGCGGATTGATCCACGCGGTACGTCGTGCGTGATCCTTCGCGTGTGACGCTCACCAGGCCGGCTTCGCGAAGTTGACGCAGATGGACGGATGCCGTTGGCTGCGCGATGTGCAGGGTCCGTGCCAAATCCGACACGCTCGACGGGAGTGCCGCGAGCTGCGACAGGATCGTGAGACGGGTGGCGTCGGCAAGCGGACGAAGGAGCTTGGCCGTCGTGTCGGCTTCCTTGCGTCGTGCGACGATCGGATCCTCGTCGGTTGCGCGAAGGCTCACCGACAACAGGCCGGGCAGCGCGATGATGTGCGGGCTGCAAAGGACAGGCGTGACCTGCAGTGTCCCGTCGGCGTTCGCGGCGCGCACCATGTCCCCGAACTGGCTCTGCCGACGCACGATATGTGTCGATGGAAACAGCGACATGACATCCTCGCCGCGGTCGAGGCGCTCGCGCCACTGCGTCTGCGCCTGGAGTGAGCGCGGTATGGCTTCGCTCTGCCACGTCGGCTCGATCACACCCCACGCAACACGCAGCAACGCCACGTAGCGGTTGCGGAGCTCACCGTCGCCTGCCAGCCGGTTCAGGCGCGCGTTGGCGGCATCCCGCTCGTCGTCGGTCTCGGTCTCGAAGGGCAAGGGGCCGTCGAACACAACCGGCTCCAAGAGCCGCTCCAGGAACGGTTCGATGGTGAGGTCGCCGATGTGGTCGGTGGCGTGCGCCAGCGCGGTGATCTCGGTCAACACCTGTCTCTTATACACATCTGACGCTGCCGACGAGCGATCTAGTGTAGATCTCGGTGGTCGCCGTATC
>CALMXK010000167.1 GCA_937871165.1 uncultured Actinomycetes bacterium
CTACACTAGATCGCTCGTCGGCAGCGTCAGATGTGTATAAGAGACAGCTCGTCGGGTGATGCCATGTTGAGTCCGGGAAGGCCGGCCCGGATGAACATCAGGCGCACGGCCGCGGCAGCGACGACGATGGTCGCCGCAAGCAAAATCCACCGTCGTCGTGTCGAGCGCGGTGCCGTCCCGGCGTCCTGCTCACTCACGTGCGACCCGTTGTCAGGCGACAACGGCGCTCCGCGTGACGGCGAAGAACACCGCGATGTACTGACAGAGCGCGGCGAGCACCGTGAGGAGGTGAAAGACCTCGTGGTAGCCGAACACGCCAGGTGATGGGTTCGGCCAGTGCGTTGCGTAGAACACCGCCCCCAGGGTGTAGAGCCCTCCGCCGATCACGAGCAGCACCATCGCTCCGATGCCTGCGCCGGCGGCAAGATCGCCCAGGACGAACACCGCGACCCAGCCCGCGGCCAGGTACAGCGGCACGGTGAGGAACCGGCCGCCATGTGGGTTCAGCAACTTCACAGCCATCCCCGACAGGCAGATGCCCCACACCAGACCGAGCACCCACCAGCGCCGCTCGCCAGACAGTGCCATCAGGCCGAACGGGGTGTAGGTGCCTGCGATGAACAGGAAGATCATCGCGTGGTCGAGGCGCCGCATGATCTGCCAGCCCCGGTTGGTCCACTGTCGACGGTGGTACAGGGCGCTTGTCCCGAACATGAGCAGCATGGAGCCGCAGTAGATCGACGCGCCGAGGGCCGCCTGTCCGCTCTGGAACGCCGCGACCGAGATCATTACTCCGGCGAGCACCGGGGTGAGGATGAACGCGATCAGGTGGATCCATCCGCGGGCCCGCGGTCGGGTGTCTGCGACGTATGGCGCTGTCAGCGGCTGCATCCCACCATGCTAATTGCACATGGCGGACGCCGCAGCCGCCGCATGTTCCCCTGCAGCGATTGCAGTCATCACATCGCCACCTTGGGCGCACACCACCCCGTCGATGGAATGGAGCCACTCGGTGACCTGGCTGACCACATCCTGGGTGTCGATGTCGATGAGCGACCAGGCGCGCGGCAGGCGGATCACCTCGATGGTCCGTGCAGATGAGGCGTCGTCCATCAGCTGCAGGGGGGCGATCAGTGCCGCCGCGCAGGCGCGCCCAATGGCGGCGTCCTCCATGGACCACCACGGGTCGTCGGGGGTGGGTGAGCAGTAGACCTCACAGACGAGGACGGTCGAGTTGTCGGGTGCGAGCGACGCGCTCCAGTTCTTCATCTCGGCGAGGCGCGCGAACGGTACATCCGGGCGGTCCACCTGAATCCACGCGTGATCGGTCAGGTACGGGGTGGCGACCTCGAGAGCCACAATGATCGCCGCGCGTGGCGGCAGGGCGGTGTGCATGGCGGCGGGGCGGGGCGGACGCATGAGATCGGCCGCCAACGTGGCCGGTATGGCACAGATGAGAGCGTTTGCCGTCAGGGTCAACGGGCGCCCGTCGAGTCCAAACACCGAAATCTGATCGATCCGGTTGCCGGCGACGCCGATCTCCTCGACGTGAGTTCGCGTGAAGATGGCTCCACCTCCGGCCCTCACCGCGCGCCCCATCGCATCCATGAGTTGGCCGATCCCGCCTGCGGGGTACCAGAATCCCTCCGGCGCATACTGCTCCACCAGGAGCTTGCGGGCGCGTTGGGCGGTGATCCGCTCGAGCGGCATGCCGTCGACCTTCTCGAGGTACGGCCGCATTGCTTGGTCGACGATTGTGTTGCCAAACAGGCGCCCCAACAGGTGTGCGGCCGATTCGTCGCTGACCGGCACGAGTGGCGGTGGGCCGATGACATTGCCGGCCCGGCGATCGAGGTAGCGCCCGGCGACGACGGTGCCGCCGTGGATTGACGCAACCGGCCGATCGACCCATCGAAGGTCGGCGCCGAGCAGTTCGCGAAGCCATGCCTCACGCCCGCCGTCGCCGACAAACAGGATGTGGCCACCCAGGTCGAACGCGACGTTGTCGCGCCGGAGCGTTGTGCTCATGCCACCAACGGTCGACCCGGCGTCAACGAGCGCAACTTTGGCCCCGCTTCGCACGAGTGCCAACGCTGCGCCGAGGCCGGCCGGGCCTCCTCCGAGGACGATGACGTCGAAGTGCACCCTGTGACGTTACCGGTCTCGGAACCGTCTGCGTGGCCCCAGCTGCCCGCCGGACCGGCGCCCGCTCTCGGTGACGGCACTTGTGCCGCGTTGCGCCACTTGGCGCGTGGTGCGGAGGCGGATCAGGCTTGCGCCACTTGGCGCGTCGTGGGGAGAGTTGCGCCACTTGGCGTGGCAGGTGGCGGGTCCAGGTTTGCGCCACTTGACGGATTGCAGGTGCGGATCGTGGTTGCGCCTTTTGGCGGGGCTGCGTCGTACAGCCGTTGCGCCACTTGGCGGATTGCGCACTCAGGTCGGGTTGCGCCACTTGGCGCGCCGAGGTCGGTAAGCGTTTGGACAACACCGGCGCGTGGCGGTGGCGAAGGCCGCCAAAGAGAGCAAAATGGCGCTGCATGCATCCCACGTACTCGCTTACACGTCTTCGCCCGCTGGCGCTCGCCATTGCGGTCGCCGTTGTTCTGGCGGATTCGTCGGTGGTGATCCTGGCGCTCCCGGCGATGTTGACCGAGTTCAACGTGGAGATCCCGACGGTCGCCTGGGTACTGACGTCGTTCAACCTGGTGCTTGCACTGTGCGCGGTTCCTGTCGCCTACCTCGCCCGCCGCCATCCGCGTTTCGTGTTGATTGCCGGCGCGGGCATCTTTGCCGGCGCATCGGTGGTGTGCGCCATTGCCGGTGGCTTCACTGAGCTGATGGTCGCCCGCTGCGTGCAGGCGGTGGGTGGGGCCGGAATCGTGACTGCGGCCCTCGACCTGATGCCGGCCACCGTGGATCGGGATCGCGACGGCGTCCACCTGTGGGCGATGGCCGGGGCCATCGGCCTCGCCGTGGGTCCGGCGCTCGGCGGCGCCCTGACGCAACTGCTGTCGTGGCGGGCCATCTTTTTCGCGCAGGTCCCCGTGATCGCAGTGATCGCCGTGGTTCGTGGTGTCGTGGTTCAGTGCTCCACGGAACGTGCCGGGCGTCCACGCATCGCGGCGAACGTTGCGCTCGCGCTGGTGTCTGCGTCGCTCACGGCGGCCTTGTTCCTTCTCGTCCTCCTCCTCATCAACGGCTGGGGGATGCGGCCGTTGGCCGCCGCCATCACGGTGAGTGTGATGCCGCTTGCAGCCGTTGCGGCAGGCAAGTTGCCGGCTCTTGGCGGGGGCACGTTCGCCCGTGCGGCTGCCGGTGCGATTGCCACGGCGACGGGGGTTGCCGCGCTCGGGCTACTTCCCCGTGCAGGTGTCGCCTGGACGCTCGCCCCGCAGATCCTTGTGGGGCTCGGTCTGGGATTCACCGTCGGTGCGCTGACTGAGGCGGCGCTGTCGGGCCGTTCCCAACATTCGATTCACGGCGGCTGGACGGTGGCGGCCCGGCACATCGGCGTCGTCGTCGGCATCGTGGTGCTCACCCCGATTTTCGTCGCCGACTTCGATCGCCAGCAAGCTCGAGGCCAGGACGCCGTGCTTGCCGTGACGCTTGACGCGCCGGTCGACATGACGACCAAGTTGGAGCTCATGCGCAAAGGGGCCGTCGTTGTGGAACAGGCGGTCGAGCGGATCCCCGACCTGGCACCCGTCTTCAACTCCATCACACCCAACCGGGACGACCGGGCCGACTACTTCGCACTCGAGGATCGCTTGAACGATCAGCTGCGCCGCACCTCAAGCGCCGCTGTCGTGCGGTCATTCCTGATTGCGGCACTCTTCGGTCTGTTGGCGCTCGCCCCGATTTTGGTGGCACGAAAGCGTGCCGAGCTGTGATCGGCGCCGGCCGACGCCTTGTCATTGGGGTCGCCTGCGCGGGGATCGCGCTCGTCGGCCTGTACGTCGCTCTCGGCGGTGGGCGCTTTGAGCCGGTGCGCGCCGCGGACCCCTGTGTGTCACGGCAATGGCGGACGCCGGCAGGGGTGCAGGCTGTCGTCGAGCAGCTGATCCTCTCCGGGCTCGATGGTGCCGCCTGCGAGCTCAACATGTCGCGCGAATCGCTTGCTTTGACGCTTGCCGACGAAGGGGAGTTTCGGGCCCTCTCCGAGCGCAAAGGCATCGACGATGCGCGGTTGACCGAAATCTTTCGGGTGGCGCTTCGACGCGCGGTGATCGAGGGTCAGCGGGCCGGTGCGCTCACTCCGCTGACAGTGCTCGTGGCCGGACAGGCGATCGACCGGCTCGACCTCAATCGCGTACTTGAGCTGTACCGGTCCGGACAGCTTGACTGGGTGGGGGCGTTTGTCCCGTAACCGTGTTCATCTGACCAGGACCGCAGTGAACAGGCGAACTTCAGTAATCATCCGCAAGGCGAACACGGGGTAGCCCGGTATGCTCGCCGATGTGCAGATGGCCGCCCTCATCATCGCTGGCGTTCTCATCGTCGTCGGCGCGGTCATGGAACTTCGCGCCGAGGTCGCGGAGGCTCGCCGGAACGCCGCCGGTCCCTTGGAATGGACCTGGATCATCCTTCCCGTGATCTTCCTTGGGCTGCTCGTGGTGCTCAGCGCCAGGGCGGGTGGGTGATGACGACGCAGTCGCTGCCCGCCAAGCGCCAGACCCTTGCAGGGCTCCTGGCCGATTACGTCCGACTGACCAAGCCGCGGGTCATCTCGCTGCTGCTCGTCACGACGTTGCTTGCCATGATCATGGCGCAGCACGGATGGCCGTCGGGACAAAAAGTGTTGTGGACGATGATCGGCGGATACCTGTCGGCCGGTGGCGCGAACGCCATCAACCAATGGTTCGATCGCGACATCGATGCGACGATGCGCCGCACCTCAAACAGGCCGATCCCGTCCGGGCGCATCGGGGCGACCCACGCGCTGATCTACGGGTTGGTGATTTCGCTTGCGAGTGTGTTGATCCTCGGGTTCGGCGTCAACTGGCCGACCGCCGGGTTTGCGACCCTCGGCCTGCTTTTGTACGTGTTGCTCTACACCTTGTGGTTGAAGCGCACCACGACCCAGAACATTGTGATCGGGGGCGCAGCCGGTGCGGTTCCGCCCATGGTCGGGTGGGCGGCGATTGACGGATCGGTCGGCCTTGGCGGGCTGTTGCTGTTCGCGATCGTCTTCTACTGGACGCCCCCGCACTTTTGGGCCCTCGCCGTGCTGTTGAAGGCCGACTACCAGGAGGTCGGCGTTCCGATGCTTCCGGTGGTGCGCGGTGAGCTCGAAACCGCTCGCCAGGTGCTGTGGTGGACCCTCGTGCTGGTCGGGGTGAGTTTGCTGCCGGTCGCCGCGGGCATCTCGGGCTCCGTCTACTTCGTGAGCGCGCTGGTCCTCGGCGTGTGGTTTACCGCGTCCGCCGTCCAGTTGCTGCGGCGGCCGACCGAGAAGTCCGCCGCCCGCAAGACGTTCTCCTACTCGATGCTGTACCTCGCCCTTCTGTTTGTCGCGCTCGCCGTCGACGCTGCGCTGGCATAGGGATCATGGGTCGGCGGTCGACGTCTGGCGGCTCTGAGCGCCGCGAGAACTTCTTCCTGACTCCGCTCGGGATCGTCTTCACCACGGTGGTGATCGATCTCATCGGGTTTGGCATCGTGGTCCCGATCCTGCCGTTGTGGGCGGAAGATCTCGGGGCGTCTGCAACCGTGATCGGCTTTCTGGCCGCCAGTTACTCGGCCATGCAGTTCATTTTCGCGCCGCTCCTTGGGCGCCTGTCGGATCGCTACGGTCGGCGACCGGTCATCCTGATCTCGCTGCTGGGAAGCGCGGTCTCGTCGTTCATGATCGGGTTTGCGAACTCCATCATCTTGCTGTTTGTCGCACGGATCTTGAATGGCATCTCCGGTGCGTCGTATTCGACGGCGCAGGCGTACGTGGCGGACATCACCACCAAGGAGAACCGCGCGCGCGGCATGGGTTTGATCGGCGCGGCCTTCGGCATCGGTTTCATCATCGGTCCGGCACTTGGCGGACTGTGTGCGCTTGTGGACAAGCGTCTGCCGTTCTTCGTCTCGGGTGCGCTTGCGCTCGCGAACATGGCAATCGCGTGGAAGCGGCTGCCGGAAACCGATCGTCGCCCGGCCGCATCGGGCGGACGTCTCGCATTTTTGCGGCGCGCGATTGCTGACCGCACCGTCGGGCCGCTCGTCGTCATCACATTCCTCGGCACGTTCGCGTTTACCGGGATGGAGACCACCTTCTCGCTGCTTGGGCGGCGGCGGTTCGATTTCGACCTGACGAAAGCCAGCCTGATCTTCGCGTTCATCGGCATCGTCGCAGCGGTGTTGCAGGGCAAGCTCATCGGGCCCATTGTCGATCGAATGGGCGAGCGGCGAGTGATGAATCTCGGCATCGTCCTCACGGCAGCCGCACTCGGGCTGCTTGCGGTGACCACGAATGTCGTCGCACTCTTTCCCGTGGCGGCGCTGCTCGCCGCATCGGGGTTGGTGTTTCCGACGGTCACCGCCTTGGTGTCGAAGGCCTCGTCTGACGACGAGCAGGGGGCGATGCTCGGAGTGTTGGCGTCAGCCAGCGGACTTGCCCGGGCCATCGGTCCGGTTGCGGCGGGTGCGCTGTTCGACTGGGCCATCCCCGCGCCGTACCTGGTCGGTGCAGGGCTGTTTGCGCTGTGCCTTTTGATCGGCCGTGGCGTACGTGATCCGGAGCGTGAGGTGGCCGCCGCACGGTAGCGACGGCCACTCGCTCTCAGTGCCGGAAGTCCACCACGATGCGATACGGGGACGTGAGGCCGAAGACGCGGTACGGGGCCTTGTAGCGAAGCCCTGCGGTCATCGAGACGACCGCTTCGAAGTCGCCTGTGGAGCGCACCTGCTTCAGCGTCCGAAAGCGTGGGGTCACTCGCCACAGATAGTTGAAGTTCGGTGCGCCGGAGGGGAAGAAGCTCATCTGCAGGTAGCGGGATCCGATGACGCTGACCGGTGCGCCCGATCCGTCCTGGGTGGGCCGGGCGACGAAGTGGGTGTTCCACCCGGGGCGGCCGCCTGTAAAACGGAAGACCACACGGTCGAAGGCGGCATGGTGACCGACGGTCACCTTCACCAGCTTCGACGATGTGCCCACCACCGGCCCGGTCTTGGCGGCCGTGGTGAACGCGGGAAGGGCGCTTGCCGGTGCGGCCAAGGTCGCGGCGGCGCCGACGACGGCGACAACAACAGCGGTGCGGGCGCAGATCTTCATGAAACCTCCAATTGGGGGGTGCCGAAATGCGGGGCGAACGCGAGCGGCCCGGCGTCTATCCGACTGCCCCCGCGTCGTCGAAACGTGTACGGCTGGAATGAGCACCCCATCACCGCCGAGATACATCACGCCCGGGATTCGCCAAGTGGCGCAATGTGTCGGACGCGCCAAGTGGCGCATCCGAATCCCGGTCCGCGGGTCGCGACTCCGCCCCCGACAAGTGGCGCATTGGAAGGTTGCGCCACTTGACGCATGACGGAACCGGCCACGGGCCGTGCTCAGCCGGCTGCCGGTGCGTCAACCCTGGGGGAGCCGACGCGGCCCGGTTTCGCCGAGTTGCGGAGAAACACGTGGGGAACGTGTGGTGATCCCGATTCAGGGGACCCACGACACCTGCCTCAAAGGACATCCGACCGGGAAAAACCACAGCGCCGAAGCCCCCCTCTCGTGGTAGCGTGCTCGACGTGTCTGAAACCCCTTCTTCTCCACGTAGCAATCACGCACTGCCCCTCGCAATCATCGGCCTTGTCGTCGGTGGAATCTGCGTGCTCATCTCGCAGGCGTTTGATTGGCTCCCCGAGGCTGCGAGCCTCGAATCGAACAGTGTCGACGCTCTGATCTGGTGGTGTATCTGGGTCAGCATCGGTGTCTTCACGGTTGTGATCACATTCCTGCTGTATTCCATCTGGAAGTTCCGCGCGCCCGATGGTGAGGACCTCGATGGGGCTCCGCTTCACGGCCACACCGGCCTGGAGATCATCTGGACGATCATCCCGACGGTCATCATCGGTGTGACGGCGGTCTGGAGCGCCATTGTCGTCGTCGACAACGAGAAAGTCTCGGCTGCGCCCGGCGGGCCGATGTACGTCGACGTGGTCGGTCGCCAGTTTGTCTGGGACTTCACGTATCCGGAACTCGGGATCACCACCGGAGACCTGCGCGTCCCCACCGATCGCCAGGTAATTCTGCGACTGCAGGCGAAGGACGTGATCCACAGCTTCTTCGTCTACGAGACGCGCATCAAGGGTGATGCGGTGCCCGGAATTGTCAATGACCGGGTGCGCTTCACAATGAAGACGGGGACGGCCGGCAAGTCCTACCCGATCGTCTGCGCCGAGCTTTGCGGCGCCGGACATTCGGTGATGCGAGCACGCATGTACGTGCTCTCGCCAGGGGACTTCGACGCATGGACAGCCACGGCGAAGCGTGAAGCCGTCGCGGCGAAGGGATAAGGGACTATGGCTACACACGTTTCAGGAAGCGGCACTCCGATCGCGCACGGCGCGGGTGGAGGGCATGCACATCATTCCGACCACCGCTCGCTTGGCCACTGGTGGATTCGCATCGCTTGGTCGACGGTCGTCGGTGGCGCCCTCGGGTTGGCGCTCCCGTTCCTCCTCCGGTTCGTGTTCCAGATGGATCCCCTCTGGAACGAGCAGGTCACGGTTGCCTGCATCGCCCTCTTTTCCGGCCTCGGCTTCGTCGCCGGATCGGGGTGTTTCGACTGGTGGGTCCGCTGGTTGCTCGGCAAGCCGGTCGACTACGACGACCACAGCTTCCACGGCGCCAACAGCTGGCGTGACTATTTCCGCCTGAACACCGACCACAAGGTTATTGGCGCCCAGTATCTCGGCGTCATCTTCTTCTTCCTCGTCGTCGCCGGCAGCCTCGCCGAGCTCGTTCGCACGGAGCTCGCACAGCCCGGCTCGCAGATCACCAATGGCGAGGGGTACAACACGCTCTTCACCGGCCACGCCGCGATCATGATCTTCCTGGTCCTGATCCCCGCGTTCGCCGGCCTTGCCAACTTCGCATTGCCGATCATGATCGGCGCGAAGGACATGGCCTTCCCGAAGTTCAACGCGCTGTCGGTCTGGATGCTTCCGCCGGCCGGTTTCATGATGCTTGCGGGCGTCATGCTCGGCGGCTGGTCGTCCGGCTGGACCGCCTACGTGCCGCTTGCCACGCAGGGCGGTACCGGAACGACCCTTTTTGAGATCGGCGCACAGTTCGCCGGCTTCTCCTCGATCTTCACCGCCGTGAACTTCCTGGTGACCATCTTCACGATGCGCGCGCCCGGTATGACCATCTGGCGCATGCCGCTTCTGGTCTGGGCGAACGCGACAACATCAGCGCTTGTCGTCTTCGGTACGCCGTTCGTCGCCGTGTCGCAGTTCATGACGATGTTCGACCGCATCATGGGCACCCACTTTTTCGACTGGGCGTTCGGCGGAAACGTCATCAGCTATCAGCACATCTTCTGGTTCTACAGCCACCCGGCCGTGTACATCATGCTGATCCCCGGATTCGGCATCATCAGCGAAGTCATCTCGACGTTCTCGCGCAAACCGATCTTCGGATATCGCGCGATTGCGTTCTCGACGGTGGCCATCGCGGTACTCGGCTTCGGCGTGTGGGCACACCACATGTTCGTGTCCGGTATGGCTCCGTGGCTGCGCATCCCGATGATGGCGACCACGATGCTCATCGCCATCCCGACCGGCGTGAAGATCTTCGGCTGGTTGGGCACACTCTGGCGTGGACGCATCCACTTGGATGCCCCGATGCTGTGGGCACTCGGATTCATGTCGACGTTCGTGGTCGGCGGTCTCTCAGGCGTCTTCGTGGCCATCTTGCCGGTCGACATCTTCGTGACCGACACGTACTACATCGTGGCCCACATCCACTACGTGTTCTTCGGTGGCTCGATGTTCACGATCTTCGCGGGCGTCTACTACTGGCTGCCCAAGATGACCGGTCGGATGTTCAACACGACACTCGCCAAGTGGCACTTCTGGCTGACCTACATCGGGTTCAATGCGACCTTCCTGCCGATGCACTGGCTTGGCTTGGTCGGTATGCCGCGTCGCGTGATGGACTACGACCCGCGCTTCGCGAACCTGAACCTGTTCATCAGCGCCGCCTCGATCCTGATGGTCGTCGGAACGGTCCTGTTCTTCGTGAACATCTACCAGACGATCCGTTCCGGACCGAAGGCGCCGTGGAACCCGTGGCGCGGGCGCACAATGGAGTGGCTTGTTTCCTCGCCGCCGCCGCTGTTCAACTTCGACGCTGTTCCGCAGGTCGTCGGTGGTCCGTACCAGTACGGTCATGTCGGTGCTCGCCACGCGATCATCTACGCACCGGACGAAGTGGGTGGCGGAGAGTACGTCGAGACGGACCGACCGAACATCTTGGTCATCGCTCGCGACGCCGTGACATCCAAGCCGGTGCTCGACGCCATTCGCCAGCTCGACCACAACGGGCACTGGCGCTTCACGCTCGTCTCCCCGGCCGAGGATGGCCAGGATGTCGCGGGCATCGAACGTCGCCAGCGACTTGCGCAGTCGATCCTGGAGCGTTCAGGTGCAGTCGTTGCAACCAAGGTCGTCACTGGTGAGCCGGTCGCGGCGATTGCCGCCGCAGCCACGGATCTGCATGCACACGAGATCCTGTTCGCGACGCTCGGCCTCGGCCAGTCGGACTGGCTGCGAAGCGACCTCGTCGACCGGGTGCGCAAGGCGACCGGCGTTGCCGTCTCGCATGTCACGCTCTCCGCGGCAGAAGCCGCAGAGAGCGTCCACGACGCGGCGCTGTCCCACGTCCATGTGATCGCACCAAACGGTGTGGACAGCGCGATCGTCGATGCGATCCGCGATCGCGTCGATGCCTCCCCGGCGCGCATCACCCTTACGGTCCCGGCCGCTGTGCCGGCACCTGAATGGGGTGACGAAGCGAATACTCGGCGCGCCGAGGCGATCACGGCCGTCCACGCGGCGGTCGAATCGCTGCGCAATCAGGGTCTGTCGATCAAGGGCGAAGTCTGGGACGGCTCGCTGCTTGACGCCGCGAAGGCGATCGCAAAGGCCGACCGCCCAGATGAGGTGCTCGTCGCCGGTCAGGTCACCGAGGAACAACTCGATGCCATCGATCTCGTTTCACGCAACGCTACGGTCAGGACACTGACGGGAGGTGCTCGCTAGATGGCGTCTGACGCCCACGCTGCGCCCGCCATCGATCGCGCGGGCACATCACCACTCGCTCGGATGAATCCGGCCGTGCTCGGGATGGCGATCTTCATCGGCTCGGAAATCATGGTGTTCGCCGCGTTCTTCGTGGCCTACTTCATCGCCCGTGCCAACACGGCGCAATGGCCGCCCCAGTTCTCCGGGGTGGAACCCTTCGAGCCGCTGCCGAAACTCATCACCGGTATCAACACCGCGATCCTCGTGTTCTCGAGCTTCACATTGTGGTGGGGTGAGAAGCGCCTCGCCGCCGGCGATCGCCGCGGTCTGATTCGCGGATTGATCCTGACACTGATGCTTGGCTCGACGTTCCTGATCATCCAGATCAACGAGTACGTGCATCTCGGCTTCACGCCGCAGGACACGATCTTCGGCACCGTCTTCTACCTGCTGACCGGTTTGCACGGACTCCACGTGTTCGTCGGTCTTTGCGTCCTGTGGTTCGCGCTCAACCGGGCGCGCAAGCAGAACGAATTCCGTCACGGGGCCGCTGGGCCGCTCGTGGCCGGGTCAATCTACTGGCACTTCGTCGACGTCGTGTGGATCTTCCTCTACGTCGTCGTCTACCTGATCTGATGGCGAGGCATATGGCAACCACACGACTTCGATCTCTTGCGGTCGGCGCGCTGACGGCCGTCGCTGCAGTCACGCTCACCGCATGTGGTGCGGCGGGGACGGCTGACGCCGACCTTGAGAACGGCAAGGCCAAGTTCGTGACGAGCTGCGGCGGCTGCCACATGATGGCCGCTGCCGGCACGAAGGGCACCGTTGGCCCGGACCTCGACGATGCATTTCGCATGTCGCGTGCCGAAGGTTTCCCCTCGAGCACCTTCCAGGGTGTCGTGCACTACTGGATCAGCAACGCCGAACAGGGGCGTGAGCCGATCATGCCGCGCAACATCGTGACCGGCAAAGACGCTGAGGACGTTGCGGCATATGTCGCCGTGTACGCCGGCCTGGGCGCCAAGCCCGGCGAGGTCACTCAGAGCCCCGTGCTTCCGGCGGCGATCGCTCCGAAGTAGCCGCCAACGATCCATCGTCGTAATCGCGGGGCGCAACATTGCGCCCCGTTGGCGTTAAGGGCCCAGCGAAGGGACTACGGGACGTCGTAGATCGGTCCGGGACGTACTCCATGGCGGCGCGTTCGGAATGCGCCACTTGGCGCGACTGTGGCGTGGGATTGGCGTCCACAGTGATCCCCTCGGCCGGGAGAGCTCCGGAATGCGCCACTTGGCGCGACTGTCCACGGGATCGATGCCCGAGAGCCGTGGCCGGGATCGTTTCGGTTTGCGCCACTTGGCGCGGTGATGCGTGCGTGTCTCAGATCATCCAGGCGTCTCGTCCTCGATGGGTCCGACGCCGAGGTACGGTCGAGTTGCGCCACTTGGCGCGGCGAGCTGCATGGGATCGGGCATCCGGGGCCGCCGACGGTTGTATGCCGTGGCGGGCTTCCTGGTTTGCGCCACTTGGCGCGGTGGGATGGACGACGCTGGATTGCGCCACTTGGCGTGGTGGTGCGCCACGGCGGAGGGTTGCGCCACTTGGCGCGCCACGGGTGAGGGGCGGGGAGAAGGGATCGAACGAAAGGCGAGAGCATCGGGACATCGACAGCGGCCTCAGCTCCGCGAGGAGCTGCGACTCGGCGGTGGCGTGTCCGTCGAAGACCGCGCCATATGTGTCGGTTTGGCCTCACGTGAACCGACAAGTGAGGATGGGGGGCGACCGTCGGCCGCCGCCCCCATCCGAAGAGCAGCGCTAGACGAACAAAGGGAGTCGGGTCGACGTTATCCTCGGAAGGATCGCGCCTGCCGGGACGCCCAACCAGTCTTCCAGGATGGTGGCGTACACGGTGCGGAACTGTGTCGTGACGCGCAAGTTGTCGTTGCCGTCAAGCACCGACAACCCTGGGAACTCCGTGCGAATACCGGCCCGCGCATGGTCGCCGACCAGAAGCATCAGACCACCGGCGCCGTGATCGGTGCCGTTGGAATCGTTGTCCTCGACCCTGCGGCCGAACTCACTCCACACCATGGTCATCACACGGTCGGACAGGCCCTTGGCGGTGAGATCGTCCTGGAACGCCTTGAGGGAGTTGCCAAGGGACGTGAGGAGCTCGGGATGCGTGCTCGTCTGGTTGATGTGCGTGTCGAAGCCACTGTGACTGACAGTGACGATGCGCGTGCCGAGTCCGGCGCCGAGCATCCGCGCCACGTTGCGCAGCCCCTTGCCCAGGTAGTCGTTGGAGTACGGGGTGGGGTCCTCCGGCAGACGTGGTGCTGCGCGAAGTCCGCCGAGGCGGTCGTAGACCGAGATTGCGTTGCGCATCGCGCCTTGGGCGCTTCTGCGGGCACGGGTGCGGGCACCGCTCACCATGCCGCGGTAAGGGCTGAGGCCCTCCTTCGGATCCCAGACACCCGGGATGTACATGGCGAAGTCGGCCGGATCGAAGACAGTGGCGACCGGCTTGCTTCGCGACAGCAAGACCGGGTCCAGGCCCCATCCCACGCTGACGGCCTGCAGCGGGTTGTTGGTCACGCCGATGCGATCGATCGTTCTGCCCAACCACCCGGAGCGCTCGTAGGACTGTCCGACGATGCCGGTGCGCCAGTAGATCTGCGAGTTGAAGTGCGACTGATCCGTGGGCGTGTAGTCCACCGAGGGCAAGACGGCAACCTTGCCGGCGTCGTACAGGTCACGCAGGCCGGTGAGCGCAGGATGCCAGTGAAAGTTGGCGTCCGGGGCGGGTCCGCCAAGTGGCAGCCCGGCACCGTCGGCGATGCCGATCCTGGAACGCTTCGTGTGGTACTGCGGGTCATTCCACGGGATCAGGGTGTTCAGCCCGTCGTTGCCGCCATCCAGGTAGATGAGTACGAGGATGTTGGCCGCCGGGTTGCCGGCCGCTTGAGCCTGTGCCGCCTCGAAGATCTCGCGGCCACCGAACTTCGGCATGAGCGCCGTCGCGAGCGCGAGCCCACCGGCGCCGGCCAAGGCCTGACGTCGGGTCACACCGCCCGCAAAGATCTTGGCGGCCGCCTCCGGCCCTTCCGTGAGCGCCTCATCGGGGATCGGAACGATCTGGTCCACCGCGCGCGCAAGTGCCGCCCGCCGTGTGGAGTACCAGTCACTGCATCCTGAGTGGTGAGTGTGGTGGTCGCTCATCAGCACACCTGCGCGTCGGGTCCGGCCAACATGACATGTCGCAGCACACGCTGGCGTTCTGGCCAGTAGTGGCTGACCTCCCACGGGTTGGGATGGCGGGCGGGCACGCTCTTGGCGTACCGCGCCGCCGCTGCCTGCGAAATCGGGCTCATCCACGGGCGGCCCGTCGCAGCGACCGCCGAGCGATAGGCCATTGCGGGCGTCTGGGTCTTGGCGATGCTTCCGTCCTTGATCCGCATTCCGTCGATGACCTGGCCCGCGCCGTCAAAGCGCGCCTGGATCGCCCCGGTGGTCATCCATGCCTCGTTCTGGTCCCAGCCGCTGACATTCGGCGGGTAGAACGGCACCTGGCCCATCCCGTCGAGCAGCCAGCGCCACGCCAGAACGTGCACGCCCTGATTGGTCTTGCGCAACATGCCCGCCGTGTAGACAAACGGCGGCTTCACCATGTCGGGTTCGCCGAGGTTTGCGTAGATCTCCGGCGATCCGAGGATGATCTGGATGACCGGTCCGACCCGCGTCTTGGAGATTCGGTACGTCGCCTGTCTCTTATACACATCTCCGAG
>CALMXK010000168.1 GCA_937871165.1 uncultured Actinomycetes bacterium
CTACACTAGATCGCTCGTCGGCAGCGTCAGATGTGTATAAGAGACAGCCGTGCTGCTGCACCGCTGACGGGGACGCTCGCCCCGCGGCTCGTCGCCCCGCGGTGGTGACCGATCCACGCGTCCGCGGTTGAACCTCGCTCGTGCGGCGTGTGTCCAGCGCCGTCCGACCTTCGAGCGCTAGTGTCATGACATGGCGATCCAGCCACGCAACATGACCACGGACCACCGTCGATGAACGTGTCGGCCATACCCGTCACGGGCTCGCAACTGCCGCCGATCGACGCGGATCGCCCCAAGCTGATCACCCGTGCCAAGCGCCTGGCGATCCTGGGGCTTGGCTGGCATGCAGTCGAGGCGACGGTCGCGGTGGTCGCAGGTCTCTCCGCCGGTTCCGTCGCCCTGATCGGCTTCGGTATCGACTCTGTGATCGAAGCCGCTGCGGGCTTCATCGTCTTGTGGCGCTTCCGTCAGGGGGCGGCAGCCTCCGAGACCGTGGAGCGGCGCGCGCAACAAGCCATCGCCATCAGCTTCTTCGTGCTTGCCGGATATGTGGCGGTGGAATCGGTCCGGGCGCTGATCACCGCCGAGCGACCAGAAACGAGCCTGGTCGGCATCGCTCTGGCCGTGGCGACACTCATGACGATGCCGCCGCTCGCGCGCGCCAAGGCCCGGGTGGGGGCGGCACTCCGCTCGCAAGCGACGATCGCCGAGGGCCGCCAGAACATCCTGTGCGCGTACCTGTCCGGTGTGCTGCTCGTCGGTCTGCTGGCCAACACGCTCGTCGGAGCATGGTGGCTCGACGCCGTAGCCGCGCTGGTGATCGGGGCGCTGGCGGTGCGAGAAGGCATCGAAGCGTGGCAGGGTGATCAGTGCGACGCATGCGGGTGCTGATCGCCTGACAAAGTCGGGTCCAATGTCGACCGCATCGTTCTGCCGGGACTGAAGCCGACGCTACGATGAACCACGTGTTTGCTCCAACGCTGGCTGAGGCGACCCAGCCCCTGACCACCTTCGCGTGGCCGGTGTTCGTGACGGTGGCCGCGCTGATTTTTGCCATCGCTGTCGCGGTGCACTCACGGCGCTCATCACCCATGCCGCGTATCGCTGGACGCTGGGTGGCTCCCGCTGTCGGCTGGCTCGTCGCACTCGTCGCCGCGCTCAACATCGCAAGCGCGTTGACTCCGGGGCTCGCCGATCGTCTGCACTTCCTTCGTTCGGTGGTGCCGAACGAGGTTGTGGCGCAGGCGCACGCCGTGTCGCTGTCGGCGGCGGCGCTGTTGTTGGCGATCAGCGTGCCGGTCATCAGGCGGCGCAAGAACGCCTGCACCCTGGCGATCCTGTTGCTTGTCGGCCTGGGAATGGCCAACCTGATCAAGGGACTCGACGTCGAAGAGGCGCTGCTGAGCTGGGCACTCGCAGCCGTCTTGTGGAAGCAGCGTCGGGCCTTCACCGTCATGACCGCGCCCGGTGTGCTGCGGTCCGTCGCATGGCGCACGGTTGTCCTGGGATCGTCGGCGCTACTGGTTGCGTGCGCCGCGGTCACGGCCGCCGAGGTCACGCAACATCGTGACCTCGGGTTGGCCGGCACCCTTCATGAGGCCTGGGCCTTGCTGCTGGGATGGCGCGGCAGCCTGACATTCACGGAACATCAGCACTGGCTGCCGAGCGCCGTCGGGGTGCTCGGCGTGGTTGCGGCGATCGCGACGATCAGTCCGCTCTTTCGACCGCTTCGCACACCCATCGGCGAGCCGGCACGTCGCACCATGGCCAAGGCTCACGCCATTCTTGCGACACACGGTGCAGGCACGCTCGGGTTCTTCACACTGCGCAACGACAACGACTACCTGTTCAGCGACGACGGGCGTGCCTACCTGGCATATCGCGTCCAACACGGCGTTGTCGTCGTCTCGGGTGATCCGGTCGGCGATCCCGCCTCGATCCCGGGACTGCTCGACCGGCTCGTGGAGCTCACCGAACAGCGGGGGCTGCGCCTGTCGGTCCTCGGCAGCGGAGCCGACCTGCTCCCGATGTGGCAAATGCTCGGCCTGCGGCCCGTGTATCTGGGCGACGAGGCCATCGTCGACACCGCCGGATTCTCGCTGACCGGGCGCGCGATCCGAAAGGTCCGCCAGTCGGTGACCCGTTTGCACGCCGCGGGATACGAGTCGCAGATCCTGCCCGTTTCGGAGTTGACCGACGCCGACCTCGCCACGTTCGACGCCATCTCCCGACGCTGGCGTGAGGGCCGGCCCGAACGCGGGTTCACCATGGCGCTCGAGGGTGTCGGCGGGCCAACGCAGTCGGCGTGTGTGGTGGTCGTCGCCCGCGACGGCGATGGCGTCCCTCGCGGGTACCTGCACTTCGCGCCGGTCTATGGGCGGTCGGCGATGTCGCTGGCCGCGATGCGTCGCGACCCGGACACCCCGAATGGCCTGATGGAGTTCCTGATCTGCGCCGCCATCACCGGTCTGCGTGAGCAGGGCGTCCAGGAACTGTCGCTCAACTTCGCGGCGTTTGGGCGTGTGATGCGCGCCCCGGCCAATCGCCGCGAACGGTTGCTTCGCCATGTGATCGGGCTCGGCGACCGGTGGTTCCAAATCTCCAGCCTGTTGCGCTTCAACGAGAAGTTCTCGCCGCGCTGGGAGCCTCGCTACCTGTTGTGTCAGGGTGCGCGACGCGTTCCCGTCGCCGGGCTGGCGGCCGCCACCGCGGAAGGGCAGATCGCACTGCCGCGCCTGCCGTTCGCGGATGCCGTGGCCGCATTTCGCGCCGCACGCTGAGGCCGAGCCCGGTCGCTTTGGTCGTCGAGGTGATTGGGTATCATTAAGTCGATCAAACGGGCTGATTGATCGACCAGAGTTGCTATCAAGGAGAACTCCATGAACGATCAAAGCCCGCCGGATTCCCCGCGTCCCCGCTCGCGCAAACGTCGATGGCTGAAACGCATCGGCCTTGGCATCGTCGCGCTGTTCGTGCTGATTCAGGCCGTCCCGTACGGTCGCAGCCACACCAACCCGCCCGCAACGGCATCGGTGGCGTGGGACACCCCGAAGACCGAGCAGCTGTTCATGACCGCCTGCGCCGACTGCCATTCGAACCTGACGAAGTGGCCCTGGTACACGAACGTGGCGCCGGTCTCGTGGCTTGTGCAGCACGACGTCGACGAAGGGCGCGGCACGATGAACATCTCCGACGCCAACCGTGGCATCGAGATCGAGGAGGTGCAGGAGGTCCTGCAGGAGGGCGAGATGCCGCCTCGGCAGTACACGATCAAACACTCCGACGCCAAACTCTCGGATGCCGACAAGGCGGCGCTGATCGCCGGTATGCGTGTCACGTTCGCCGACCGGCTGGTGGCCGACGGCGGCGACGGCGACGGCGACGGTGACGGCGACTGATTCGAACGGTGTCGGGCCCCCGGTGCAGGTGCGCCTGGGGCCCGACGAGTTCGACCCCGGGCGGACCTGACCCGGGCACCCTTTGTTCGAATGGCCAATGTGCAGGCTCAGGTACATCCGTGAATCTCCTTGAGACGCCCGGACCTGAGGATCACGCCATGAGTGTGCTGTTTGCCGACTACGCCCTGAGTGGCTACTACGACGAGATGTTCGACGACGACGCCGCCCCCCGTGCGCCGTATGCGGGGTTGTACGGCGAGGTGGAACACCTGGAAGCGGGGGTGTTCACACGCAAGTCCGACCTGGCCGGCGCGTGCTACCTGAACGAGGGCATCACGTTTTCGCACCACGGGCAGGAGCACCCGTTCCCGTTCGACCTGCTTCCGCGGCTGATCAGCGCCGCCGAGTGGCGCCGCCTGGAAGACGGCCTGCGTCAGCGCGTGACCGCGTTGGACCGTTTCCTGTCAGACGCCTACGGGCCGCAGCGGTGCTTGTCAGACGGCGTGATTCCACGGTCGCTCTTGACCTCGTGCAAGGGCTACATCCGCGAGATGGTCGGCATCACACCACCGAACGACCGGTGGGTGCACGTCGCCGGCATCGACCTTGTGCGCGACGGGGCAGGGGAGTGGCGGGTACTCGAGGACAACCTGCGCACGCCGTCGGGTATCTCGTACGTTGTCCAGAATCGCAACTTCATGCGGCGCGTCTTCCCTGAGGCGTTCGCCGGATACGCGGTGCGTCGTGTCGACAACGCCCCCATGATGCTGCGTCGTGCGCTTGCCGCCGCGTCGCCGGTGGACGTTGGGCCGGCACGCATCGTCGTGCTGACGCCCGGGCCGATGAACGCCGCCTACTACGAGCACACGTTCCTGGCCCAGCAGATGGGAGTGCCGCTGGCTGAGGGACGGGACCTGGTGGTGCGGGGCCGGCGCGTGTACCTGAAGACCACGGCCGGGTACGAGCCGGTCGACGTCATCTACCGGCGCCTGGACGACTGGTTCCTGGACCCCGTCGCGCTGCGCCAGGATTCACTGCTCGGCGTGCCGGGACTGATCGGCGCCTACCGGGCGGGCAACGTCGCGATCTGCACGGCGCCCGGCACGGGGATCGCCGATGACAAGGCGGTCTACGCATACGTCCCACGTTTGATCCGCTACTACCTCGGTGAAGAGCCCATCCTCAAACAGGTGCCCACCTATTTGTTGGAGGACCACGACGACCGCGAACACGTGCTCGCAAACTTGGACAGCCTGGTGGTGAAAGCGGTGGACGGCGCCGGCGGCTACGGCATCATGATCGGGCCGCATGCGAGCTCCGATGAGCGCCGCGAGTTTGCGGAGCGCATCACGGCGAACCCGCGCGGCTACATCGCGCAGGACACGGTCACCCTGTCTCGCGCGCCGGTGTTCCAAGGTGGTCGGTTCGCTGCCCGGCACATCGATCTTCGGCCGTTCGTCATGTTCGGCGAAACGCCGGAGGTGGTGCCCGGCGGGCTCACGCGCGTGGCGCTGACGGAAGGGTCGCTCGTCGTCAACTCCTCCCAGGGCGGGGGGAGCAAGGACACCTGGGTGCTGGAACGATGAGTCCGATGCTTGCCCGGGTTGCGGACAATCTGTACTGGATTGCCCGCGCAATCGAGCGCGCCGACACGTATGCGCGCCTGCTCGAAGTCAGCCATGCGATGACACGCGAAAGCGGCGACGTCAGCTACGGCGCACGCACCGTCTGGGAACCGCTCGTCGAGATCACCGGTGACATGGAGCGCTTCGAGCAGCTGTTCCACGTGGCCGACGAGGAATCCGTGGTGCAGTTCCTGGCCACCTCGCCGGACAACCCCAACAGCATCACCTCATGCCTTCGGCGGGCGCGTCAGAACGCACAGTCTGTGCGCGACCTGCTGCCCACCGATGTGTGGGAGGCACTCAACACGGTGTATCTGGAGCTCGCCGAAGCCGAGACCGGCAATGACGATCGCGAACGTGTCTACCTTCTGAGCAGGCAGGTTCGGCGAGCCGTGGCGCTGCTTCACGGATTGATCGACGGCGGAATGCGTCGCGACGGCTCGTGGTACTTCCTGCGTCTTGGCCGGTTCACCGAGCGGGCGGAGAAGTCGGCGCGGCTGCTCGAGGTGAAGTACCGCCTGCTGCTTCCGGACGATGCTGCGCTCATCGGTGGCGTCGAGCTGCATCAGTGGCGCAGTCTGCTGCGCTCCGCCGGGGCCGACGAGGCTTCACGCCGATTGGACGTCGACCTCGCGTCGCCGCGGCGGCTGGCGCAACTTCTTGTCACCGACGACCGGTTCCCGCGATCGGTCGTCTACTGCCTTGACCAGGTTGCCATGGCACTCACGAGTCTGGTCGCGGGTGGCGACATCGCCGAGGCCGACACGGCGCTCACACTGGTCGGCCAGACGCGCGCTGCGCTCATCGCCGCCGAATCGCTGCCCAGCCAGTCGCTGGCTGAACGCATGGATCGCGTTCAGCGTCAGTGCAACGCAATCGACGAAGCGGTCGCCCTCAGCTGCTTCGCTTACTCCCCGGGGGCAGGAATGGAGGGAACACAGCGTGCTCAAGCTGCGCGTCAAGCACAGAACTGAGATGCGGTACGCCGGCGAGGCGCACGACAGCATCAACGAGGTGCGGCTCAGCCCGCGAAGCAACGGGCGACAGCAGGTGGAGCTCTCCGCCATCACCGTCGAGCCGTCCGCGTCCATTCACCGCCATCACGATGCGTTCGGCAACGAGGTCGCCTGGTTTCAAGTGACCGATCCGCACCGCTCGCTGGTCGTCGAGTCCGACGTCCTGGTCGCGGTGACGCCGCATCCGCCGCACCCTGACGACGTTCCATGGTCGGCGCTCGACGACCCCTCCATACGCACCGAACTCGGGGAGTATCTCGACCAGTCACCGCTTGTCGACTGGCCCGAGGCGGTCCACCAGTTCGCTGACAGCCTCGACCTCGACGACATTCACGACATCGTCGCCTGGGTGCGTGCGACGGAGATCGGAGTGAACCGGGCGATCACCTACGTGCCCGGGGTCACCGACGTGGACACGACGGTGGAACACGTGCTGCAGGTGCGAAGCGGCGTGTGTCAGGACATGGCGCATCTGTTCTTGGCGCTCTGTCGTCGGCGCGGCATTCCCGCCCGGTACGTGAGTGGATGGCTGTATGAACCCGGGCGCGACACGCCCAGTGAGAGCCACGCGTGGTGCGAGGCGTGGATTCCCGGCGTTGGGTGGATGGAGTTCGACCCCACACACCCGGAACCGGAACTGAACCGCTACGTGCGTATCGGCGTCGGTCGCGACTACACCGACGTGCCGCCGTTTCGGGGCAGCTACGTGGGAGCGGCGACCGAGCGAATGGTGGTCACCGTGGAGATGAGCGAGGTCGAGTGAGGGCCGCCTTATTCGATGTGCGAGAAGTCCGTCGTTCGAATTGCGTGGACCGCATAGGTGATCGGGTTGAGCAGCGTCGCGATCTCCAGCCAGGCCGGCAGGCCCGACAAGGGGACATGGCCCCGGAGAGGAACGAGAGCGGCAGCAAGAGCATCTGCATGAGCCCCATCATCGATTCGATACGGCGAACGTGAGCGGCGATCACCAGGCCGAGCGAGGTGAGCGACTGGCGCCGTTGGCGCAGGACGACCGCGTGGCGTTCGGGCGGCTGCTGGCGCTGGTGGTGGCCGGAGATCGCCCGCCGGACACACTGGGTACTAACCATTCCGGTGCCTGGCACCAGAATGGTTAAGTAGCCGTCCTGGAGAAGAAGCGGCCTCTACGTGGCACCAGAATGGTTAAGTAGCCGTCCTGGAGAAGAAGCGGCCTCTACGAAGGCGGACTCTTCAGGATCGTGTCGACACCAATGTGGTGAAGCTTCGTCAGGCGCGGAACGACTTGTCGATTCGGTCCCGGGCGGGAAAGGGTGCGCTCCTGAAGCAGGACGTCTGGCGTCGTGTCGTTACGGGAGTATCATTTGAAGTGGTTCCGTTTCGCCGACGGTTCACACCGAATACAAACCTGACGCCGTCGTGTCGGATCCGTCATGCCCGAATTCAATTAGCACCACAACCACGATGGAACCATGCACCACTCTACCGGTTCGCAAAGAAACATTGGGCAAAAGAGCAGCGCCGATGATGGACAACGTTTGTGGCCGGGCTTCCAAGCCAATGCCCAAAATGAGTCCTGAAAGGAATCGAACCGCATGAGTCAGGTGCTGAATTCCTCGGACGAGAAACTCCGTCTCTCTGAACTGTCCAGCTATGCGAGTTTGGTCAACGAGCACGAAGACGCGGCGCTGTCGGACTTGTCCCGCCTGGCAGGTGTGGTTACTCAGTCGCCGTACGCCGGGGTGAGCTTGGTGAACGTCGACCGTGTCTGGATCAAGGGTCGATTCGGTGTCGACATGACGTGCCTCGCCCGTGAAGGCGCGTTTTGCGCCGCTGCAGTCGACTCAAACCAGGATCTCTTCGTCGTGCCGGACGCGACGTCTGACCCGCGGTTTTCCGGCAACCCCCTCGTCGCGGAAGCACCCCACGTGCGCTACTACGCCGCCGCCACCATCACGAACTCGCGCGGTTACCGACTGGGCACGCTGTGGACGATGGATGACAAGCCGCGCCAGCTGCAAGAGATGGAGGCCAGCGCACTGCAGGGTCTCGCCGCACAGGCGATGCGATTGCTCGAACTGCAGTATGCGGATCCGCTCACGCAACTTCCCAATCGGGTTTCGTTTATCAACAGCGTTCAGCTGCACCTGAACGAAGCGCGATTGAGCCCTCTGGAGAAATGCGTTGTTGGTGTCATCCAGATCAGCAACCTCAAAATCATCAACAGCGCGTACGGCTTCGACGTCGGAAACGGGTTGGTCACCGCCGTAGCAAACACCTTCCGGAGTTGGGCTGGATCGACGAAGTGGCTCGCCCGCCTTGACGACGACAGCTTCGCATTCGCGTTCGTCGGTGAAACAGCGGCGATGATCGAGGAGCTGGATGATCTGCGAGAGCGTTTGGCTTCGCCGGTGGACGTGGGAAGCGCAATGGTCCGGCCGATTGTTGCAGTCGGGCTGACGTACTCACCCGACGACGGCTCGAGTGTCTCATCGCTGCTCGACCAAGCCTTGGCGATCAACCAGGTCGCCATCGAGCGCACCGGTGACGTTTCCGCACCCACGTCCACCGTGCAGCGCCGTGAGAGCGCCATGCTTGCTCTCGAGTTCCAGCGACTGCTGCCGGAAATTTTGGAGCAAGGTCGGCTCGTTCCGTTCTACCAGCCGCAGATTGATACCCAGTCACGTCGAGTGATCGGTTTCGAGGCGCTCGCTCGAATCGATCATCCCGGCCTCGAGTCCATCGGTCCCACGACGTTCGTCCCGTTGGCTGAGCAGCTCGGTTTGATCGACCGCGTTGACCTGGCAATGCTCACGCAAGTGTGTGCCAACCTTCGGTCCTGGCAGGACCGCGGTATGCCGGTCGTGCCGATTGCGGTCAACATGTCACAGGCGACGCTCACCCAAGAGGGACTCGTCGAGGTTCTTCAGTCATTGCTTCAGCAGTACCGAATCGCGCCGAACCTTCTCGAAATTGAGCTCACGGAGACCGGGCTTACCCAATGGCACTCAGCTGCACAAAAGCGCGTCGATCAGCTGCACGATTTGGGCGTTCGCATTTCGCTTGACGACTTTGGCACCGGACTTTCGAACTTGGCGACGTTGCAAAAGTTCCGCGTCGAACGGCTGAAGGCCGACCGGTCCTATGTGCACGGAGCGTCATCGAACGTGCACGTGGGTGGCCTGCTTCGTCTCATTCACTCGGTCACTGAGTTGTTCGAAACGGAGATGATGTGCGAAGGCGTTGAAGACGAAGTCGATCTTCGATGGGCGCAGGACATGGGCTGCCACCTGTTCCAAGGGTTCTTCTATTGCAAGCCGTTGTCATCCGAGGCCACGGAGCTGCTCTTGCAAAAGCTCCCCAGTTTCGAGGTGTCGATGGACCGAAAGCGCGACGCTCCGTTCACAGCCTTTCTCCAGTCGTTCTACTAAGCGGCCGCTGCTTGTCGCTTCGGCGGTGGCGAACGCGCCCGCTAGTTAACCGTTCTGGTGTCTGACACCAGAACGGTTAACTAGACGTCCTGCAAATCGCGGGAATCGGGCTCGGCAAGCATCGATCGCAGTCCATCGATCGTGTCCGCCTCCTGCGGAGTCTTGTCGTCCCGGTATCGCAGAACGCGTGCGAAACGAAGCGCCACACCACCCGGATATCGACGCGACCGCTGCACCCCGTCGAACGCGATCTCCACCACCTGCGCCGGTTGAACCCACACCACGTGCCCCTCCCGGTCGCGCTCCAGCTCCAGGAAACGCGCCGTCTGCCACGCGAGCATCTCGTCCGTCATCCCTTTGAATGTTTTTCCGACCATCACGTACTCGCCGGTCTCCGCATCGCGTGCGCCCAGATGAATGTTCGACAACGTGCCGCGCCGTCGGCCGCTCCCCCACTCCACACCGAGCACCACCAGGTCAGCTGTGCGCACCGGTTTGACCTTCACCCAGTCCGAACCGCGGCGGCCCGCCGCGTACGGGGCATCCACACGTTTGACGACGACACCTTCAAATCCGGCGGCCACGACCGTCTCGAAGAACCGCTCCGCCACGCCCGCATCGGCGGTGACAACGTGATCCACCACCAGCGGGCCGGCGATCCGCGCAAGCTCACCAATACGTGTGGCGTGCGGCTCGTCGATCAAGTCGCGCCCATCGAGGTGCAGCAGGTCAAACAGCATCAGTGACACCGCACCGGCGCCCTGGCGCGCGACACGCGAACCGGTCTCCTGAAAGGGCAGCGGACGGCCGGACACGTCGCGCGCGATCACCTCGCCGTCGATGATTGCGACGTCGACCGGCAGTCGGCGCACCGCGTCCGCAACCTCCGGCAGCCGGTCCGTCCAATCGTCGAGCGTGCGGGAGAAAATTCGCACCACGTTGTCGTCTTTGTGGATCTGGGCGCGAATCCCGTCGACCTTGCAGTCGACCCACACGGACGCTCCATCACCCACCTGCGTCACCGCCGCCGCGATGGACGGGGCAGAGCCGGCGAGCATCGGCAGGACGCCGACCCCCACTGTCAACGTGATCTGCTCCAACGCGGACGTTCCGCCGCCAAGCGCCACGGCTGCCGTGCGGGAGACCGACCCGGTCAGCATGGCCGCCCGGCGAACCACGGCAAGGGGACAGCCCGACGCGTGGGCGACGGCGTCGACCACCACGCCATCGAGGGCGCCCTGTCGAAGCTCGCCGATGAGCAGCGCGCGAAGGAAGGCCTGCTCGTCGGCGCTCGCACGACCAAACAGGTCGCCTACAATGGCCGCTCGGGCAGCAACCGCGCCGCTTCCCTGGACGGCTGCCAGCGCGTCGAACGCGGCGTCGACCTGGCGAAGTGTCAGGGACGTGACGGGAGCCGGCTCCGGCAACGATCCGAGCGTGCGGTAGCTCACACCCGTTCGGCGCTGGCGCGGTGAGGCGGTCAGATAGTCCACGGCAAGGGCGACATCGTCACCGGCCGTGCCGAGCAAGGCGGCAATGAGCGAACGCTTTTCGAGCCGCGACGACGTCCGGGCAAGTGCAGTCGACGTCGCGACGAGATCTGTCAGCACCAGCGTCATTGGATTTGCGGCCCAAGTCCGGGCAGCCGTTGCGGGGGCGAGTGGCGGTGGTGGCGATGCAGCAACCTGGCCCCGAGTGCGGCAAGCGGCAACGAAACGAGGCCGGCTGCGACGATGGCGGCCGCACGTCCCGGATCAAGCGCACCCGTTTCAAGGCCGAGCGTCGCGATCGCCGCCGGAAGACCAAGCTGAGCTGTCGCGAGCAGCCCTTCGGCAACGGGTCGGCGCGTCAGCCAGGCAGTCGCCAGATGCGTCGCCACATTCGCAACGACGAGCATCGCAATCAGCAGCAGCAGCGACGGACGGTCCGAGAGTGCGCTCAGATCAATGCGCGCACCGAGGACGACGAAGAACAGCGGCACGAAGAAGCCCTGTGCGATTCCGATCACCTGCGTCGAAAGCCGATGCGGGCCGCCAAGGGCGCTCACGACGAGGCCCGCCGACAGACCGGCGATCAGAATGCTGGTCTCGCTCTGCACGGCGAGCGAGCACAGTGCAAAGAGCACTATGAGCGCGGCGCGAAGATCGAGCGCCCAGCCGCGCGATGCAGAAAGCTGACGCAAAGTGGCAACCGTGGAACTGCGGTCGATCATGCGCGCGACCAGGTACACGAGCGTTGCGGCGGCGCCGACCGCCAGGCTGCCCAGCGCGGTGCGCAACGCATGGGACGGTTGCAGAACGATCGGCACGGCGATGATGGCGACGAGATCCGCCACGGCGATCTGAAGCACGATGGGCAACGACTCCGCTCGGCGCAGCAGGCCAACTTCGTGCAGGGACGGCAAAACCACCGCGGCACTTCCGCCGGACAGGAGCACGGCATACACGGCGGTGTGGTTGCCGCCCGTCAACGCGGTGGTCGCGATGGCCGCCGGGATTGCGAGGGCGGCCGCGAGCCCGGCCGAACGTGCCGCGCGGGGAAGACGTTGCATCAGATTGGGCGTCGTGATCGGAACGTGCATCCCGGCCGCCAGCATCAGCATTGCGAACCCCACTTGTCCGAGGAGGTCCACCGTCGGCTCGGTCGCGTCAATCAACTGCAAGCCGCTGGCGCCGATCGCCATGCCCGCCAGAATCTCTCCGACGACCACCGGCGTCGGGAACCGCGTCGGCCCACCGAGCAGCGGGCCGCACAGCCCGGCGAGCACGATGAGCGTGAGCGTGCCGAAGGTCACGATGCCCTAGATGGCGTCGCCGGGCGCCGTTTCGTCGGCCGCCGCGCAGTGCGGCTCGCGACGATGGGTGAGAGGTCCGAATCGGGTGTTCACAAGGATGATCATCGCACCGTCCGGCGCCTCGGTGGCGCGTGCCGCTCATGAGCGTATGTAGCCTCAGACGGAACAGATCACTGCGGAAAGGAACATCATGGCGAGCACACTGAACCCGTATCTGACGTTTCAAGGCACCGCACGCGAGGCCATGGAGTTCTACCGCGACGTCTTCGGTGGCGAGCTCACGCTCACGACCTTCGCCGATTTCGGTCTCGCCGACATTCCAAATCCCGAGTACATCACTGTCTCTTATACACATCTGACGCTGCCGACGAGCGATCTAGTGTAGATCTCGGTGGTCGCCGTATCATTAA
>CALMXK010000169.1 GCA_937871165.1 uncultured Actinomycetes bacterium
TTTTCAAGCAGAAGACGGCATACGAGATTCGCCTTAGTCTCGTGGGCTCGGAGATGTGTATAAGAGACAGGCACTCCTTCGTGCACGCTTGGCGCACGCTGCCGCACTCGGGCTGGACCACGTGTTCACCGACGTGGAGCACGGGTCGCAGAGCCACGTGAACACCGAGCGCGTCGGATTTCGAACGACGACGATCACCACGTTATGGACGCGCGGCCCGGCTTCCGCTCGCTGAGTTGCACGCGGTCGGCCGTGAGGTGCCGAGCCGCCGTGTGATGCGCGACTTGGAGCCCGTGGGACGCCACCCAACGCGCTCAGTGCAGGTCGCGAAGCGGCGCGTCACGACGAAACCGTCGACGCCGATCGGCGCCTGAGACCCGACCGGCGATATCATCTGTTTGCAGCCTCAATGGTCCGTCGACACCGTCGTCCGCTGCCCAAATCCACCCTCCGCCTGAAGCCCCCTTGAGCTTGTAAAAAGTTCCTGTGGAGACACGAGTTAACTCGTACTGGAGCCGATGAAATTCCCATGCGTGCACCTTTGCCCGCGCGGTCGCTCAGCACGCGCCTACTCCTCGTCTTGCTCGTTCCACTCATCGGAATGGCCCTGTTCGCCTTCCTGTGGGCGGCCGATCACCTGAGCGCCGCGCGCGCCGAAGAGGCCCAACGTCACCAGACGACCTTGGTGGTCGCAAGCGCGGAGTTGCTCTTCTCAGTCGACATCACGCGCACGACGGTCGACCTCGTCGTCAACGACACCGGCGGCATCGAATCGCTGGCCGGATATCGCCCCCTCGTGGACGCACAGTCGGAGCTCCAAGCCACGACGATTCGGGATATGACGCAGCGGGTCCGCAAGCTGTCGACCACCAACGGGGCCGAGCGGCGCGGCATTGCGGCGATGACCGCGGCGGTCGAGGGGCTCGATCAGGTTGCGCTGACCACCGGGTCGTCACCGCGAATCGTCTTCTCCGAGACGTCGCTTCGGGCGCTCGATCGTGCAGCGAAGCTCATCGAAGACGAGGTCATGAAGATGCGCGTGGACGACACGCGCATCGGCGGACTCCTGGCGCTCGCCGACCTGCAGCGCAGCATCCTCCGCGAAGGCAGCATCACCATGGCGTACGGCTACACCGGCACGCCGTTCGCGCGGGCACGTGCCACCGAAGCAGCCGTCGCCGTCACCAGCGCCGCGCGCACCACTGCGGCAATCGTCCCGCCGGACATTCGGGCAAGAATCGCCTCGTTGATCGACCCCGAGGAGAGCGCCCCGTGGCGCACGTTTCAGCGTCAAGTCCTGGCCGACGATCCGGTGCGACTGCTTGACGGACTGCCACTCGTCGTCGGTCGCACCAGTTTGGTGGCCGCGACGAAGGTGGAGTATGGCGAGCGCCTGATCGGCTCGGCGACCACACGCGCACGCACCGCACGCAAGGGGCTTGTCATCGCGCTGTGGCTCGCAGGAGGGCTGTTCATCGGCACGTTGGCAATGGCGGTTGTGGCGATGCGTCCAGCGACGCGACGCCTCCGCCGCCTGGAACGGCAGGCCGTCCGCATCGGCAACGGCGACCTGAGTGTCGAGCCGCTCGCAGTCTCTGGACGCGATGAGACGGCGCTGCTTGCCCAGTCGTTCGACCTGATGGCGGGCACGCTGACATCCCTGCAGCAACGCATGGACGCCCTTGCAGACGGCAAGGAGGACGACGCAAGTACTGCGCCCGTACCCGGCCGCATCGGGCAGTCCATCGAGCGGTCCGTCGCGCGCGTGTCGGAGATGACGTCGACACTGCGACTCAGCGAGGAGCTGGCACGCCTGACCGTGGATGCCGCCATCGAAGCCATCTGGATTCTGGATGAAAGCTGGAACGTCGTGTCGGCCAACCCGGCTGCAACGGCGGTCAGCGGCCGCGACCCGTTGACCGGCGACGGCCTGAGCGAGTTCTTGACCATCCGCGACACCTCAACGGTGTTCGACGGGCTCAACGAGCTGACGAACGTGGAAGGGCGGCTCGCTCGTCCGGATGGCACGAGCATCGACGTGCTGGTCTCCACCCGTCGGGTCGCGCCGGCAGGCGGCGCAAAACGTTGGATGGTGTTCGTCCGCGACATCTCGGAGCGCAAGCAGCTCGAAGCGCGGCTGGACTGGGAGGCGACACACGACGCGCTCACCGGTCTTCCGAACCGCCTGGCGCTGACGCGGTTGCTGACCCACGCGATCCCGACCACGGACGCCCCCTTGACAGCGGTGTTCATTGATCTCGACGGCTTCAAACGCGTGAACGACGCGATGGGACACCGGGCCGGCGATGAGTTGCTTCGCGAGGCGGCGGCACGCCTTCGGTCGGTGGTTCGCGCCAACGACTGTCTCTTATACACATCTGACGCTGCCGACGAGCGATCTAGTGTAGATCTCGGTGGTCGCCGTATCATT
>CALMXK010000170.1 GCA_937871165.1 uncultured Actinomycetes bacterium
CTGTTTGGCTGTGCGCTCGTTGCCTCGACGGTAGTTGCCCGTCACGCGCGCCATCAGCTCCTGAGGGTCGCCGGTCAGGACGTCCTCCAGGAAGTTTGCCGCGGCGCGGCCGCGCAGGGTGGTGGCGTCACGGCCGTGGTGACGGATCCGGACCTCGCCGGTCGCCGTCACGTCATATTCGAAGCCCTGGGGTGTGCCCATCGATTCATCGTACGCCGGATCAGTGTGGCGGCGTCGACGAGGGCGACTGCCGCGCGATCCGAAAATGGTGGAAACCTTTCCCATTTCCGGGCCAAGCGGCGCGAAGCCGGTATAATCCCTCGGCTTTTCGGCCGCCCACCGCGGCCGGTTTTCTGTAAGCGTCCAAGGAGTCAAGCAGCCGTGGCCTACGATGTCACCTTTATTCCCGGCGATGGGACTGGTCCTGAGATCGCCGAAGCCACCAAGCGGGTGCTGGACGCGACTGGCGTCGCCTTCAACTGGGATGTCCAGGAAGCCGGCATCGACATCATGGAGACCGCAGGCACACCGCTTCCGGATTCTGTGCTCGAGTCGATCCGTCGTACCAAAGTCGCCATCAAGGGTCCGATCACGACTCCTGTCGGGACCGGGTTTCGCAGTGTCAACGTGGCGCTCCGCAAGGCGATCGACCTGTACGCATGTGTTCGTCCCTGCAAGTCGTACGAGGGCGTACGCAGCAAGTACGACAACATCGATCTCGTCATTGTGCGCGAGAACACCGAAGATCTGTACGCGGGCATCGAGTTCGAGAAGGACACGCCCGACGCCAAGAAGATCATCGCCGAGATCGAGGCGCTCACCGGCGAGAACATCCGTGAGCACTCCGGCATCTCCATCAAGCCGATCTCCGTCGAGGGCACGCGCCGCATCGTGCAGTACGCCTTCGATTACGCCCGCGAGTTCGGCCGCAAGAAGGTCACGGCCGTCCACAAGGCCAACATCATGAAGTACACCGACGGTCTGTTCCTTGCCGTCGCCACTGAGGTCGCGGCCCAGAACCCGGACATCGAGTTCGAGGAGCGCATCGTCGACAACATGTGCATGCAGCTCGTGCAGAAGCCTGAGCTGTACGACGTCCTCGTGCTGCCGAACCTCTACGGCGACGTGCTGAGTGACCTGTGCGCCGGCCTTGTCGGCGGTCTGGGTGTCGCCCCGGGCGCCAACATCGGCACCGAGGCCGCTCTGTTCGAGCCGACCCACGGCAGCGCACCGAAGTATGCCGGCCTGAACAAGGTCAACCCGATGGCCATGATGCTGTCGGGCGTGATGATGCTCCGGTACCTGAAGGAGACCGAGGCAGCCGACCGCATGGAGAATGCGATCGCCGAGGTCATCCGCGAGGGCACGGACGTCACGTACGACATGAAGGAAGACCGCAACGATCCGACCGCCGTCGGTACGAGCGGTGTGGCCGATGCGCTCGTGAAGAAGCTGCAGGGCTAGCCCCCAGCATCGCGTGTGGTTCAGGCCTCCGGGGTTCGCCCCGGGGGCCTTTTTGTTGGTCGACGATCGCGAATTGTCCCTCTGGTGCCGGGCACCACATACACAATTCATACCGTTTTCATACCGAAGGTCGGCCCGGCGCCAGTTCGGTCACCTTGGCCCTGCCCCATAAATCACGCAGATGCGGGCAAAGTTGCCCTTGCCGATTCAGTGGGTGCTCGCGAGGATACGTCTCCCGTTGTGAGTCAGACCCAGCGTCTGCCGAGGACGACCCGAGAGGAATCAATGAGTACCCCCATTCGTGTTGCTGTGACCGGCGCGGCCGGTCAGATCGGCTACAGCCTCCTGCCCCGGATCGCGGCGGGTGAGATGTTCGGCAAGGACCAGCCCGTGATCCTCCAGCTGCTTGAGATCCCGGTCGAGGGTCCGCAGAAGGCGATGAAGGGTGTCGCCATGGAGCTCGACGACTGCGCCTTCCCGCTGCTGCAGGGCATCGAACTGTGTGATGACCCCAAGAAGGCGTTCGCGGACGCCAACTGGTGCCTGCTCGTCGGCTCGAAGCCGCGTGGACCGGGCATGGAGCGTGCCGACCTGCTTCGCGACAATGGAAAGATCTTCATTGAGCAGGGCAAGGCCATCGACGAGGTCGCCGCCGACAATTGTCGCGTCGCCGTCGTCGGCAACCCGTGCAACACCAACGTCATGATCGCCGCAAGCCAGGCCAAGCGCCTCGGTGCGGAGCGGTTCACCGCCATGACGCGCCTCGACCAGAACCGCGCGGTCACGCAGCTCGCCCAGAAGTCCGGCACCACGGTGCAGGACGTCAACAACCTGGTCATCTTCGGCAACCACTCGCCCACGATGTACGCCGACTTCACGAACGCGACCATCGGTGGCAAGAAGGTCAGCGACGTCATCACGGACGAGACGTGGCTCAAGGAGGAGTTCCTCCCGACTGTCGGCAAGCGCGGCGCAGCGATCATCGAAGCGCGTGGCCTCTCAAGCGCCGCATCCGCTGCGAACGCATTGATCGATCATGTGCGTGCGCTCGTCACGGTGAGCGACACGGTTCATTCCATCGCAGTCAACTCCGAAGGCCGCTACGGCTTCGCCGAGGGCGTGTGGGCCTCGATGCCGGTCCGCACCACCGGTGTCGGCGAGTACACGGTGGATACCAGCTGGGAGCACGACGACTTCTCCAAGGAGAAGATCGCCGCAACCAACGCAGAGCTCGTCGGCGAGCGCGAGACCGTCGCCGAAATGCTCGGCTAGTTCGTCGCTGTTCGTGGGCGTCGACCGCCGCTGCGGTCGGCGCCCACCGCTTCACCCCGTGGTGGGGCAGCACCTCATGGCCGATCGGTGCGCAGCCGACGTCCGAGGGTCGCATCCTCGTGACACGTTGTCGCCGCAATGGTCGGTGCGATTTTGGCGGCGCATCACTAGCGTTGGCATATGACGCACCGTCAGCCGTACCTCTCAATCGTCCTGCCCGCATACAACGAGCAAGACCGGCTGCCGGCGACGCTCGACGCCTGGATGGCGTACCTGTCCGAGCAGCACTACATCTGGGAGATCGTCATCTCGGATGACGGCAGCAGCGACCGCACCAGCTCCGTCGCCATGGTTCGCGCCGTCTCCGATCCGAGGATCATCGTCGTGAAGGCGCCGGAGAACCAAGGCAAAGGTGCTGCCGTTCGCCGCGGAATCGTCGCCGCGCGCGGGGAGGTGGTGTTGTTCAGTGACGCCGACCTGGCAGTGCCGCCGCACTTCACCGCGGATGCGCTCGCCGTTGTCGAGGCCGGCGCGGACCTTGCCGTCGGCCAGCGCAGTCTGCGGGAGTATGCGCGCACCGAGCGAAGCATCGGTCGCTTGCTGGCGGGCGCGGCGGTTCAGGTGGGGCGCCGTGTGCTCGGTCTCACATTCGTGGCGGACAGCCAGTGCGGATTCAAGGCGCTTCGGCGTGAGGCAGCGCTGGACATCGTTCGACGCGCGACGGTCAACGGCTTCGCATTCGACATCGAGCTGCTGTTTCTCGCGCGGCGGAGCGGCGCCACGGTCGTGCCGTTCCCAGTTGACGTCGACTTCCGGTCAGGGTCGACATTCGACGTGGCCAAACATCTGCCAAGCCTCCTGCGTGACATCGTTCGGATTCGCCTGAATGCGCTGCGGGGCCGCTACGCGGTGGGCATCAATCCGTGATCGGCGGACGCCGTGAGCGACGTCCCAACTCTTCCGCTTCACCTCACCAGGACGCTGGTGCTGGAACGATCACTTCCGTGTGGGCACGCCCGAGCGGAAGTGCACACGCCAGCGCCGCGCGCGAAGCGGTCCTTCCGGCCGTCCGGTAGTTAACCGTTTTGGTGTCTGACACCAGAACGGTTAACTGTCAGGGGCGCCGCTCGAACGCGCCGATGTCATTGCGCAGCCCAAGTTTGACCCGCGCCACGCGGCGCGTTCCCGGCAGGTAACGGGGTGTCAGGACGGTCGCCACGGTGAGCGCGCGGTTCACGAGCGGCGAGCCGATGTACGGCTTGTAGCGCAGCATCGAGACGCGTCGATTGGCCGCCAACGTCCACTTGGCTGCGCCGGAGACGAGCACCCCGTCGCCCGCCAAGGCGGTGTTGACCACAACCACCTGGGCACCGGCCGGCGCCTGAACCATTGTTCCCCGACCGACGATGCGGTTGACGATCGTGTTGTGCGACAGCCACAACCGCTTCGACGCCAAGCTGAGGCCCTCGAACCCGTACGAGACGACCGCCGTGTTCTCGGAATTCGGGCCCTGCACGATCAGGTTGCCGACCACCCTGCTCTCCCCGCCATTTGGCAGATCGATGGAGTAGCTGGTGGCGGCCGACCCGTCGTCGAGGACGTTGTAGCGAATGTCGTTCACCGCGGCACGCGACTTCACCTCGTGGCCGACCTTGGCGCGCACGCTGCGACTGAAGCGCATGCGAAACGTCCGGATCGCTCCGATGTAGATGTTGTGTGTTTGGCCGTCACCGATGCCGTTGTCCGCAAAGGTCGAATACTCGATCAGGATGTCGCTGAGCGGGTTCGCTCCCGTCAAAATCCCGTTCTGGTTGTTGTGGAAGTAGCACCAGCGAAGGACCAGCCCGGCACCCTCTTGGCGGATTCCCGCGCCATTGGCGTCCGGCACCGTGGCGCCCGAGAACTCGATGTTCTCGACGGTCGTCCGATTGCCGGCGATCACCCAGATGGCCTTGCCTTGCGCCGATCGGCCGTCGGCGCGCAGGTGCGCACGGCCACCCGCGCCGCGAATGATCAGCCGGTTCGCACGCCACGTCGCCGTGTCACCCACATAGGTACCCGCGTCGATCAACACCACGTCGCCGTCTCGGGCGATCGCGGCGGCCGCGCTCGGCGCCTTGAGTGCGCGCGTCGGCCCCACACGCAACGTCGCCGCGTCCGCGCTGGAGACGAGACCAAGGCCGAGGGCACAGGAGACCATCAGCCTTCGCATCATGAGACGCCTTTCACCGCGGGCACCGTCGATCCAGCGCTCACGGTGGTGACGACGCCGAAGCGCCGCCACCATCGCCGTTTACGAGTATCGACGCCCACCGGCGAACTGCCGGAGGTAGTAGCCGGTGTTGATGATGCTGATCTTCACGACATCGCCGGTGTGCGGGGAGTGCACCATCCGGCCGTTGCCGATGTAGATGCCGATGTGGTGGACGTAGCCTGAGCTGTCGGCGAAGAACACCGCGTCACCGAACTGCAGCTCGGCCTGCGTGCGGATCGGCTTGCCGGCCTTGGCCTGATCGGCCGCCACACGCGGAATGTTGATGCCCTGCTGGCGGAAGACGTACCACAGCAGTCCGGAACAGTCGAAGCCACCGGGCGCTGAACCACCCCAGCGGTACGGGGTGCCGCGGAACGACAACGCAAGCTGCGTCGCCTGGACCACGCGCTGATTGACCGTGCCGGTGCCAATTGTGGTGTCGATCGGAACCGGCTTCTCCGGCCCGAACGCGACCGGCACCGGAGAGCCCGGCTTCGGCTGGAACGCTGAGGAGCCCATTGCAGGCAAGCCGTTGAACGACGCCGGGTAGGGCCATCCCGACCGCTTCAACGTCAGGTTGCGGGTGCGGATGACCGCCTGGTTCGTGCGTGGTCGCTCACCGTCGAGGCCCAGGTACCTCGGGTCGTTCGCAGTAAAGTCATACGGCGCCGTCGAGAGCTTGCGCTGCGCGAGCGCGCGGGAGCGAAGTGCAACCGCACCGGCGCGCAACGTGTTGGGAGCGTGCACGCCCCATGCGGAGGGCATGTCACCGGGAAGCGTTCCCTTGAGATAGGGCTCCACGTCCAGCACGTTGATGACCTGCAGCAGCGTCGTCAGCCGTCCGGTCTGAATGCGAAGCACTCCGCGGTAGCGGCGGTCGATGGTGCGCGGCTCGGCCAAACGGATGCCGGTGCCGGCGCCCTGGGAGTCGAATACCGGCGGTGCGCTCATCCGCTTCACTTCGAGGCCGGTTTCGACATCCTTGATGGTGAACGTCGCGCCCTGACGGGTGATGCTGAAGCGGTGACCGCGCGGAAGTGCGATCGGCGGGACGGTGTCGTCGTTGCCGTTGCGAAGCAGGATCGTGCCCTGTCCCATGACGACGGCAAGCGGGATGTCCTCCGCGAGAAGGACGCGGATCGGCGCCTCCTTCTGTCGCACCAGTCGCACCCCGGGAAATGCCCTGCGCAGGATGTACGAGGTGGACTTGCCCTTCTTGCCAAGGGTGTAGGCGTACTGGCGAGTGATTGCGGCCGAGGCGCTCGAAGCCAGGGTGGCCAGTACGGCCCCGGCGAGCGCGATGTACGGCAGCCGCTTCGGCTTCGTGCGTCGCATCAGGCGACCCTAGCACGCCCATACGGGCTGGCCGAGGACGGTCGCCCACCCTTAAAAGGGTTCTTACATCGTGCGGCGGCGTTCCCGGTACCGGCGGATCTGGCCTGGGAGCAGCCAGCCCGCGATGAAGCCGAGCACCAAGGACGAGAAGATCACCCAGATCAGTGAGGCGCGCTTGGTGAAGAAGATGAAGCTGACGGGCACGTCGCGGGTGTTGCGAAAGATGAAGGTCACCACAAGCAGTGCCACGATCACCAAAATCGCCACGCGTGTCAGCTGCTGCCGTTGCTTCTCGTCCAGTCGCTCGGGTTTGGGCGACTGGTTGGGCAGCACGCGGGTTGGCTCGTCGTTCATGGGAACACGATAACCGGAAGCCACGGGAGCGGGTCGCGTCGACGCCGCGCCTGCGCTATCCTCACAAATTAGGCATGCCTAATTCACCCCGGAACGATCGCGTCGCACCACCTCCAGCCTCCGCACTTCCGGGCGAAGCGCGCGTCCTTGAGGCTGCCGAACGGTCGCTTGAAGACGGTCCCCGTGGCATGCGTGGCGTCTGGCCGTTCCTCGGTCCGGCCTTCATCGCCTCGGTGGCCTACATCGACCCGGGCAACTTCGCGACCAACGTCGCGTCAGGCGCCAAGTACGGCTACATGCTCCTGTGGGTCGTCCTCGTGTCCAACCTCATGGCAATGCTCATTCAGTCGATGAGCGCAAAGCTCGGCATCGCGACCGGGCTCAACCTTCCGGAGGCGTGTCGGGATCGCTTCCCGCGCAAAGTCACCATCATGTTGTGGATCCAGGCGGAGTTCGTCGCGATCGCGACGGACCTTGCGGAGGTGATCGGCGCCGCGCTCGGGTTGAACCTGCTGTTCGGGATCGACCTCTTGCCCGCGTCCCTCATCGCCGGTGCCTTTTCGTTCGGCATCTTGGCGCTGCAGACCAAAGGTGGCTTCCGCAAGATGGAAGCCGTCATCGTCGGCTTCGTCGGCATCATCATCGTCGGCTTCATCGTGCAGCTGTTCGCTGCCGACCCATCGGCGCCCGACGTCGTTCGCGGGTTGCTGACTCCGCAGTTCGCAGGATCCGAGAGCGTGATGCTCGCCGTCGGCATCCTGGGCGCTACGGTGATGCCGCACGTGATCTACCTGCACTCGGCCCTGACACAGCACCGGATCCCGACGGCAAACGACGAACAACGGCTGCGTCTGTTCCGGTTCGAGCGCGTCGACGTGGTGATCGCGATGATCATCGCGGGCATGGTGAACATCAGCATGGTTGTCATGGCCGCCGGCTTCTTCCACAGCCGGGGGATGACGGACGTCGCCGACATCGACCAGGTCTACGACGGGCTGAAGTCACTGGCCGACGGCCACGCGCACACGTTCTTCGGGATCGCGTTGCTGGCGTCGGGCCTGTCGAGCACGTCCGTGGGCACGCTCGCCGGTCAGGTCGTGATGCAGGGCTTCATTCGACGCTACGTGCCGGTGTTCGTTCGCCGCGCGATCACGCTCGTGCCGGCCATCGTGATCGTCGCCATCGGCGTCAACCCCTCCGCGGCGCTCGTGCTCAGCCAGGTTGTGCTGTCCTTCGGCATCCCGTTCGCGCTGATCCCGCTGGTCATCCTCTGCAGGGACCGTGCGCTGATGGGCGTGCTCGTCAACCGACGTGCCACCAACGTGGCGGCCTACATCGTGACGGCGCTGATCGTCGGCCTCAACGTCTTCCTGTTGCAGCAGACGCTGTTCGCATAGTCACCGTGCCGCCCGCGGAAGCGGACGGCACCGGCGCGTCGAACAACTACACGACTTGGACGGGCGTCCCGATCTTGGCGAAGCGGGCGACGAAGGCGATGCCCGAGCGCGACATGCGCACGCAGCCATGCGAGACGGCCTTGCCGAGCACCGTCGACGACGGCCACCCGTGGAGTGCGATCTCGCCCTGCCCGCCACCGAACGTCTTCAGCACGTTGCTGTGGGAGGTCAACACCAGGATGTACGGGCCAAGCTGGCCGGAGGTCGCAACCGCATCCTGCACGGCGGCGAGTCCTGTCGGCGTTGGCGTCCCACCGGTGCCAACGGCGGCACGAAAGCGCTTCTTCAACACGCCACCGGAGTACACCTCAACGGTGCGCTTCCGGGTTGAGACACGGATCCAGCTTGTGATGCGCTTTGTCGCGACGGCATCGGCGGCGACCCAGCCCTGCCTGCCGTTCGGGCGGCCGGGCAGCAACACCCGCACCCAGCGCTTGCCATCCGGGAGCACCGTGGTGCCGGTGATCAGGTAGACGGCGGGCGCCTCCGACCACTTTGTGGTGGCGCGCAGGGCGCCGATCTTGGTGCGCGCAGGAGTCTTGAAGACGGGCGCCGGGTAGTACGCGCGCGCCGTCCAGGACGCGGCAACAGTCGGCGGTGCCGGCTCGGCGGCAACGGCGGAACCTGCGAACGGCAGCGTGACGAAAAGCGCCGCGGCCGTGAGTGTGCGGGAGCGGTGGGGTAGGCGCATAGTGGGCCACCATAGCGCCACCACCCCGGGGGGCGTCAACCACCGGGCTCGCCATGTGAGACAAGACCCGGTGGTTGTTGCACGTTCTAGCCCAGGTGTTCCTTGACGAACTGGGCGACCTCGGTCGGATTGGTTCCGACGCGGATCCCCTTGGCCTCAAGGGCTTCCTTCTTGCCCTGGGCGGTACCTGACGAGCCGGTGATGATGGCGCCGGCGTGACCCATCTGCTTGCCGGGCGGTGCCTGGAAGCCGGCGATGTATGACACCACCGGGGTCGTGACGTTCTCGGAGATGAACTGTGCGGCCTTCTCCTCCTCGTCGCCACCGATCTCGCCGACCATGACGATCAGGTCCGTGTCGGGGTCCTTGTCGAACTCCGAGACGATGTCGATGAACGAGCTGCCGACGATCGGGTCGCCACCGATGCCGACCACGGTGCTCTGACCAATCCCAAGCAGCGCGAGCTCCTTGGAGATCTGGTAGGTCAGGGTGCCGGAGCGGCTCACGAGGCCGACGCGGCCGGGGGTGAACACCTGCGTGGGCATGATGCCGACGCTCGCCTTGCCGGGGCTGATGATGCCCGGGCAGTTCGGGCCGACCAGGCGCTGGTTGCCGCGCTTCAGGTTGGTGTAGACCTGCAGCATGTCGTGGGCGGGGATGCCCTCGGTGATGCAGATGATGAGCTCCACGCCGCTCTCGATGGCCTCGTAGAGCGCATCGGTGGCAAAGCGCGGCGGCACGAACACCATGGCGGTGTTGGCCCCGGTCTGCTGCACGGCGTCGTGAAGGGTGTTGAACACCGGGATACCTTCGACATCCTGGCCACCCTTGCCCGGCGTCACGCCGGCGACCACGTTGGTGCCGTAGTGCTTGTTGCGGGTGGCGTGGAACGCACCCTCACGACCGGTGATGCCCTGCACCACAAGACGGGTGTTTTGATCGACGAGAATGCTCATGCTGCGGCCTCCTTCGCAAGCTCGACGGCACGCTTGGCCGCAGACAGCATGGTCGGCTCGACCACGACGTTCTTCGGTGCGCGTTCCTTGATGATCGCGCGACCCTCTTCTTCGTTGGTTCCGTCCAGGCGAACGACGATCGGCAGGGTGCTGCCGAGCTGGTCGATCGCGGTGAGCAGACCCTCGGCCACCTCGTCACAGCGCGTGATGCCGCCGAAGATGTTGATGAGCAAGGACTTGACCTTCGGGTCCGACAGCAGCACCTCGAGTGCCGCAACAACCTCGTCGGCCTTCGATCCGCCGCCGGCGTCCAGGAAGTTGGCGGGGCGGCCACCGGCCAGTGCGACCACGTCGAGCGTGCTCATGACCAGGCCTGCGCCGTTGCCGAGAATGCCGACGTCGCCGTCGAGCTTGACGTACGTGACGCCCTTCTCCTGCGCCATCCGCTCCTGCGGGTCGGAGGTCGAGGCCTCCTGCAGCGCAAGGATGTCCGGGTGGCGGTACAGCGCGTTGTTGTCGATCGTGACCTTCGCGTCGAGCGCGATCACGTCGCCGCTCTTGGTGACGATGAGCGGGTTGACCTCGAACAGCATGGCGTCGAGTTCGATGAAGCCCTTGTAGAGCTTCAGCAGGATGTCCTGCACGCCGCGCATGGCGGCGTCGTCGATGCCGGCCTCGTAACACAGGCGACGTGCGTGGTGCGGGTGAAAGCCCGACAGCGGGTCGACGTGAAGACGAGCGAGCTTCTCGGGATGCTCCTCGGCGACGGCCTCGATGTCGACGCCGCCCATCGCGGACAGCATGACGAGGGGCTTCTTGTTGCTGCGATCAAACGTGATCGAGGCGTAGTACTCCTTCTCGATCTCGGACGCGGCCTCGATCCACACGCGGTGGACGGTGTGGCCCTTGATGTCCATGCCGAGGATCTGCTCGGCGGCTGCTTCGGCCTCGGCGACGGTGTTCGCCACCTTGATGCCGCCGGCCTTGCCGCGACCGCCGACCTGAACTTGTGCCTTCACGGCGACGGGTCCGCCGATGCGCTCGGCGGCGGCCTTCGCCTCGGCTGGAGTCTCTGCAGCCTCGCCTGACGGCACCGGAATGCCGTGGCGGGCGAACAGCTCCTTGCCCTGATACTCGAAGAGGTCCAAACCCTTCCCTTCCCATTCGCTGGAACGGATGTGCCCCTGGTTGGGGTCAACCATAAAATAGTACGTACTTGCTGGCGTCCCGGCGCGGGACGAACGGGCCAAACCATTGGGCGGAAGGGGCCGAGGGGGCCGGTCCGGGGGCGTAAGTCGGGGGTGTCGACGGATACGCTGCACGCGTGGACGACCTCGCCAAACGCCTTGAGATGCTCGTCGTGCTGCAGTGGCTTGACGAAGGTCGTCCCGACGACGGCGCCATCCGCATGTCGGTCACCACCGCGGCCGCGGAACTCGAGGCCGGGGAGGGGCGGGCCGGGGTGCTGGCGGTGATGAGTGCGCTCACCGACCTGGACGAGCGCGGGCTGGTGCGCGTTTCGCTCAGCGCAGCGGGTCCCCGTGAGCCGCTGGTGACACTCTCGGACGGGTTGCGTCGCGACGCGAATCGGCTGTTCGGCGCCGACCGCCGGACCCCTTCATAAGACTGGACTCCCGGGCACTTCACTCACGAAGACTGTGCCTCCGGATGCAGGTGAACTAGCCGAAAGTCCAGGGGATACGGTGAAAGACTCCATCACGCATGAACAGCGGGCATCACGTGGTGTTCCGTGCACGTCATGCGCTCGTATCTCCGTCGCGTCAACCGCTCCGGCAAAGCAGGTACTGCAACGTGATCTTGGGGTCTTCAAATCGTGCCATCGCAGGAACCGGTGGCATGCCAGACGTCCGCATCGAAGAGGCAATGCGCAGCGGTATGCGTGTTCGCCGATTCCGGACGGTCGGCCCCGACGATCCGATCCCGCAGGACGCCGGCACCGTTGCGGCGTATCCGGCGGATACGTCAGTCGCGGTGGTGGGGCTCAGTGACAACGGTCTCGCCACCGCGCTTGCCTTCCACCGGGCCGGTCTTCGCGTCGCCGGTGTGGACTTCAGTCGTGAGCGCCTGGCGCAGATCTCGTCCGGGCGCGTGTCGCTTCCTCAACAGGGCCGACAGCACCTTCGTGAAGCGCTCGTCGACCCGGACTTCGGACTGTCGGCCGAGCTGCGCGCGATCACGTCGACGGACGTGGTGGTCATCTGTGTGCCCACCGCCCTCGACGACCACATGCTTCCGGACCTTGCGCCGCTCGCCAACGCGTGTGCCGACGTGGTGCGCCTGGCACGCGAGGGGCAGCTCATCATCTTGACGAGCACGACCTACGCCGGAACCACGACGGACCTGCTCGTCCGTCCGCTTGAGTCCCTCGGCTTCACCATCGGTGTCGACGTGAATGTGGCATTCAGCCCGGAACGTCTCGGCTCGGTCAGCGACCAGTCGGCCGACCAGATGCCGCCGCGGATCGTCGGCGGTGCCAGCCCCGCCTGCCTCGCCCGTGCCCAACGTGTGCTCGGCGGGGTCTGCTCGCAGGTGCACTCTGTCAGTACCACTGAAGCCGCCGAGATGACACGCCTGTTGGAGAACACGTTCCGGGCGGTCAATATCGCGCTCGTCAACGAGTTCTCGTCCGCATGTCACGAGATCGGTGTGGAGCCGATGGAGGTGATCGATGCGGCGGCCACCAACCCCGGAGGATTCACGCGATTCACTCCTGGCCCCGGCGTCGGTGGGCACAGTCTTCCGTACGACCCGTACCACCTGACCTGGCAGATGCGCCGGTACCGTCGCCGCATGCCGGTCGTCGAGTCGGCAATGAACGCGATTGCCGATCGGCCGGCGCAGGTTGTGAGTCGCATCCAAACGCTCTTGTCCGAGTCTGGTGTCGCGACCCGGTCTGCGCGCGTGCTGGTGGTCGGCGTCGCCTACAAGCCGAACGTCGGTGACACGCGTGAGTCGTCGGCCATCGAGATCGTCAGCCGGTTGATGAGCATGGGTGTGGATGTGGAGGTCGCGGACTGCCGCGTCAATGTGCTCCCCCTTCCTGAGGGGGGTGTGGTCGGAGTGCAGCCACTGGGGACGGTCGACGTCACGTCGTACGACGTCGTGCTCGTTCACACGCTCCACGACGATGAGGATCTTGCGCCGCTCAGCCACGCACGAGTGCTGCTCGACGCCACCTACCAATTGGACGCGCAGCCCCAGCGGGTCACCCTCTAAGTCGCGTCGTCGCTATTGTCGGTCGTGTGATCACGACGGCCAGGCTGGTGCTTCGTCCACTGCGCAGTTCCGATGCGCGGGCCCTTGCCGCGAACGCGGACGATCCGCTGATCGCCGAGAATCTGCGGGACGGTTTTCCGAACCCGTACTCCGTGCGCGACGCGCGACGGTTCATCGCGTCGGTTCGCGACGCCGCCCCGTTCAGCGTGCTCGCCATTGTGCGTGACGGTGAGCCGATTGGCTGCGTCGGCCTGACGCCGGGCAACGACGTCTACAGGTTGAACGGCGAGATCGGCTACTGGATCGGCACAGCCCACTGGGGACAGGGGCTCGTCACCGAGGCGGTCGGCGCGTTCGTGCGGACGGTGTGGGAACAGACCGGTATGGAGCGTCTCCACGCGGGGGTGTTTTCGGGCAACCCGGCGTCGGAGCGGGTACTAGAGAAGTGCGGCTTCATGCTGGAGTCGGTGCAGCGACGCGCGGTGATCAAGAACGGCCGGTTTCGTGACCTGTCGGTGTGGTTCCAGTTGCGCGAGCGCTGAGCACGCGGCGGGCGACGACGACTGCGATGGCCACGCCAAGCATGTCGATCAGTACATCCACGGGTGTTCCACGGCGGTCGCGCACGTAGGTCTGGTGCACTTCGTCGGAGATCGCGTAGAGCGCTGTGATCAACACCGCGGGCCACGGACTTCGCACGGGCATGGCGCGCCACCAAAGCCACCACAGCAGGCCGTACTCGGCCATGTGGGCGAGCTTGCGCAGGACCAGATCCCAGGTGCCGAGGCCCGTGCCGAGTCCCGGTTGGGCGGACAGGGCGAAGATCACCGCCATCAGGATGAGCGGCGGGATGAGTCGGGTTGCGGAATGCACTTCGGGAGATGGTGGCACACCGCGCCGGTTCACTACTTAACCATTCTGGTGCCTGGCACCAGAATGGTTAAGTACCAGTCAGCCGATATCACGCCGCCGGAAACCTGCCGCCCCCACGAGCGCCACGGCTCCTGCGATGGCGATGAGCACCAGCTGCGCGAGTGGAGCAACGTCTCCGCCCGGGAGCGTCGGCGCGTGTGCGAATGGCGACAGGTCCCGCATCCACAACGGCAGCTCCAGGAGCGCGCCGAACTCGCCCAGCGTCAGGAAGCCGACAAGCAGTGTCCACGCCACCGCACCCGCGTGGCGCGGCGCCCACCCGACGAGGAGCACCGTCAGTGCGACACAGACCCACATCGCCGGGACCCGTGCGAGCGCTGCACCGAGCAGTTCGCCCACGCTTGGGCCTGCCGCGTCGGAACTCGTCAGCCCGATCGTGACGCCGACAAGCGCCATCAGCACCGCGCTCCCCACGAATGCGATCAGCCCCTGCGCACCGAGCACTCGACGTCGGGTGGACGCGGTGGCGAGCACCATCTCGGTGTGCCCCGCCACCTCCTCGGTGCGGGTGCGAAGAATCGTGGCGACCCCGTAGGCGGCCGCCACGACAGCGGCGACACCGAGCTCCGTCGCCAGATACAGGTCGGCAATGTCCGCCGTTTCGCCGCCGAACATGCGAAGGAGTTCGGCCACGTCCGGATCCTTCAACATGTCGGAGGCGCCGGCCGCCAGAGCGCCCACCACCGCGCCGAGCCCCATGAACAGGATGGCCCAGACGACGGCACCGGCACGGTGGAGTCTGATGGCAAGTCCCAGTGACGAGCTCAGCAAGCGGCCGCCACGCGCAGGGCCGGCGTGCTTCGGCAACATGCCGGAGCCGCGGTCACGGTGCTCAAGCATCACGAAGGCGAGGACAACGCAGACGCACATGAAGGCTGCGCCGACCCCAATGACCCACCAGCGGTCGGCGGCGAATGCATCTGCGCGTTGGCTCCATGCCAGTGGCGACACCCATTCAAGCCAGGCCGGGGTGGAGGCGCGGGTGTCCGTGACGGCCCGCGTCGCGAACGCCGCGGCAACGACCGTCGTCGTCAGGCCGGCGCACCCGCGGCCGGTGCTCGTGATCTGTGCCGCGAGCGCGCTGACCCCGATGAATGCACACCCGACGGCGGCCCAGCCGCACACCGACGCGATTGCTCCGACGGGATCGGCGCCCACGGCGACGTAGCCGATGGCCGTGGCCGCACAAGTGGCTGTCACGGCGAGTGTTGCAACGACCACCGCCGCCCACAGCGGGGCGCGGCGGCCGAGCACGGTGGCACCGAGCAAGTCGAGCCGACCCTGTTCCTCCTCCACGCGCGTATGGCGTCGCACGATCGCGGCCCCGAAGAGCGCCAGGAACACCGCGCCCATCATCGTGGTCTTGTAGACCGCGAACGCGTCGGGATCATTCAGGTCGCTGACCGGTCCGTACAGCGCCTTTGACGCCGGGTTGGTGAGCACGGCTCGAACGGCCGGACCCAACGATGCGGTGTCGGGATACAGCGCCAGGGTCGCTTGGACGCTCGCCACCGCCAGCACAGTCATCGCGACGACACCGACCGGAATGAAGATGCGGTCGCGGCGCCACGCCAGACGAATCAGCGTGCGGCTGCCGGCCAGTTGGGTCATGGTGCGTAGCTTCGGAGAAAGAGCTCCTCGAGTGTCGGTGGCCGGCTTGTGAGTGCCTGGATGCCGTGTTTGCCGAGCACGTCGAGCACGACTGCGAGGGATCCACTGTCAACCGCGGCACTGACGACATTGCCGTCCACGTCGCCGTCGTGGACACCGGGGGTCGCCGTCAACTCGTGCACCGTCATCGGCCGCGCAAGGGTCGCGGTGACTCGGGTGCGCGTCAGGTGGCGAAGCTCGTCGAGGGTTCCGGACTCCAACGTCCGGCCATCTTTGATGATGCTCACCCGGTCGCACAGCGCTTCCACCTCCGACAGGATGTGGCTCGACAGCAGCACCGTGCTCCCGTTGGCCGCGATCTGCGCCACACATTCGCGAAAGGCGTGCTCCATGATCGGGTCGAGCCCGGCGGTCGGCTCATCCAGGATGTACAGGTCGACGTCGCTTGCGAGCGCCGCGACGAGCGCCACCTTCTGGCGGTTGCCCTTGGAATAGGTGCGACCGGCCCTGGTGGGGTCCAGGTGAAAGCGCGCGATCAGGTCGTCGCGCCGTCCCTGGTCGAGCCCACCTCGAAGGCGCCCGAGCAGATCGATCACTTCGCCGCCTGTTAGGTTGGGCCACAGGTTGACGTCGCCGGGCACATACGCCAGTCGCCCATGGAGCGTCTGAACGTCACGCCACGGGTCGCCTCCGAGCAGTGTCGCCGAGCCGCCGTCTGCGCGAAGGAGCCCTAACAGGATGCGAATGGTCGTGGATTTGCCAGCGCCGTTTGGTCCGAGAAATCCGTGAACCTCACCGGTTGCGACGTCCAGGTCGAGGCCGTCGAGTGCGATCGTCGAGCCGAACGATTTGCGAAGCCCGCGGATTGTGATCGCGGATCCCATACCTCAACGATACGCCGTCGTAGCGACTCAAGTTCCAGTCAGTGACGCCCTGCGACAGCCGCTCGAGGTGTGGTCACCGCACCGGTGAGGATGATCGCGAGCGCGACGCCGAGGGCGTCGATCGCCACGTCGCGGACTGTGCCGGTGCGCCCCGGAACGTGGTGTTGATGGAACTCGTCGATGGCGCCGTAGGCGACGGTGAGCGCCGCCGCCACCGCGACAAGTCGCCGGCCGAACGCCGCCCACTACACCACCCACAGCGCGCCGAACAGCACCACGTGGGCCGCCTTTCGTTCAAGGAAGCGCACGAGTTCGGTGTGCGGGCTCGGCCCGGCACCGGGACGTGACGAGAACCACCAGATGATCGCCATCAACGCGACAGCGACCAGGAGTGCGCCGACCCGTGCGGCCCGCGAGGCGACACGCGCCGAGCCAGATTCTGCATCCGTGCACATTCAGGACGATGGTAGCGCGACACCGCGTGGCTACGATGCATGAGGACGGTCGACGACTCGACGGAAGGTGCGCACGTGAGCGATACGGTTGGTACGGCGCTGGTCATGATCGGGATCATCGGGCCGTCGGCCGTGGCCGCGTGGTTGGGCGCGATCCTCATTCGGGAAGACGCCGAGGTTCGCGCTGCCGCCCGGCGTCGACGGGTTCCGCTGGTGGTCGGGGGGCTTGCCCTCGTGATGACGGCGCTCATCATCCCGGTCGGGTTCGTGGCGGCGGGGATACTTGCCTTCAAAGTCCGTGGCCACGGTGCGCTGAAAGTCGGCGCCGCCTCGCTGTTCGCAGTGGTGGGACTGCTGGGATTTCGTGAGGAGCGGTTGTACTGCGAACAGCAGACCGGGTGCATCGCCCTCGGGATCGTGATGCTTTGGATCCCGCTCATGCTGTTCGCGCTCGTCCTCGCTGCGGGCGCGATCGTTGGCCGAAAAGCCCGGTAGCACGAGGCGTCTACCGCTTCGTGCGCGGGCGCTTCGGTTTCGCAGCGGGGAGTGCATCGGCAGTCAGACGGACGAGCACCTGCAGCCACTCGTGGTTTTCGATCAGGTCGCCGTCGACCTGCATGTAGTCCTTGGCGCCCGGATACGGACGTCCCGCCGGCAGGTCCGGTGCGTGGGTGGTCCCGGCGGGTGTCGGCTTGATCAGCAGGGTGTCGTCACAGATGAAGCCGACGACCTTGTCGTCGCAGTACAGGGCGTACTCGCCGAACATCGGATGGACGCGCACATTCATGTCAGCCAGCTGATCCAGGATGAACGTTGCCGTCTGCTTGTCGCTCGCCATGGACGGATCGTACGCCGACGGCCGTCTGACTGCGCGCGACAACTCCCGCCCGACCGACTCTCCCCCCAGAGGCGTCGGCGGGCGGGAACTCGTTGGCGCACAGTTGACCGAACGTCAGTCTGTGGCGTCGCAGAGTTGGCAGTCCGGTGTGGTGCCCGACGACCGCTGCGGTGTGACCGTCGTCTGTCGGACGATGTTGTGGAGCTGACTGTCAGCCCACATGACGTCACTCACCCGGACGCGCGCCGCGTGGAATGCCTCCCACCCCGCTCGGGTTGATACTCCCAGGTTGTCTCAACACGCCTCATGATCGACTCCTTGTTGCTGCGTGCGCGCACCCTACGATGGTTGTATCTGTACTGAACCGGTGATAACCCCAGGGCTTTTCACAGGTAGGAAGTGCTGCAAACTCGGCCGACGTTCGCATATCGACAGGTTTGGCTTTGCGAGTCAGGTTCGCTCGGGAGCAAACGTGCTCGGAGTGAGGTTCGGGTCCGGCGATCCGCGAGTGCCACTTCCTCCACAAATTCTTTGCAAATACAGCGGTGTGGGGACTAGGTTTCGCGCATCCTGATCGGCCGATCGTCCGAGCGGCAGCAAGTCGCCGCACTCTTGGCGCACGCTCGCGCTCGACGAAGCTCGGCATTGGTCGTCGTCGGCGATCCTGGCGTCGGCAAAAGCACGCTCCTTGACGATGCTGTGGAGTCGGCGGGCGGGTTCCTCGTACTGCGCACCACGGGATTCGAGATGGAGTCGGACCTGCCGTTCGCGGGTCTGAGCGCGATCCTGGCTCCGGTGGCGAACATCATTCCGACGATTCCCGCCCCACAGGCGGCAGCGCTCACCGGCGCGCTCGGGCTCGGGGATCCCGCGCCGGCAGGCGACCGGTTCACGGTCTACGCCGGTGCGCTCAGCGTGCTGGCGGAGGCGGCACTGAAGCAACCGCTTCTGGTGATCGTCGACGATGGGCACTGGGTCGATCCGGCATCTGTCGATGCGCTCTGCTTCGTCGCCCGCCGGATCGTGGCCGAAGGCATCATGATCTTGATGGCATCTCGCGACGACCCGACGACCCTCCTGCGGCGGGCCGGCGGTCTCACCCAACTGCGCCTGGAAGGTTTGTCGGGCGACGCCGCCGCGGAACTGGTGGCGGGTACCGCAGGCCGCATCGTCAGCGCGTCAACCGTCGCTCGCTTGATCGCAGAGACCGGCGGCAATCCCCTCATGTCGGCGGGTGCCCGGCACCCGGGTGGACAGCGGCTGCGCTCAGCTGTGGTCGAGTACCGGGATCGGCTGCTTGTGCTCGTCGACCGCCACGAACGTGAACGATCCCTCGATCGCCTTCTCGCGACCCTCCTCGTACATCTGCTCGACGAAGATGTCGACGTTCACTTTGAGGCTGGTCCGTCCGACGTGGACGACGTGGGCAACCAGTTCGATGATGGTTCCCGCCGGGATCGACTTGTTGAAGTCGATCTGATCCGATGACACGGTGACCACCCGCTTGCGGGCGAAGCGCGTGGCCGCGATGAACGCGACCTCGTCCATCAGCTGCATGGCGTGGCCGCCAAACAGCGTGTCGTAGTGGTTGGTCGTGTTCGGGAACACCGCTTTGAAGATGCGGGTCTCGGACGCGGCCATGCGCTCGTCGAGTGACGGTGGGGTCATCGGGGTCCTGTCGTCGGGAGAGCTTGTCGCGCGGCCCTCGGTATGAAAACGGTATGAATTGTGTATGTGGTGCCCGGCACCAGAGGGACAAAATGCGATTACGCCTCGTCGGCGACAACCTTCGCCAACGCCTGTCCCGGCGTGACCGAATCGCCTTCGGCCACCAGCAGCTCCTTCACCACGCCGGCCTGATGGGCCGTGATCTCGTTCTCCATCTTCATGGCTTCCACGATCACCAGCACGTCACCGACAGCCACCGTCTGACCCACCGCCACCGGCACCTTGAACACCGTGCCCTGCATCGGAGTCACCACGGTGTCGCCGCTTGCGACGCCACCCGCGGAGCCGGCACGCTTCTCGCGCTTCTTCTTGGCCGGTGCGGCGGCACCAAGGGTGGACGGGTCGAGGAACAACTTGACGTCGAACCGCTTGCCGTTCACCTCGGCCGTCACCGCACGCTCTACCAGCTCCACCGCATCGACACCCTCAGTCGCGGCGGGGGCAGGGGCGTCGCCGAGCGGGGTCGGTGACTCGCTCATGGCCTCGAGCGCGTCGTGGCACGCGCCACCGTCGATGAACTCCTGCTGCTCAAGCAGCCAGATGTGGAACGGGATCAGCGTGGTGGTGCCCTCGAACGTGAACTCCCGCAGCGCACGCAACATGCGCTTGCGCGCCGACTCGCGATCCACGTCCCAGACGATCAGCTTCGCCACCATCGGGTCGTAGATGTCGGCGATCACCGACCCCGCCGCCACGCCAGAGTCCACCCGCACGCCGGGGCCTGACGGCTCGCGGTAGGCGGTCACGGGGCCGGGTGTCGGCAGGAACTTGTGGGAGGCGTCCTCGGCGTTGATGCGGCACTCGAACGCATGGCCACGCGCGGCGACTTGGTCCTGGGCCACGGACATCGCCTCGCCAGCGGCGATGCGGATCTGCTCGCGGATCAGGTCGATGCCGGTCACCATCTCCGTGACCGTGTGCTCCACCTGGATGCGCGTGTTCATCTCCAGGAAGAAGAAGTCCTCGCCCGAGACGAGGTACTCGCACGTGCCGGCCGAGCGGTAACCGACCGCCACGGCTGCGCGCACCGACGCCTCACCCATGCGTCGGCGAAGGTCGTCCGACACGACCGGGCTCGGGGTCTCCTCGACCAGCTTCTGATGGCGCCGCTGCACCGAGCAGTCGCGCTCACCCAAATGGATGGCGTTGCCGTGCGCGTCGGCCAGGATCTGGATCTCGACGTGGCGCGGGTGGGGCAGATACCGCTCCAGGTACACCACCGAGTCGGCGAAAAACTTCTCGGCCTCGCGGCGCGCCCCCTCGAACGCGTCCTCGAGCTCCGCCTCGGTGAGTGCCACGCGAAAGCCCTTGCCGCCACCACCGGCGGCGGCCTTGACCGCAACCGGGAAGCCGATGGCGTCGGCGATCGCGCGCGCATCGTCGATGGTGTCGACCGCCTCGCGAACACCGGGCACGATCGGCACGCCCGCGTCATGCATCAGCGCACGCGCGCCGATCTTGGATCCCATCGCGTCGATGGCCTCCGGCGGCGGACCGATGAAGACGATGCCGGCGTCGGCACATGCACGTGCAAACGGCGCGTTCTCCGCAAGGAACCCGTAGCCGGGATGGATCGCGTCCGCACCGGCGCGCTGGGCGGTCTCGATGATCGTGTCGATCTTGAGGTAGCTCTGGGTCGCCGGTCCGGGACCGATCAGATAGGCCTCGTCGGCGTGGCCGACAAACAACGCGTCGCGGTCGGTCTCGCTGTAGACGGCGACCGAGGCGATCCCCATCTCGCGCAGGGTGCGAAACACACGGATTGCGATCTCGCCACGGTTGGCGACAAGCACCTTCGAAAACACGCGTCCTCCACCCATTCGTTATCTGCCTGCCTTGCGAGTTGCCGCCGAGTCGGCGTACAGCAGCGGCGCCCGGTCGGCGGCCTGCTGCAATGCGGCGATCCGCCACGGCGAGCGGTACACCGCCGGCCGCGGATCTCCGCGTTCCGCCCCACCCGACATGAACGCGCTGACCGCTGCGACGATCGCCGCAGCCTCCTCGTCGGTGGGATCACCGCCGATGTGGACGGCTTCACTCACAGCGGAATGTTCCCGTGCTTGCGCTTCGGCCCCGGCTGACGCTTGGAGAGCGACAGCTCAAGCGCCTTGATGAGCCACGGCCGGGTCTCCTCCGGGTTGATCACGTCGTCCACGTAGCCGCGCTCGGCCGCGAGGTACGGGTTGGAGAAGCGCTCGGTGTAGTCGGCGATCAGCTCCGCGCGCTTGACGGCCGGATCCTCTCCAGCGGCCTCGGCCGCGGCGATCTCCTTGCGGAAGATGATGTTGACGGCACCCTCGGCACCCATCACCGCGATCTCCGCCGTCGGCCACGCCGCGTTGAAGTCCGCGCCGATGTGCTTGGAGTTCATCACGTCGTAGGCACCGCCGTACGCCTTGCGGGTGATGATCGTGAGCTTCGGCACGGTCGCCTCGGCGAAGGCGTACAGCAGTTTGGCGCCGTGCAGGATGATGCCTCCGTGCTCCTGGTCGGTGCCGGGAAGGAAGCCCGGCACATCCTCGAACACGAGCAGCGGGATGTTGAACGCGTCGCAGAAACGCACGAAGCGCGCGCCTTTGATCGACGCGTCGATGTCGAGCACGCCGGCGAGGGCCTGCGGCTGGTTGCCGACGATGCCGACCGAATGCCCGTTCAGACGGGCGAAGCCGACGATCAGATTCTGGGCGTACATCGGAGCAACTTCGAAGAAGTACTCGTCGTCGACGATGGCGCGCACGACGGTGCGCATGTCGTACGGCTTGGTCGGCTGCTCGGGCACGATGGTGGCGAGCGCGGGGTCTTGGCGGTCCGGGGTGTCGTCAGGTGCCTCGTATGGCGGGGACTCCAGGTTGTTCTGGGGAATGAACGACAGGAGCTCGCGCACCATTCCGATGCACTCGTCTTCGCTTTCAGTGGCGAAGTGCGCCACCCCGGACTTGGTCGCGTGAGCGACCGCTCCGCCAAGCTCTTCGAACGTGACGTCCTCACCGGTGACGGTCTTGATGACCTCCGGTCCGGTGATGAACATGTGGCTGGTTTCCTTCACCATGAAGATGAAGTCGGTGATCGCCGGGCTGTACACCGCGCCGCCGGCGCAGGGACCCATGATCACGCTGATCTGTGGAACGACGCCGCTGGCGCGAACGTTGCGGTAGAAGATGTCGGCGTAGCCGCCGAGGCTCACCACGCCTTCCTGGATGCGCGCGCCACCGGAGTCGTTGATGCCGATCACCGGGCAACCCATGCGCTCGGCCAGATCCATCACCTTGCAGATCTTCTCGGCGAACACCTCACCCAGGCTGCCGCCAAAGACGGTGAAGTCCTGGCTGAACACGCACACGTGGCGGCCGTCGATGGTGCCGTGGCCGGTGACCACGCCGTCGCCCCACGGGCGCGTGTCCTCAAGGCCGAAGCCGTGGGCGCGGTGGCGGGTGAAGACGTCGAGCTCCTCGAACGAACCGGGATCGAGCAGCAGGTCGATGCGTTCGCGGGCGGTCTTCTTGCCGCGGGCGTGCTGGCGGTCGACTGCGGCCTGGGAGCCGGCGTGGACCGCTTCGTGATGCAGGCGCTCAAGGCGCGCGCGCTTGTCCTCGCTCAGTGTCCGCTCCTCACGCGGTCGTATTCGCCCCACTCGTCGCGGAGCACGTTGCACACCTCGCCGATCGTGGCGCGGGCGCGAAGGGCCTCGCGGATCGGGTACAGCAGATTGCCGTCGCCGCGTGCGGTCTCACGGACCTCGGCCAGGTGGCGCTCCACGGCCGCGTTGTCGCGACGTGCGCGGAGCTCCACCAGGCGGGCGACCTGTGCGCGCTCCACGTCCGGATCCACTTTGAGGATCTCCGGCTGCACCTCGTCGTTTTCGCGGTAGACGTTGATGCCGACGATCGGACGCTCACCCGAGGTCACGAGCTGCTCGTGCTCGTAGGCGGCGTCGTGGATCTGCTCCTGCATCATCTCGATGCAGCGGACTGCGCCACCCTGACGATCGATCTCGGCGATCAGCTCCGTGGCGCGCGTCTCGAGCTCGGCCGTCAGCGCTTCGATGTACCAGCTGCCGCCGAGCGGGTCGACCGTGTCGCGAATGCCGCTTTCGGCGGCGATGGTCTGCTGTGTGCGAAGCGCGAGCTTGGCGGCACGCTCGGTGGGCAGCGCGAGCGCCTCGTCGAAGCCGTTGGCGTGCACCGACTGGGCGCCGCCGAGTGCTGCCGAGAGCACCTGGATCGCCACGCGCACGATGTTGTTCTCGGGTTGCTGGGCGGTGAGGGTGGACCCGCCTGTCTGCGAGTGGAAGCGCAGGGCCATGGCGCGTTCGTTGGTGGCGCCGAACCGGTCGCGCATGATCGTCGACCACATGCGCCGTGCCGCGCGGAACTTGGCGACCTCTTCGAACAGGTCGTTGTGCGCGTTGAAGAAGAACGACAGGCGTGGGCCGAACTCGTCGACCGCGAGGCCCGCGTCCATGGCCGCCTGCACGTATGCGATGCCGTTGGCCAGAGTGAAGGCGATCTCCTGCACGGCAGTGGAGCCGGCTTCGCGGATGTGGTACCCGCTGATGGAGATCGTGTTCCAGTTGGGCACCTCGGCCTTGCAGTAGGCGAAGGTGTCGACGGTCAGCCGCATCGACTGCTCGGGCGGGAAGATGTAGTTGCCGCGCGCGATGTACTCCTTGAGCACATCGTTTTGGATTGTGCCGCGAAGCTCGACGGTCTCGGCCCCCTGCTCCTCGGCCACCAGTTGGTAGAGCAGCAGCAACACGCACGCCGGAGCGTTGATCGTCATGCTGGTGGAGACCTTGCCCATGTCGATGCCGTTGAAGACGCGTTGCATGTCCTCGATGGAGTCGATGGCGACGCCCACCCTGCCGACCTCGCCGAGTGCGCGTGGATCGTCGCTGTCCATGCCGAGCTGCGTCGGCAGGTCGAAGGCCATCGAGAGGCCGGGCGCACCGTGCTCAAGCAGATAGCGAAACCGCTCGTTGGTCTCCTCGGCGGTGGCGAACCCGGCGTACTGGCGCATGGTCCACGGACGCTTGCGGTACATGGTGTCGTGCACGCCGCGCGTGAACGGGAACGCCCCCGGCTCGCCAAGGCGTTCGGTCAGGTCCAGATCGGCGACATCGCTCGCGTCGTAGACGCGCTTGATGTCGATTCCGGACACGTTGGTGCGCGAATCGTCTGAGGTCCCCATATCACCGGCACGATATCGAAGTGTCGACACTTTTGCTTGATTCCGGATGCAACAGTGGGCAAACTGGCAACTCGTGCCAGAAAGTGTCGACAACTCCACGCCCGACCCGTCGGATGACCGCACCCGGGCGGATCAGCTGACGGAGCTGCTGCAGCGTGCGATCTTCACCGGTGAGCTTGCTCCCGGCGACAAGCTGAGCGAGCCGGAACTCGCGCTGCGGTTCGGCGTCGGCCGCGGGTCGATGCGCGAGGCCCTGCACCGGTTGGAGGGAATGCGTCTGGTGGAACGCCGCCCGCGTCAGGGCGCGCGCGTCGCGGAGGTGGGACAGGCCGAGCTGATCGCGCTCTACGACGTGCGCGAAGCGCTCGAAGGCATGGCCGGCCGACTGGCCGCGCAGTCGATGGCCGACGAGGACATCGCCAAGGTTCGTCACCTGCTCGAAGAACACGAGCAGCGCGAGGACGTGCAGGCCGACACCGGCTACTTCCAGGAGGCCGGTCCCGCCGACTTCCACTTCCGCATCGTGGAGGGCAGCGGCAACGCCGAGCTGATCGCCATGGTGGATCAGCTCTCACACCGCGTGCAGATGTTTCGCTACCGCTCAAGTCACCTGGAGCACCGCCCGTTGCGTGCGCTCAAGGAGCACAGCAACATCCTGGATGCCATCGAGGCCCGCGACGGCGAGCTGGCGGAGCTACTCATCCGCCGCCACATCCGCGCGGCGCGCCAGAGCATCGAGGCGGCGATGGCCGCCGACGCGCGCGAGCGGGGGTAGCGCCACACGGCTCCAAAGCGCCGCTCGACACGCGCACTGGCCGGTGCTACCCTCCCGCGTCCTATGGTGATCCGGCGCACAGACACGTATGCGACTCGAGAGCGGAAAACGTTCTCGTCGCCGTCTGCTGCCCGGCAACTGACCTAGGCACTGCTCGTCTCACCGTCCGACTGACCGCCAGGTCTGTCGGTGGCCGCGGCGGCGCATCCCGCGTGCGGCCGACCGGTCGTGCGCATCATCATGTACACGAAGGAATGTGAGGACAGTGAGTGACATTCAGGACATCCCGATCGTCGTAGTTGGCGATCACGACGACCGTACCGTGGAGCAGCTCATGCGCTGCGTGCAGGCCACCGACGACGCCCGCGGCGCACTGTGCGCAGACGGACACGTGGGCTACAGCCAGCCGATCGGCGGCGTGGTCGCCTACACCGAGCACATCAGCCCGTCCGGCGTCGGGTACGACATCGGCTGCGGCAACACCGCCATCCGTCTCGCCCTGAACGCCGACGACATCCGTACCGACATGCGCGCCATCATGGACCAGGTCTGCGCCACCGTGTCGTTCGGCGTCGGCCGTCAGGCAAACGCGCAGGTGGACCACGCGGTACTCGAGGCCATCGCCCAGAGCCCCGTCGGGGGACAGCGGCAGATGACGGACCTGGCGGCCAAGCAACTCTCGACCGTCGGCTCGGGCAACCACTACGTGGACATCTTCAGCGACGAAGATGGACTGGTGTGGGTGGGCGTGCACTTCGGGTCGCGTGGCTTCGGCCACCGTACCGCGTCCGGGTTCCTGTCACTTGCGGAAGGCAAGCGGTTCACCGATCGCGCAACCGACGGGGAGATGGACAGCCCGCCGGTGCTCTTCCACGTCGACAGCCAGCTTGGGCAGGACTACATCGCTGCGATGACGCTTGCGGGTGACTACGCCCGCGCCGGGCGTCAGATCGTGTGCGACCAGGTGCGCCGGATCCTCGGAGCCGACGTCATCGATACGGTCGAGAACCACCACAACTACGCATGGAAGGAGGAGCACAACGGGCAGTCGATGTGGGTGGTGCGCAAGGGAGCGACTCCGGCGTGGCCGGGTCAGCGCGGCTTCGTGGGCGCCTCCATGGGTGAGGACGCGGTGATCATCGAGGGTGTCGACGGTGCGCAGGCGGCGTCGCTGATGTACTCGACGGTGCACGGCGCGGGCCGTGCCATGTCGCGTACCAAGGCGGCTGGCAAGGTCCGTTCGGTTCGCTCCTGCGGTGTGCGCGACTGTGACTTCTGGATGACCGGTGGGCAGTACCACGCCGCCATCAAGGAGGGAGCGACGCCACACTGCCCGGAGCACCCGGACGCACGGCTCAACAAGTCGATGCGTCAGGTCTCGCCGGGAGCAATCGACTACACGAAGGTCACCGACGAGCTGGCGCGCAAGGGCATCGAGTTGCGTGGCGGCGGGGCCGACGAGGCGCCCGCGGCGTACAAGCGGCTGGACCAGGTGCTCGGCTGGCACGACACGTCGGTGCGGGTTCTGCACCGGTTGACCCCGATCGGGGTCGCAATGGCGGGACCGGGGGTCGCGGACCCGTACAAGGACTGACGATCGGTGGAGGGGTTCGAGGGAGCCCCTCCACTCCCGCTCAGGTCCGCCGCGCGGCTACGGGGCGATCACCACCGGGATGGCGCCGACCTCGCCCGAGTCGGTCTCAAGTCCCACGCCCCCGCGAACCAGGATGACAACGGTGTCGCCGGGGTGGGCGGCGCTCAAGTCGAGCGTCACGGTGTACGGCTTCGGTGTGGCGAGCGAGCCGCCCATGGCAAGGGCGGTGTCGAGTTCGGTCCCCGCGTCGCCCGCGACGAACGCCGTCACGTTCACCGCGCCTTCGAAGCCTCGGGCCGTGCCGCGCACCGTCACCGGTCCGGCGGGCACGGTCGCTCCGGCGGCCGGGACGGTGATCGAGGCGTTGTCGTTCGCGGCGCCGATCAGGTACCACGAACCGGTTGAGCCGAGCTGACGAAGCAGCAGTGTGCTGCGCACAATCGGCGGTCCGCTGCCGCCCTCGCCCATGAACTGCAGCGCGATCTCGCCGCTTCGGGCGTCGCCTGCCTGGAAGGCGCCGAGGCTCACCGGCACGTCGAGCGCGTTGGTGACGAAGTCCTCAGCTGCCAGCTCCGGACTTGCGAACTGCACATCCACCGCCGGCCAGATCGCCGGCTGCTCCAAGGCGGGTGTCGTGGGAGTGGTGGTCGTCGGTGTCGTGGTCGACCCGCTCGGCGACGAGTCCCCGCATCCGACCGCGAGTCCAAGGGCTCCGACGACGATGACGCATGAGCGTGCGAGGCGACGGGAGATCATGACTCCTCCTTTGATGGTCGGGCGGGTGCATCGCACCCGCCCCGCCATCCCTCATTGTGTCACTGCGTCGCTACGGTTTCGCCCCCGCTCGATCCGCGAGCGCTTTGGCCCGGGCGAGTGCGGTGCGGAAGGCCTTCAGGTGCTTGGCCGCGGCCTCGAAGTCTCCGGCGCCGAACGCCTTCTGGTAGGCGTCGAACTCGGCGCTCGCCTGCTGCACCAGCTGGCTGATGGTCGCCGACGAACCACCGGTCGACGGCTCGGTCGGCGTGACGATCGGTGCTTCACCGCTGCCGCCAAGGGCCAGATCGAGCGCCTGCGCAAATGTCGGCGCCGAGAACACCTGGCCGTCGCCGAAGCTCACGATCACCTTCCAGAGGGTCGGAAGTGAATCGTTCGTCGAATCCAGATACAGGGGCTGGACGTACAACAACCCGTTGCCAACGGGCACCACGATCGTGTTGCCGCGAACGACCGAGTCCTTGCGAATGCCGATCTCGCTGGACAGCGATTCGTTCTTCGCAACGTTGCCGGTGAAGGTGTCGAGGGAATCGAGCGGATCGGTCTGGTCGTTTCGGAAACGCAGCAGGATGGTGCGGCCGAACTGCGCGCCCTTCGCATCATCCGGATCGTTGATCACGGCGAGCCATCCGGAGAAGCCGATGCCGCGACCGCTGACCGCCGGTTTGTACGACTGCACCGCGACGAAGCGCTCCTCGGTGTCGCCGGGAAGGACCGCGTAGGTGTAGCGGATCGGCGACACGATGCTCTCACCCTGGACGCCGGGCCCGTATGCCTCTTCCGTGGGTGCCCATGCCTCGTCACCGTTGTAGAAGGCGTCCGTGTCGGTCACGTGGAACCGTTGCGTGGCTTCGGCCACCACGTTCAGGCCAGTCTCCCCGAGGCGAAGGTGCTTGCGCAACGACTGCGGAAGCTTGTCGCCGGGGGTGAACAGGTTCGGGTACACCGCCCGCCACGCCTTCGTGATCGGCTCTGCGTCATCCAGCACGTACAGGTGCGTCTCGCCGGAGTACGCGTCCATCACAGCCATCGCCGACTGGCGGATGTAGCGGACCCCGCCCGAGAAGGCGACCGCGTACGGGTACTGGTCGGTGGAGGCGTAGACGGGCGCCATGACAAACAGGCGTCCCTCTTCGGCCACGAAGTACGGGTCCTCGTCGATCGTCAGGAACGGAGCGATCTCCTTGAGACGGGAGGTGATGTCCCGGTACAGCAGCAGCCCGGAATTCTCATCCGCCGGGTCGCCGCCGGTGGCGTTCCACACCTTGCGGCCACCGCCGATGTAGGGAAGTCCGCCAAGGTACTGAGTGATGGCGAGACGTCGCCAGCCGGAGCCGATGCGAACCGCGGTGTCGCCCGACCATGTCACGGGCTTGGTGCTGTCGAGGCGGTTGAAGACCGACTGTCGGGTGTTGACGATCGACCACGGCATGTCGGATTGCGCGCCGAAGTAGATGGCGCCGTTGTCACCTTCGAACGTCAAGCCGCGCTGTGGGATGCCGCCCGCGGCCCACAGGGGACGGCCGGTGTTGCGCTCGATCTCGTTGACCGGCGCGAGCACAAGGCCATAGCCGTGCGTGTAGGTGAAGTGCCGTCGCTGGAAGTCGGTCAGCTTGGAGTAGTCGATCTCACGCCCGATGCTGAAGACGGTCCGCCGCTTGCCGTCCAGGGTGTAGCGGTCCACGTCGACGTCCTGGCAGCGGTAGAACTGGTTGAAGCTCTGCAGGCGTGAACAGGCCTCGCCGGTCGGCGGGATGTCCAGGAAGCGGATGCTGCCGACCGATGCCGGAGCGGCGGCGATCGCCTGCTGTGTGACCGCGGCGCGCTTGTACGGCGCGTCCACGATCTGCGCCGATGCAAGGCCGGTCGCGGCTCGCGTCGCCTCCAACGTTGCGGTGATGTTCGGGCGTTCGACCTGCAGCCGCGTGCCGCGCAGCACGACGGCGTCGTTGATCGCGGCGCCAACCGGTCCGAGGATCGCCATCAGCGCACAGGTGGCGAAGGCGGCGACCGGGAGTGCGGTGGACGGTGCGCGGTGGGCCAGGTCGCTGCTTTGGATACCGCCACGGCCCAGGCCGAAGGCGAGCAGCGCGGCGGCGGGAAGCAACAGCACCAGGAACATCGGTGACGCAACGACGGTCAGGATGACCGCCAGGATCGCCCAGACGCCTCCGACTGCGAGCAGCACCTGCCGTCGGCTCAGATTGCCGAGCGCCCGGCGCACTGCCGGAATTGCGCTTGCCACCACGCACACACCGATGAGCACGATGACCACCGTGGCGATGCCTCTGGCGGGGATGTCGATGCTTCGCGTGGCTTTGCCGGCGCCGGCGACCAGTTGGTCACCTCCGATGACGAGGGCGTAGCGGCCGAACCAGTACCGAATGCCGAGCGCGATGACGAGCAGCCCGCCGATGATCAACAGGAGCGCACGCACGCGAGTGACGACCAGTTGCGCCGAGCGGTGGTAACCGCCGCCGACCAGGGTCAGCCAGCGAACCGCGCCGGCGGCTGCGGTGCTGATGAGCGCGAACACGAGCCCTGCGGTGATGATGGCGAGCAGCCCGACGATGGCCGGCTGATCGAACACGTAGAACCCGATGTCCTTCTGGAAGACCGGATCCTTCGCGCCGAACGACGTCGCGTTGAACAGCGCGAACAGTTGGTCGCGCATCGCGACGAACTGGCTGATCATCGTGGCCGCGAACATGCCGAACGCCAGCAGAAACAGGACCAGCGGAAGCGTTCGGTTCCCGCCGAGGGACTTCAATGCGCCGGCGTTTGCACCCAGACGCGCGATCAGCCACTGGTGAAGCGGAACGTCCACCGCACCGGACTTGGCGGCGCGACGTGCCTTGGGGACGCGCCACGCAAGCAGCATGGGAATGGCGAACACGAGGGCGGTGAGAATGCCGACCACGCCGAGCCACACGTTGGTGTGCCAGCGCTTCGCATAGACGTCGGCGATGCCGATTCCGTCATAGAACGCCGACTTGACCGTGATCTCCGCCCCCACCTGCAACGCGATGCGCCCGAGGATGAGTGCGACGATGATCCAGACCACCAGCGTCGCCGGCGAGCGGCGGTGTTTGCCTGGCATTGGCATGTCGATGACGGTATCCGGGTCGTTGTTCATGGCGCGATTGTGGCAGAACCGCCATCCCAGACGGCCGACGCCTGTCAGGTGCGCTCACGCATCCGGTGAGCGGCCGGTCAAGTACGCTCGGACGATGAGCACTCCGGATGACCTTGCCCGCGACCGCGCGAGCGCCCAGGCGCTCCTCGAGGACTGGATCGCCAACGACGCGCTTCGCCGTCACTGCCGTGCAGTTGAGATTGCGATGCGCGCCTACGCCGCCGAGTGTGGCGAGGACGTGGACGCCTGGGGCGTGGTGGGCCTGTTGCATGACTTCGACTGGGAGCGCCATCCAACGCTCGAACAGCACCCGAGCGCCGGGGAGCCGGTGCTTGCCCAGCTCGGCTACCCGGCCTGGTTTCGGCGAGCGATCCTGAGCCACGCAAATCACACCGGCGTGGCGCGCGAGACGGCCCTGGAACATCACCTGTTCGCGTGTGACGAACTGGCGGGGTTCATCCATGCGTGCGCCTTGATGCGGCCGGACAAGCTGATGGGCATGGAGCCGAAGTCGGTGAAGAAGAAGCTCAAGGACAAGCGGTTCGCCGCGAACGTCAGTCGCGAGGACATCACCGATGGCGCCGATGAGATCGGGCGTCCGCTCGACGATCACATCGCATTCATGATCGCTGCGTTGACTCCACACGCCGCGGAGCTCGGTCTCTAAGGCGCCACGAAGTCCGCAACGTGCGTCATTTCGGTCGCCGGTATGAACCCTGCCGGCCGGTTCGGGCAATACCGTTCGTATGGACATGGGCGACCACGCGGGATCGATGAGATGAGCGGGCGGCGACCGCCACCGCGGGGCGCTGGCCGAGCTCGCCAAACGCGCGCCCCAACGTCGCCGCGGTCGTCGAGTCGCTCCACCGGCAGGCCTCCGCCACGGTCCACTGCGCGGCGCAGGCGGCCAAGTCGAGCGCGGGTTCGGCTGCGAAGGCTCGGCGCAGCGGCGTTCATCGCCGTCGTCGCGATGCTCACCGCGAGCCTGCTCACGCGTGGGGGCTCGGTCGGTGAGGCGACCACGGCGACCGTCACAGCGCCACTTGGGGTCACGCCCCCGCCGGCCAAGGGCACCCCAATCGCGCTCACGCGTGAGATCGAGGTCGCCGCGGTTGGCGATCTGGTGATGGGGGCTTCCCCGTACGGGCTGCCGAGCGACGGTGGAGCGTCGCTGTTTTCGTCGGTCAAGTCGCTCCTGGTCGGTGACGTCGTGATGGCGAACCTGGAGGGCACCCTCTCGACCGGTGGCGCGTCAAAGTGCGGTGACACCCCGTCGACCAACTGTTACGCGTTCCAGACCCCGCCCGGGTACGTGCGGTGGCTGCGCGAGGGCGGCATCACGCTCGTCAACTTGGCCAACAACCACTCGGCCGACTTCGGCGAGGCTGCACGTCAGCAAACGCACACGGTGCTGCACGACGCCGGGATCGCCGCGGCGGGCCAGCCGGAAGGAACGATCACCTACATGCAACGGGCCGGTGGCACGGTGGCGGCCATCGGTTTCGGGTTCAACCAGCAGATGAACTCGCTCCTTGATCTGGATCGGGCCCGCGCGATCGTGGAGGAGGCTGCCCGGCACGCCGGAGTCGTCATCGTGACGATGCACGTCGGCGCCGAGGGCAGCTCCGCGCAGCACCTGACCTTCCAGACGGAGATGTTCCTGGGTGAGAACCGGGGCAACCCCGTGCAGTTCGCCCGCGCCATGGTGGATGCCGGCGCTGACCTGGTCGTCGGTCACGGTCCGCACGTGATGCGTGCGATGGAGGTGCGGAAGGGACGGCTGATCGCGTACAGCCTCGGCAACTTCATGGGATACGCCACGTTCAACCTGAGCGGGCCGAGCGGCCAGAGCGGTGTGCTTCGCGTGCGACTTGCCACGGACGGTCGTCTGCTTGGCGGCAAGCTCACGTCGCTGGGGCTGTACGGCAAGGGCGTGCCGGCTCCGGGCGGGCAGTCGGTCGCCACTGTGCGTGCGCTGACGGCCGCTGACCTCGATGTGAGCGGTGTGACGATGACTGCCGACGGCACAATCGCGGAAGCGGCAGCGCAGTAGGCCGTTCCGTGGCGCAGTGTTCGTCTGCAAGTATGGCGCGCATGGTTTGCGTGACCACACGCGGGCGCCGTTGCACATCCGCGATCGTCATTGCGATGATCGTGGCGGCTGTGGCACCGGCGCGCGTGGTGGCGAGCACGACAGTGACGCCACCGCCACCTGCAGGCACGCCGATCCAGTTGACGCGCGATCTAACCGTCACGGCGGTGGGCGACCTGGTGATGGGCAGTCGACCGTATGGTCTTCCCAGCGACGGTGGACGATCGCTGTTCACGCGGGTCAAGCCGCTCCTTGTCGGCGACATCGTGATGGCGAACTTGGAAGGCACGCTCGCAAGCAGCGGTCGATCCAAGTGCGGGCCGTCGTCCGGACCGTACTGCTTCGCCTTCCGTACCCCGTCGAGCTACGCCCAGTGGCTGCCCAAGGCTGGCATCGACGTGGTGAACGTCGCAAACAACCACATCGACGATTTCGGCCTGATCGGTCGTCGCCAGACGCGTGCCAACCTCAACCGCGTCGGGGTGCGCCATACCGGCTGGCCGGGGTCGATCGCCTACATGCAAACAGCCGGCGGCACGGTGGCGGTCATCGGCTTCGGATTCGAGCGCAAGAACCAGAACACGATCTTGAATCTGCCGGCGGCTCGGGCGCTTGTTGCCGAGGCTGCTGCGCACGCCGGGGTCGTGATCGTCACCATGCATAGCGGCGCCGAGGGGCGAACCGCACAGCACCTGACTTTTCGCCGTGAGATCTTCCTGGGCGAAAACCGCGGCAACCCGACGGCCTTCGCACGCGCGATGGTCGACGCGGGTGCGGACCTGGTGGTCGGGCATGGCCCCCACGTGATGCGCGCGATGGAGCTCTACAAGGGACGACTGATCGCCTACAGCATGGGCAACTTCATGGGCTACGCGGTGTTCAACATCAGCGGTGTGAGCGGCCAAAGCGGCGTCTTGTCGGTCACCCTGGCGCCGGACGGGCACCTGGTCGGCGGAAAGTTGCGCCCGATCAGGCTCGTGGGACGCGGTGTGCCGGTGCCGGGCGGAACCTCGGTCGCGAAGGTGCGGGCACTCACTGCGCAGGACCTCGGTGGGCGTGGCGCGCGCATCGCGGCCGACGGCTCCATCGCAGGTGCGCCGACTCCCTAGCGTCGTGCGCCGCGGCGCGCGTCACGGTTTGCGGGTCGCCGGACGCTCAGCAACCGGTGCCGCATGCCATGGCCTTGGAACGCACGCGCCGCCTGACGATCACCACGGCGATGGCCGCTGCGGCGAAGACCCCGGTCGCCACCCAGGCGCCATTCACGGCCGAACCGATTGCTGCAAACGTTCCAAGCACGATGAGGTTCGCAAGCACACAAGGGGCACAGACAAGCCCGGACAGCGCAGCCCTGCGCACCTCACGCGCGCGCCCGGGCTGCTCGGTGTCCTTGGCAACGGGTTCGTTCAACGCGGGTCCGGATCAACGACGGGTGTTGCGACCGTGTGACACTCGATCATCGTCGGTGTCACGGGCACCACCAATGCAACCGCTTCGCCATCGTCACAAACCGCGGGTCGTGCGGCGGACCGTCTGCAGCAGCTGCAATCCGGTGAACCCGAGACGCGTGATCTTGCGTGCGGTTTTGCGCCGTACCTTCCAACGTCGCGCCAGTACCCAACTCGCCGGAGCTTCGACGAGTGGGCGCAGCACGAGCAGCGTGGCAGTCACGAATCGATTTGGCATCGGCGGTGGCCTGAGACTCAGATTCGGATCGAACGCTCGGTACTGGTGACAGCACCGTTGAGCGGCTCCGTCACTTCTTCAGTGTGCTCCTCGACGACCACAATCGACTGTGCATTCTTGCGCCGACGGCGTGCAACGACGGCGCCAATGGCCACTGCCACCGCAGACAGCACTCCGACCCGGCGCAACAGCGAACGGTTGGAGCGTCGTGTCAGGCTGGTGTCAATCGTTTGCGCGACCGAGCGCACCAGTGCACCCACGTCTTCCTGCGCTTTCGCATCGCGAGCGAGCTTCGCCAATCCGCTCTTCGCATCCTCGTGGGCGAACCGGGCGTAGGTGGCGCGACCCTGGGCGACGGTCTGTGCGAACGCGTCGCGCGTCTTCTTGTCGCTCAACGCGCGGCGCGTCACATCTGCGAAACGGTCAACGTCAACACTGGGCGTCTTGTCGACAATCCGACTCCAGATCATTGCGAACCCCTTTCCTGTGTCAGTGGCCCAACCATAGGCTCAGGAACGGGGAAGAAAAGCCGACAGGTCGCGACGGGACCCGGCGCGTGCATCTTGTGCCGCAGAACATCCACAAGCCTGTCAAACAGGCGGTACGCGGCGGCTCACCGTCCGCGACCGTGGTCGACAGACGGTGAGCCGAACCTGCATCAGGCGGGCGTCGGCGCCCAGCCGGGCATCGGGTAGGCGGCGAGCAGGTCCTTCACCTCGCCGGCGATCGCGGCGAGCTTGACCTCGTCGTCGATCGCTCCGACGGCGCCGTCGATCCATGCGGCGACCTGGGGCATCTGATCCGGCGTCAGTCCGCGCGTGGTGATCGAACTTGCGCCGAGGCGCAGGCCCGAGGGGTCGAACGGCTTGCGCGTATCGAACGGCACCGAGTTGTAGTTGAGCTCGATGCCGGCCTTGTCGAGCGCCTGGGCGGCGGGCTTTCCGGCCACGCCCTTGTTGGTGAGGTCGATCAGGATCAGGTGGTTGTCCGTGCCGCCGGTCACCAGGTCGTAGCCGCGCTCAACGAGTGCCTCGGCGAGCGCCTTGGCGTTGGCCACGATGCCGTGGGCGTATGCGGAGAACTCCGGCGTGGCCGCCTCTTTGAGCGCCACGGCGATGCCGGCCGTGGTGTGGTTGTGCGGACCGCCCTGAAGTCCCGGGAACACCGCACGGTCAAGGGCCGCGGCGTGCTCCTCGGTGGACATCAACATGGCACCGCGCGGACCGCGCAGCGTCTTGTGGGTTGTGGTGGAGATGATGTCGGCGTGACCGGCCGGGCTCGGGTGGGCGCCACCGGCGATCAGGCCGGCGATGTGGGCGATGTCGGCGGCGAGGACCGCGCCGACCTCACGGGCGATCTCGGCGAACGCCGGGAAGTCGATGGTGCGCGGTACCGCGGTGCCGCCGCAGAAGATCAGCTTCGGGCGTTCCTTCTTCGCCAGGTCACGGACCTCGTCCATGTCGATGCGTCCGTCTTCACGGCGCACGCTGTACTGCACCGAGCGAAACCACTTGCCGGTGGCCGACACCGGGTGCCCGTGTGTCAGGTGCCCGCCCATCGGCAATGCCAGGCCCATCATGGTGTCGCCCGGCTGGAGCAGTGCGAGGTAGATGGCGAGGTTCGCCGGCGATCCGGAGTAGGGCTGCACGTTGGCGTGCTCCACGCCGAACAGCGCCTTGGCCCGGTCGATGGCGAGCGTCTCGATGGGGTCGATGAACTGCTGGCCTTCGTAGTAGCGCTTGCCTGCGTACCCTTCCGAGTACTTGTTGGTCAGGACCGAGCCGGTGGCTTCAAGTACCGCAGGTGAGACGTAGTTCTCGGATGCGATCATCCGGATCTTTTCGAACTGGCGCTTTGCCTCGGACTCGACCAGTTCTGCGATCTGCGGATCTTGGGCGGTCAGATGGGGGATGGCGGGCTCGTGCACGGGTGGCCTCCTGGACGGGTGGTGGCGTGTGAGTCCCGGCACCCAGGCGTGCGGTGTCCGGCGATGGAAGTCGCTCCCCGGTGGTTTCGTCCACCTCATGACGCCAGTCGCGACACGGGGATGGTATCGCGCGGCGAAGCGGCGGGGTCGGCGGCCACGTCCGGGTGGCACAAACGCCGTAGTCACGGCATTCTGCGGCGTCTTGCAGTTAACCGTTCTGGTGTCTGACACCAAAACGGTTAACTGCGATCCGCCGGAAACGGTCAGCTCGCGGCGTCGCTCAGCAGCTGCTCGTAGATGGCATGGTCATCCCACGAAAAGCAGCAGAACACGACGCGACCGATGGACGTGGTGGTCTGCAGACTGTCGCGGACGGCCGCAACCGCGACCTGGCCGGCGGCCTGCACCGGGTAGCCGTACACGCCGGTGCTGATGCAGGGAAACGCGATGCTCTGTGCGCCGAGCGCATCGGCGATCGCCAGACTCTCGCGATAACACGAGCCCAGCAGGTGCGCGTCGCGGGCGTCGCCGCCTCGCCAGACCGGGCCGACGGTGTGGATCACGTAGGACGCCGGCAGTCCGTGCCCCGCGGTGTGTTTGGCTTGGCCCGTTCGGCAGCCGCACAGCGCGCGGCATTCCTCAAGCAACCCGGGGCCCGCGGCCCGGTGGATCGCACCGTCCACGCCGCCGCCGCCGAGCAGTGTCTCGTTGGCTGCATTGACGATCGCATCGACGTGCAGCGTCGTAATGTCCGCGACCATGGCTTCGACTTCCGCCATGGACGTACGGTAGTCCACAATGCGCTCGTTGTCACCCCGTCGCGAACGGCAGGTTGCGTGTCCTGCTTCACAGGACCGTCACGGCGACTCGGAGTTGGCACAATGGGCCCGTGCGCGCACCGGTCATCAGGACACACGAATGAGCGACGAGCTTGCCGACACGCCGGATCCGCGCCGCGGCCTGCCCTCGGTTGACCAGGCGCTTCGCCGGCCGGTGATTGCCGCTGCTTTGGAGCACCATTCGCGGGCCGCTGTCGTTGCGGCCGTCCGTCAAACACTCGAACGGCGACGTCGGGACGACCCGTCGGTGGGCGGATTTGACGACGAGGTGGTGCGGGCACTGAGCCCGTCTCTTCGCAGGGCGATCAACGCGACCGGCGTGATCTTGCACACCAACCTGGGCAGAGCGCCACTTGCCGACGCGGCGATCGCCGCGGCCGTCGAAGCGGCCGGGTACGCCACCTTGGAATGGGACAGCACGACCGGCCACCGCGGCTCACGGCACTCCCACGTACAGCTGTCGCTTCGGGCGCTGACCGGCGCCCCGGCCGCCTGCGTGGTCAACACCAACGCCGGTGGAATCCTGCTTGCGCTCGTCAGCCTGGCCGCCGGTGGCGAGGTCATCGTCTCCCGCGGGGAGCTCGTCGAGATCGGCGGTGGATTCCGGGTGCCCGAGGTGCTTGCGGCGTCCGGGTGCAGGCTGGTGGAGGTCGGCACCACGAACAAGACCCGTCTGGACGACTTCGCGCGCGCCATCACGCCACAAACCCGCGCCATTCTGCGCGTCCATCCGTCCAACTATCGCGTGGTGGGGTTCACCGAGTCGACGCCACTGGCCGACCTGGTGCGCCTTGCGGCCGAGCATGACCTGATGATGATCGACGACCTTGGCTCCGGGGCGCTCGACGGCGACTGGGTGTTCCACGGTGAACCCGACGCCCGAACAGCGATCGCAACCGGTGTGGATGTGGCCGCATTCAGCGGCGACAAGCTGCTCGGTGGGCCGCAGTGCGGCATCCTGGTCGGCACGTCCGACGCGATCGCACGATGCGCCGGCCATCCGCTCATGCGTGCGCTGCGGCCCGACAAACTGACGATGGCGGCCCTGGACGCCACCCTTCGTCTGCACCAGGACCAGCAGACGCGACGCACCATCCCGACCATTCGGATGCTGGGCTCCACGGCGGCCGAACTGCACGACCGGGCCCAACGTCTGGCCCGCGCTGTCGGCGGCGAGGTGGTGGCGACGGTCGGCCGTGTGGGTGGCGGCAGCCTGCCGCTTGAAGAGATCGCGAGCTACGCCGTCACGGTCCCCGCACCCGAGGGCCCGGACGTCTGCGCGGCGCGGCTTCGGGCGCTCGATCCGCCCATCGTCGCGCGCGTGGCCGACGGCAAGGTGCTACTGGACGTCCTGGCCATGGACGACCGAGACCTCTCCGACGTGGCGGCGGGGGTGTGCGGCACGTGAGCGCCATCGTGCTCGGCACGGCCGGGCATGTGGATCACGGGAAGACGGCCTTGGTGATGGCGCTCACCGGTGTCGACACCGACCGGTTGCCCGAAGAAAAGACGCGCGGCATCTCCATCGAGCTTGGCTTCGCACAGCTGCAGCTCGGCGAGCGAAGCGTCAGTCTGATCGACGTCCCCGGTCATGAGCGATTCGTGCGACACATGGTCGCCGGCGCCGGTGGCATCGATGCGTTCCTGCTGTGCGTCGCCGCCGACGACGGCGTGATGCCCCAGACGCGCGAGCATGTGGCGGTGCTGCGGCTGCTCGGTGTGCACCAGGGTGTTGTGGCGATCACCAAATGCGACCTGGCCGACCCTGCGCGCGCTGTGGCACAGGTGCGTGAGCTGGTGGGCGGCGCGGTCCCCATCGTCCCGGTCAGCGCGCCGAACGGCATCGGCCTGTCCGAGCTGTCAGATGCGCTCGACACCCTCGTCGATGCTGTGACACGGCGGCGTGCCGACGGTGCGGCGCGCTTGTTCGTTGACCGCGCGTTCACGGTTCACGGTTCCGGCACCGTGGTGACCGGGACGCTTTGGGGCGCACCGATCGTGACCGGCGACCGAGTGACCGTTCACCCCGGGGGCGTCGCGGGCCGCGTCCGACAGATTCAGGTGCACGACAGCGGCGCGCCGCAGGCAGACGGGGGGCGTGTGGCGCTCAACCTGGCCGGCATCGGTCGTGACCAGGTTCCTCGCGGCAGCGTTGTCGTTCGTGCCGATGACCGCTGGGAGCCGACTGCAATTGTGGATGTTGCGCTGGAATGGCTCGCCGACGAGGCGGGGCCGCTCACCAGCCGCCGTCGTCTGCAGGTGTTCCATGGGACCAGCGAGGTGAGCGCCACCTGCATCGTGCTCGAAGCAACCGCGATTGCGCCGGGTGCGCGCGGGTACGTTCAGCTTCGGCTCGACGGACCGATTGTCGCCGCCCGTGGTGATCGCCTGGTGCTGCGCTCCGCGGAGCGGCGTACCGTCGCCGGCGGTGTGATCGTCGATGCGGCTGCCGAGCGGCATGGCCGCTCACCGGCGGTCCGTGACCGACTGGGTGCCTTGGAGCGCGGGGAGGATTCGCCCATGCCCGTTCATGCGTCGCCCAGCCGCGCCGCCGATGCACCGGCGGCGGCCACGTCGGCACGAGCCGTGGCGCCCATCGGGGTGGACGGGCAACGCGTGCGGGACCAGTTGGTCAGGGCGGGCGTCCGGCCGCCGTCGCTGCACCAGCTGGCGGCGGACCTCGGGATGAGCGAGCGCGACGTCCAGGCCGCGCTTACGGCACTCGCCGACGCCGGCCTCGTCACCCATGTGGCGGACGTGTGGTTCTCCTCAGACGCCCTCAGCGACGCCGTGTCGGCCGCTGTCGGTGTACTGACCGAGGGGCCACGGGGCATCGGAGAACTGCGCGACCTGTGGGGTGTCGGACGCAAACATGCGCTTGCCATCGCAGCCCAAATGGACCGGCTGGGACTGACCCGCCGGGTCGGCGATCAGCGTGTGCTCCGCCGCTCGGCAATCAATACAGAAACCTCATAATCATCTCCGTACGCTTGCGGTATGTCGCTGATCGTTGATCTCCCCTTCGGTGCTCGTGCGCGCCGCCGCGCAGGTGTCGTCGTCGCCGGTCTTCTGGCCGCCGCGGTCGTCGGCGCCGCGCCGGCCACCGCCCAGAGCGCCGAGCTCGTCATCACCTGCACCGACGCGGGCACACAACTTTCCTCGCCCACAGTCGCCGCAGCGTCCGATGGCGTTCACGTCCGCGTCGTACTGAGCGGATCAGTGGCGCACGACGTGCAGATCGACGATGTTCGCGGTGAGGTCTACCTGACCACCGACCAGAGCGTGCCGTACGTCGTCGACGTGGCACCCGGCTCACGGACGGTCACCTGCTTCGATCCTGCGGTGCACCAGCCGGGCACGGCAGTGTTTGCCGCGCGCACGGTCCCGGTCGAGGTGACCGACCCCACCGCGGTGTACGTGTCTCCACAGCTGCAGTGCGCAGGGTCCTCCGTCTCGATCTTCGCCGATCCTCCGGCGGTCATCGATCGGCGTCGGCTGCGGTTCGCGCTGCGTGCGCGCACGTGGGGGATCCGGTCGACGGACGTCGCCGAGGTGGCGGGCTACCCCACCGCTCGCAACCGGAACGTGCGCATCCGGCGGGGGTCGACCACCATCGCGACCGCGCAGTACAGCCCCGACGGACATGGCCGCTACATCATGGGCGAGGTGCGCGAATGTTGGTCGCTGCATACCCAGGCGGTCGGTCGGGCGGGCAGCGCGAACGGGCTCACCGCTCGCATCTACGTGCGCCCGACCCTGGATCGCACTCCCGTCATCCTGTCGGTCAACCCGGCCCGCGCTCGCGTGGGAATGCTTCGGACATTGCGGGCTCGTCATTCAATCGTGTGCCGGACTCCGCGCGGAACCCTCGTCGGCACCACCAGCATGAGTTGGATCGACACGATGGAGCTGACGTTCCTGCGCAAAATCGATTCACGTCGCGCGTCGGGATGGCGTTGTGAGGTGCGCTCGCGCGGTCAGGTGATGGGGCGGATCGGACTCGCGATCATTCGGTGAGGTCCGGATCGGCCCCGCGATCATTAGGATCGTGGCATGGAGGACGAATCAACATCGGGTCGGCCGCAGATCGGTGTCATCGAACCAGGCGTCATTCGGATCGAACAGCCGCCCGCTGAGGAGCTTTGGACCGATGATTCGGGCATCGACTACAGCGGATGGTTCTGCGTTCGCACCGACCCGTGGCCCTGCCCGGCGGATGGCTGTCCGTTTGTCGCGTCCCACCTGACCGCCGCACACCTGGTGATCGTGTGGCCGGAAGGCGACGACCCGAACCTGCTTCGCCACTGCGCGGTGGCGCGCGACGTAGGGCGCAACCCGCGTGTGGAGAACTACGAGGCGGCGTTCGGCCCAGCGTGCTCCTATTACCAGTGGGAAGCGGCCGGCAACCCGGTGCACGGAGTGCGCGCACAGGAGTAGACAGGGGCGACGTGGAGCAGAACTTCAATTCCGGTGGCTACACGGTCGGCGTCGAGGAGGAGCTCATGATCCTCGACGGTCAGACCCTTGATCTGACCAACGCCATTGAAGACATGCTCGGCAGCCCTGAGCGCGGGGAAGTCAAGCCGGAGTTGATGGAGTCGGTCCTCGAGATCTCGACGGATCCGTGCACATCCATCGCCGACGCTGCCAGCCAGCTGTCTGAGCTGCGCCATGACGTGTCCATGCGGGCCGCGGCCAAGGGCTATGCAATCGGTGCGGCCGGCACCCACCCGTTTGCGCGGTGGGAGGCCCAGCGCATCGCCAAACGTTCGCGGTACCGGGATCTGATCAGCGCCCTGCGGTTCGTCGCTCGACAGGAGCTGATCTTCGGCATGCACGTGCACGTGGGGTTGGACGATGCGGACACGGCGATCGCGGTGTCCAACGGGATGCGCATGTACTGCCCGATGCTGCTGGGCCTGTCGGCCAACTCACCGTACTGGCGCGGGGACGCGACGGGGCTCGCGTCAACGCGCATGCCGATCTTCCGGGCGTTTCCGCGTGTCGGCATCCCGCCGTACTACGAGGACTGGCAGGAATATGCGGCCCGCATCCAGTTCCAGATCGCCTCGGGCGTGATCGAGGACTACACGTACCTGTGGTACGACGTGCGACCCCATCCGCGGCTTGGAACGGTGGAGATCCGTGCGATGGATGTCCAGACGCGCGTCGAGCACACCGCGGGGATCGCCGCGCTTGTGCAGTCGCTGGTTCGCAAGATCGCCACCGAGTTCCAGGCGGGGAAGCCACCGGTCAAGTTGCATCACGAGATGTTGGATGAGAACCGGTGGCTTGCTGCTCGCCACGGATTGAAGTCCGACGTTGTGGATCTGCCGAGCTTTGAACGGATCGCGATGAAGGCGCTTGTTCGGCGTGTGCTGGACGAGGTGGCCGACCACGCGATCGACTTGGGCTGTCGTGACGAGCTCGACGGGGTGCGCGACTTGCTGGAGCGCGGCAACGGGGCGCAGCGTCAGGTGGTGGTGTTCGAGGCCAACCGCGACATGCGGGAGCTGATGGCTGAGATCGTGGAGGCCACCGACACGGTGGTCGCCTGACGAGGCCGTCCGGTGCGCCGGCTCAGGTCAGACCCCGGCGTCGCTGGGGTCAGACCGTCGGGATGTTCTCCAATTTCGCTTGTCCTTCTGCAGTACGCCACCAACCTCGGATCGCGAAGGACCATTGCACTGCCATGGCGACCACCAACAGGCTGGCCAAGACCAGGCCTGACGGGTGAGTCAGCGGAAGCAGCAGTGCGAGTGCGACAACCGGCACACTGAAGGTCAGCGCCGGTCGCAGCATCTCGGCGAGTGCCGCCCGGTCGCGCAACTGCCACGCAAGGAAATCGATCGACACAATGGCCAGGCACAGGAAGCCCGAGAACGTCCAACTCGCCGCCGAATCGGGATGGCCCGTGTGTTCGATCAAACTGACCGTGGCACCGCCGACACCTGCGATGGCCATCGCCAGCGGCAGCTGAGCGATGTTGGAAAGGATGCGTGGGCGGAACGCCTCGCGTACCGGACGCATCGCCACCAGGTCGAAGTAGGTCCACCACAGAGCGATGGCAACTGCCAGGCCGGCAAATCCGGTCAGGAACGCCGACGTGGTGAGATCGTGCACCGATCCGATTCCGTTCACAACCCCTGCCACGACCTCGCCGAGAACGATGATGACGAAGAGTCCGAAGCGTTCGAGCAAGGATTCGGAGCCCATGGCTTCTCCCGACGCCGGCGATCCCGGTCGGAGACCCATGATCACCATGCCGATGACGAACTGGGCTACGAACGCAGCCCACATCCAAAGTCGGACCGAGGGTGGGACGAAGATGGAGGCGGCAGTCCAAACGGTCATTAGCGCCATCATCCGCGTGTAGCGCAGCGCGATCGGCCCGTACAGCGGGTCGTCTCGTTCGGTGTTCGTCACCGCGGCCCATTGTGCGGTCAAGAGGATGAGAAACACGACGTACGACACCGCGAACCCGGTGCCGCCATCGGCATCGGCGGTGGGTGCGAACACCGCCATTGCGGCGATGGCGAACATCTGGAGGAAGGTCAGCGCGCGGTTGCGCATGTCCGGACGGCCGTGCGCGTCGTGCAGCAACGTGCCGTTGTACCACCCGATCCAAAGCAGCCCGAAGAGGATGACGAAGGTCGCGAGCTTCTCTCCGGTGATGGCGCCGTGCAGATACTCGGCGACCCTCGCGATCAGGACCACGTAGATCAGGTCGTAGAAGAGTTCGAGGAAGCTCACGCGGCGGTCGGTCAGGACTTCGCGATGGGTGCGTGGCCGTTGCCACAGATGGGCCCAGATCCGTGCATCCATCGTGTCATCCCTTCGTGATCAGGTGGCCGCGTGATCCCCGCAGTCCCGCAGCGGGCGTAACGGTGGTCTGGTCGTCCCGGGATCGACCGCGCTCATCGTCTCAAATCGCGTGGGTGGCACGTCGGTGACCCCCTGCACGGTCGTACGGCACGGGTGTGGCTGGTCCGGCGGTTGGAGCGCCGCCGTGCTCGTCAGGCCGATATTGGATGCTGGTCCGATGCGGCGCTTGAGGTTGGCCCCGCAGCCGTCGGCGGTTGCGTTGCCTGTGGGCCTGTCGGCCGGCGGTCAGCGATGATCGGGGTATGCAGCTTGCAGAGATCAATGTGGCGACGCTTCGCGCGCCATTGGATGATCCGATGATCGCCGACTTTGCGGCGGGGATCGCGCCGCTCAACCAGTTGGCTGAGGCTGCGCCGGGGTTTGTCTGGCGCCTTGTCGATGAGCCGGGTCGTGTCGACACCGTGGTGGTGGGCGCGTCGCCGTTTGATCCCCGCATCATCGTCAACATGTCGGTGTGGGAGTCGTTGGAGGCGCTTCGGGCGTTCACCTACAGCGGGGTGCATCTGGACTTCATCAAGCGGCGCCGGGACTGGTTCTCACGGATGGATGTGTTTCTTGCGATGTGGTGGGTGGCGGATGGTGAGCGGCCGACGCTGGCGCAAGGGCAGGCGCGTCTGCGGTTGCTTGAGCGCAACGGTTCGACGGCTCGGGCGTTCACGTTCTCAAGCACGTTCGATGCGGACGGTTCGCCGTCCGTGCCGCGGCAGTGGCCTCCGCACAAGCCTCGGAAGTAGTTAACCGTTCTGGTGTCAGACACCGAAACGGTTAACTACCGTCGTCGCTGATCGCGGGCGTATCCGTTGCGTTTCCATGCCCGGATGGCTCCAACCGATGCTCCCGTGAGTCGCGAGGCTTCGGCGACCGTCATGCCCCCTTCTTCGATGAGGATCGCGCACGCTTTGCGCGGTTCCATGACTTGAGCGATGGCCGACGGCGGGGAGTGCCCGGCTCGTGGCTGGAACTCGTGGGGGTGTGGCTCGGGCAGTTCCACCAGCTGGCGCAAGAGCGTTCGGGCATGCAGGGGGCGCCTGTGAAAGAGCTCGAGAAGATGTTGGACATCGATCGGCACTGGTCCGCTCGTGCCGAGAAGCACGCTCGTGTAGCTGGACCACTCCCATTCTTCGGGATGCTCGACCAGGCCCGCGCGCACGGGATTGCGGGCCACGTATCGAATGACGGCGAGAAGTTGCTCATCCGAAGTGACTGTCACCGAGTGGTACCTCGACCGAAAGAGGTGATCAGGCTGGCTGTACTTCCAGTTGAAGAAGCGTGCGTACTGGCCAAAGAGATCACGCAACCCGTCACTCAGATTCGGTTCCGGGGTCGTAAAGCACAGGTGGACGTGGTTGCCCATCAGACACCAAGCCCAACCGATCCAGGATCGGGTCTGGACGACGTCGCGAAGAAGGGCACAGAACTTCCGGCGATCCTGATGGTCGAGAAATATCGGGACCCTTCGGTTGCCCCGCATCGTGACGTGGTACGTCAGATCTGCGCCAATCAGGCGCGGCGCTCTGCCCATTGCTGTCTCCATGTTCGAAAAACCGTTCATGGATATAAGGGCTGGGGAGACAGTTTCGACCCCCCTTTGCGGGCAGCAATTTCGCGCTTTGCGGCGGCCGCTAGTTAACCGTTCTGGTGTCTGACACCAGAACGGTTAACTAGACTCCCTGCAAACGCCAGGAAAAACGGCCTAGTGCCCGCCTCGTGCGTACGGCTTTCCGTCTGCCGCCGGCGGCGTCGCCCGTCCGATGAAGCCCACCAAGGCGACCAGTGTCACCACGTACGGCAGACTCTTCAGCAGGTCCGGGCTCACGCCTTCGATCCGGTCCGCGAGTGCACTCGCAAGACCGAATACCAGGGCCGACCCAAGGATCGGCACCGGCTTCCACTTGCCCAGGATCATGACGGCCAACGCGATGAAGCCGCGCCCGTTGGTCATGTTCTCCGTGAAGCCGCCGACGAACGCGATCGACAGATACGCGCCGCCAAGCGCCGCCAGCATCCCCGAAATCATCACCGACAGATAGCGGACGCCGTACACGTTGATGCCCACCGTCTCGGCCGCCCGCGGATGCTCGCCGACCGCGCGGATCCGAAGACCGATCGGCGTCCTCCACAACACCCACCACGACAGCGCCACCAGCCCGATCGTCATCCACACCATCAGGTTCAAGTCACCGATGACGGTACCGACGAACGGAATGTCGCGAATGCCCGGCAACGACACGTTCGGGACCTGCGAGATGTTCGGCGGACTGCCGTCAAACCCGTAGACGGCGCGAAATAAGAAGGCTGTGGCGCCGAGCGCAAGGATGTTGATGCCGGTACCGACCACGATCTGGTCGGCTTGAAGATGGATGCAAAACACGCCGTGCAACAGTCCCACGAGCGCACCGCACACCACGGCGCCAATCAGCCCAAGCACCCAGCTTCCCATCTTGTCGGCCACCAACATGCCGAAGAACGCCCCGAACAGCATGGTGCCCTCGAGACCGATGTTCACCACGCCCGCCCGCTCCGAAAAGAGCCCGCCAAGCGCGGCCAACGTGAGCGGAGTGGCAAAGCGCAACATCGCCGCCAACAGTCCCGCGGTCATGATCTTCTTCAGCGAATCCGGGTCGGCCTCCGTGGCGCGCAGGGCGATGAACCCGCACAGGACGGCGGCCGTCACCGACCACCACCCTTGCGTCTTGACGCCGCCGCGGATCGCGACGATGCCGATACCGAGGCCCACCAGGCACAGCACGATGGCGGGGATCGCCGTCCGCACGATGAACGGTGGGAGCGTCGTCCAAAGCCCGAGCAGCGACACCACGATGCCGAGCCACGGCAACCAGCGGGGAGGGACAAACGTGCGTTCAGAAGTGGGCGCCGTCGTCATTTCGGTGACTCCGCCGTCGCTGCGGCAACCGGTGGATGGTGATGGCGATGTTTGCGCCGCTCCGAGAGCCAGCGGATCAACAGGTCACCGCTCACCATCAAGACGATCACGCCCTGGACGATGTCGCTGAGCGGGACCGCAAGGTCGGCGGCGAACGCCCCCTGCAGCTGCTGCGAACCTGAGCGAAGCGCCCCGAACAAGAAGGCTGCGAGCACCGACCCGATCGCGGTGTTTCGCCCGAGCAGAGCGACTGCGATTCCGATGAATCCGATCTGCTCCACCCCGAAGGTGTTGGACGAGATGCGGTACCGCACGCCGAGGACCTCGATGGCGCCGGCAAGTCCGGCGAAGATCGCACTCGTCGCGAGGGTCAAGATGAGCGTCCGCTTGACGTTGATCCCGCCTGCGCGCGCGGCTTCCAGGTTGAACCCGGTCGCACGCACCTCGTAGCCGAACGACGTGCGACGGAAGATCAGCGAGAACACGACCGCGGCGGCAAGCGCCAGAAACAGTCCCACGTGGAGCCCTTGGATGCTGTCTCTTATACACATCTGACGCTGCCGACGAGCGATCTAGTGTAGATCTCGGTGGTCGCCGTATCAT
>CALMXK010000171.1 GCA_937871165.1 uncultured Actinomycetes bacterium
CTCGTCGAGCATGGCGTCGAACCCGATGACGTCGAGCACCACGTCGGCGCCCGACACCAGCTGCGCCCCGAGCATCGCGTGCATCCCTCCGGCCGCTCCGCCGGCCGCGCCCGCCCGCGGCAGATCGGTCACGTCGACGCCTGCGATGGTCGCCATGATTCGGGCAAGGTGCGCCAGTCCGGCGTCGAGACGGGCGACTGCGTCCGGGCTCGCCCCCTTCTGCGGTCCGAAGACCGCCGCCGCGCCATTTGGTCCGCACAGCGGGTTTCGCACGTCGCAGGCCACACGGATGGTGACGTCGCCAAGGCGCGGATCCAGTCCCGCCAAATCGATGCTGCGCACGCGACCGGCGTCGGCGCCGATACCGGTGAGCTCATGCCCCGAGGCGTCCAGGAAGCGTCCACCGAGCGCCCGCACCAGGCCCATGGCGCCATCGGTGGTGGCGCTGCCGCCGACGCCCACCACGATCATGCTCGGGTTGAAGTCGAGCGCGGCCCGGATCAGCTGCCCGGTGCCGTACGTGCTGGTGGCCTCGGGGTCGCGCTCGTCGTCAGCCAGACGCTCGTACCCCGAGGCGCTCGCCAATTCGACCACCGCGACATGGCCGGGAAGCAGACCGACGCCGGCGTCGATGGCACGACCCAACGGGTCAAGTGCCGGAAACGCACGCAGTTGCCCCTCGCGACATGCGACGAGCGCGTCGCGTGTGCCCTCGCCTCCGTCGGCGACGGGAAGCTCCACTGTCGCGACACCGTGCGCACCGTGGCGCACTCCGGCCGCGATCGCCCGCGCCGCCTGCGGCCCGGTGCACGCGCCCTTGAACGGCGCCGGTGCGACGAGCACCCTCATCGGTCGTCAAATCCCAGGAACGCCCGCATCCCCGGCTCGTCGAGGGTCGCGAGGTGGATCGCATCCTCACCGACGAGCACGGCCGGTGCCGGGTCCGGGTCGTCGAGCAGCGCGAGCACCTGGTCCGACACCTCGGACGGCGGGATGCTCACCCAGTCGCGCCACTTGCGAAGACCGCCCATGAATGCCGCGCTCATGTCGGCGTACGGACTGTCGGGGTCGGTCAGGCTCGGTGCACGACGCGTCGACATGGAGAAGTCAGTGGCCACCATGCCCGGCTCGACGGTCGACACGCGGATGCCGAACTCGCGAACCTCGACCGCCATGGTTCCGGCGAACGCGTTGAGGGCCGCCTTGCTTGCCCGGTACGCGGAGAAGTACGGCGTGTAGAGGTGGACCCCCACCGTCGAGACGAAGATGATCCGGCCGGCACGGGCGCGGCGCATCTCCCCGAGTGCAGCCTGAACCACGGCGACCGCGCCGAACGTGTTGACCTCGAACATCTCGCGCACCTGATGCATGTCGAGATCCTCGAACGGGGAGATCATGGCGTGACCCGCATTGCTGATGACGGCGTCGAGTGCGCCACCGGCGATGGCCTGCGCCGTCCCGACCGCCGAGCGGATGCTCTCCTCATCGGTGACGTCGAGGTGCACCACCGTGACGTTCGGATCGTCGATCGAACACTCGTCGACGTTGCGCACGCCGGCGATCACCTGCCATCCGCGTGCGGCGAGGGCCGCCGTCACGTCACGGCCGATGCCGCGCGCCGCACCGGTCACAAGCGCCGTCTGTTGTTTCACGAGTGGATCCCCACCTTCGACGGTGCGCCCGCCCGCAGTGGCAGACGCACGATGAACACACTTCCCACCCCCATCGCGGAGCGTACGTCGACGGACCCGCCGTGCGCCTCGGCGAGCCCTCGTGCGATTGCGAGTCCGAGTCCCAGGCCCGGCCCCTCGCGTGACTGATCGGCCTGGTAGAAACGGTCGAAGATGAACGGCTGCGCTTCGGGCGCGATCCCCGCACCAGTGTCGCGCACCGTCAAGGTTGCCGCGTCCCGCTCGACGCCGACGCCGACGGTGATCTTGCCGCCGTGTGGCGTGTGTTTGATCGCATTGTCGAGCAGGATGAGCAGGATCTGTTCCACCCGTGCAGGGTCGACATCGGCGATCACGGGCGACGGGGGAATCGAGGCGACCAGCTCGGCGCCGCCGAGGTCGGCCAGATGGCGACGCGACGCCGCGACGTCCTCGGCGATCGCCGCAAGATCGTGCGGACCGCGATCCAGCGGCAGCGCTCCGGCGTCGATCCGCGCGAGCTCGAGCTGCTCGGCGATGAGCCGCTCCAACCGGCGAACCTCGAGCTCCATCAGTCCGACGAACTCCTTGCGCCGAGCCGGGTCCATCTGGTCGTCCTCGATCAACTCCAGGAATCCCTTGACCGCCGTGAGCGGTGTCTTGAGCTCGTGCGAGACGTTGGCGATCAGGTCACGCCGTGCACGATTCAGGCGTCGTTCTTCGGTGATGTCGCGGATGGTGATGACGACACCGGCCTCCCGACTCACCTGAACCGCCTGCAACAACAGTGAGACCCCGCCGGGCAGGCTGGCCTCGACGACGCTCGTGCGTTCAAGCCCGTCGCGCGCTTCCTCCCAGACCTGACGCACCGACTCCGGCAGCGTCTGCAGATCCATGGCCGTCACGTCGGGCCCGACCCCGAGCAAGCGCCGCGCGGCCGTGTTGGCCACCGTGACCTCCCCCCGATCGCTTACCGCCAGCACCCCTTCGGCAAGCGATGCGACGAGTCCCTCGGCCCGGTCCCGGTCGCTCACCGTCTCGTCGACAAGGCCCTCGAGCCGGGCCGCCATGGTGTTCAGACTGCCGGCGAGGGAGGTGATCTCGGCAGGCGACTGGATCCGCGCACGTGCGGACAGGTCGCCCTGGGCGAGCGTGGCGGCCGTCGATGCGAGCCGGCGAATGCGGACGCCGAGCAGGCGGGACACCGCGAATCCGGAGATGAGTGCGAGCCCAAGCACCAGCGAGATCGCAAGCAGCACCCGTCGTCGAATGCCGGCGAGCCGTTCGGCCGTACCGAGCACGGGGATGGCCACCTCGACGATGGCCGGGGTGTAGACGGTCGAACCGTCCTCGTGGTCGTAGTTCAGTTTGACGGCGGCCCTGACGACGTCGGAACCGCCGATCCGGCTGACCTCCGCAACCGTCTCGGCGATGTGCAGCGAGCCTGCCCGGATCCCGACGCTCGACTCGGTCGGCCCCAGATACCCGTGGCTTCGGCGACTGATGATCTCCTTCAGCCCCTCCTCGGTCATCATCGCGATGCGCACGTCAGCGCCACGTTGATCGACGATGGATCCGGCGGATTCGACAAGCGCCAGACGCGAACGCGGCTGATTGGCGAGGGCGCCCAACATCACCCGCGCGCTGTCTTCCACCTTCGTCCCCTCGTCCTTGCGGATGGGGCCCTCCAGATTGGGGAGCACCACGCCGAGGGCGATCATGCTGGCCACCGCACCGAGCACGACGAATGCTGCGCCCAACCAGGCCTGCAGGCCCAGGCGCCGCACAGTGTTCACGGCGTGGATCCGTCCTCTGCGCCGAATGCGTAGCCCACGCCACGGACGGTCCGGATCAGCGTCGGATTGGATGGATCGTGCTCCACCTTCTGGCGCAGATGTCGAACGTGGACGTCCACGCTGCGCAGATCACCGTAGAAGTTGCCCTTCCACAGGTGGTCCATCAGTTCCTGACGTGTGAAGACTCGGCGGGGCGACTTCGCGAGCTTGTGAAGAATCTCGAACTCCGAAAGCGTCAAGGTCAGCTCCTCGCCGCCGCGCCGCACCGACCGCGCGGCCGGATCGATCACGAGCTCACCGATCTGTAGCGAATCCTCCTGGTCCGACTCGACACGCCCGCGGCGGAGGTTGGCCTTCACCCGCGAGACGAGCTCACGCGGCGAGAACGGTTTGGTGACGTAGTCGTCGGCCCCGAGCTCCAAGCCGAGGACCTTGTCGAGCTCCTCCCCGCGTGCGGACAGCATGATGATCGGCACGTTGCGCTCGGCGCGGATCTTCTGGCAGACCTCGAGCCCGTCCATGCCCGGCAGCATGACGTCCAGCACGACCAGGTCGATCGCCTCCCGCTCCACCACCTGCACTGCATCGTCGCCGCGACCGACCGTGATGACGTCGAAGCCTGCGTCCTTCAGGGCGTATTCGACGATCGTGCGGATCGATTGCTCATCGTCGACCACGAGGATGCGTTGGGCCATGTGGGGATTGTAGTCCTGCCACCGCACCCGACGGTGTCGGACCCGTGCCGCCGACACACGGACGCATGCCCCGTGGCCGGAGGAATTACGGACGCCGGGTCGCCAGGACGGCGGTAGAATCGTGGGCACCAGTTCGTAAGGAGAACACCAGTGTCTGACAACAAAACCGGCGTCAAGGGCGACCCGCTCGCAAATGCCTACGTGGGCCTCGCACTCGGAGCGCCGTTCCTCGGCATGCTCATTTTGGCGGTCGGCATGTTCTTCGGCAAGGGCCATGGCGGCGCAGTCGCCTGGTGGACGACACTCGTCGCCTTCCCCGTGCTGATCCTCGCACTGTTGCTCATCGTGCCCCTGACCAACAGCGACCGCAGCTGAGCTGAGCCGCACGTCGCGGCGCCCGCCCGCCGCATCCGTTTGGACGTGGCGCGGGCACCGGATCGACCAACGACGGCTCCCGGTTGGGAGTCCTCACGTGCACGGTCGCATCGTCACGCCACCGTGCGTGCTGAGTGACGGGCGCACCGCTCGCTAATCTGCGGCCCATGGACCGTCTCCCAAGCCTGAGCCCCAACGAGGATCCCTCGTCGACGACGCCACCACCACCCCGGCGGCGCCGTCCCGGGATCGTCGGTGCCGCGCTGATCCCCGCAATCGTCGGAGGCGCGGTCGCGTTCGGCGTCGTCAAGATGACCGACGACCCGGTCATCACGACGGTGACCGTCGCGGCGACCACGGGCGCGACCGGGCCGACGCCCACTGCGACGGTGCCGGCTGCATCGAGCGACGGCGCCATCGACATCCCGGCCATCGTGCGCGCGACGCAGGACGGCGTGGTGCTCGTGGAGACGGGAAGCGGACTCGGGACCGGGTTCCTGATCGACCAGAAGGGCCACATCCTCACCAACGCGCACGTGGTCGACGCCGCAAAGACCGTGGACGTGACGTTCAACGACGGGACGATCAAACAAGCGAAGGTGCTGGCCGCCGACACGACGATCGACCTCGCCGTCATCGCGGTCGCGTCGACCCCGTCGAGCGCCAAGGTGCTGCCGCTCGGCACGAGCAAGTCGCTGCGCGTCGGCGAGCCGCTCGTCGCCATCGGCAACCCGCTCGGCCAGGACAGCTCGGTGACGAGCGGCATCGTGTCGGCCACCAAACGAACGATCTGCTCGCCCACGCAGGACTTCATCGGCAACGCCATCCAGACGGATGCGGCCATCAACCCGGGCAACTCCGGCGGACCGTTGCTCAACGCGGCCGGCCAGGTGGTCGGCATCAACTCGCAGATCCTCAGTCAGGGCGGCGGCAACGAGGGAATCGGATTCGCGGTCGCCATCGACATCATCAAGCCGGTGGCGAACGGCATCATCGCCGGTGGCAAACCGCGCCACGCCTGGATCGGCGTGGAAGGCACCCCGCTGGATCCCCAGACCTCGAACGAACTCGGCATGGCCGGCACCACCGGTGTGGTGCTGCGTTCGGTCAACCCCAACGGCCCGGCGAAAGCCGCCGGTCTCATCGGATCTCCGGCTGCGGACAACGCCCCACCGAAGGGCGGCGACGTGATCGTGGCGATCAACGACCAGCCGATCGCGGACTTCGCGGATCTCACCCAAGAGGTGTCGAGCAGGACGGTCGGCGACGTGATCGACATGACGGTCCTTCGTGACGGCAAACGGATCACGGTCAAGGTGACGCTCGCCGATCGCCCGGCCAATCTCGGCGGCGGTCGGTGCCGCGGGTGAGCGACCTGCAGATCCGCCGTGCCGACGAGAACGATGCGGGTGCCATCGGCGCCATCTACGACGAGGCGATCGGCCAGGGGATGGCGACGTTCGCCACCGGTCCGCACACCGAGGATGAGCGGCGCGGCTGGCTGCACGGACGCGCCGCCACGGCGCCGGTGTTCGTGGCCGTCGTCGACGGCCGCGTCCTCGGCTGGTCGGCCATCGCACCCTTCAGCCATCGGTCCTGGTACTCCGGCGTGGGCGAGTACACGGTCTACGTGGCCACCGACGCACGGTCGAAAGGGATCGGCGGCATGCTGCTCGATCACCTGATCGTGGAGGCGCCGACCTTCGGGTACTGGAAGCTCGTTGGAATGATCTTCCCCGAGAATGCCGCCGGGCTGGCGCTTGCACACGGCCGCGGGTTTGCCGGCGTCGGCGTCTTTCGATCGCACGGGCGCCTGCAGGGCGACTGGCGGGACATCAGTCTGGTGGAGCGACATCTCGAGGTGACCTGATCCGCGCCGCGGCGTTCGGGGCGCCCGCCCTTGCCGCGGCGCTCGTCTGCGGGTGCGGTGGCACCGTCGCGTCGCGATGCACCCCGTGGACGGCCTCCCCGCAACGGTTGAGTGACAGCCATCGCACGAACCCGGTGGTTGGCGCCAATGCCGGCGACACCGTCGCTGCGGCGTGGGAATCCACCGACGGCGGACCGATCCAGATCAGGGTTCGTCGCATCGACGATGAGCACGACAGCTGGGGCCCGCCCGTGGACCTTGGCGGAAGGGGCGGTCGATCGCCGTCGCTCGCCGTGTCCCCCGACGGCGTCGTGTGGCTCGTATGGACCGAGGACACCCGGGACGGACCGACCATCCGCGTGGCGCACTCATCCCCCGACGGGTGGATCGTCGGGTCCGACTGGCCGCGCGACCCGACCGACGGAGCGCGTGTCGCCGTCGACGGCGCGGGACGTCCCACAACCGTCGCGCGCCAACGCCGCTCCCATGATCGCGCCGACATCGTGGCCAGGGACCCCGCGGGCGACCGGTCGTTCACGAGCGATGTGACCGACGTCGACGAGCCGCGACTGTCGGTCGCCCCGGACGGCACCGCCGCCGTCGCATGGCGGCGCCGCGAGCCGCAGCCGGCCGTGGTCGCAACCGTCCGTGACCCTGACGGCAAGTGGCACACGGCCACGGTGATTGCGGTGACCGCCACGGCCGACGTGGCGGTCACCGCACGGTCCGGCGGGCTTGCCACGGTCGTCTGGGTGGGCCGGTCAGGGGACGCATCCGATCTGGTCGCCCGCGACTTCGACGGCACACGGTGGGCCACGCCCACCGGCCTGGACCGCACGTCGGCCGAGGCCCAAACCGGTCCGCCCGACGAACGATCGATCGTCATCGAACCGCTGCCGGATGGACTCGCCGCGGTGTGGCCGCTGCACACGGCCGGTGGACTCGTCCTTCGCAGCGCCACCCGTCAGGCAAACGGCGCATGGTCGCAGCCGACCACGCTCGCCGGGCCAAGCTCCAGCATCCGCAGCCCGTCACTCGTCATGCGCCCGGGCGCCGTCCCCACCGTCGGATGGGACGAGGTCGACCACGGTCTGCAGCGCGTACGGATTGCGCCACTTGACGGCGGACTCAGCTGCCGGGACCTCTCCCCGCCGAACACGGAGGCGTCACACGTGCGCATGGTGGGCGGCGGTGCGGCGACGGCGGTCTACGCAGACGGCCGTCGCGGCGAGATCATGGCGGTCGACCTGCGATGAGGATTCGCCGGCAGTCAACCATGGCCGCAGCAGTCGCGGTTGTCGCATGGCTCGTGGCGCGGCACCTCATCCCGACCCACGCCGGGGACGCGGTGGAGTCCCGCCACGTCGCACGACTGATCGGCGCCGGACTGATCCCGTACCGGGACTTCGATGTCCACCTGCCACCACTCGCCACCGCCGTGTCGTGGCTGATCGCGTCGATCCCGGGGCCTGCGGGCACCGTGGACACCGTTGCGACGGCGATCGCGCTTGGCGTCGGCGCAGCCGCAACGTGGGCGGTCGCCCACCACCTGACGTTGAGCCCCTGGCGCCGTCTGCTCGCACTCGCTCTGGTGACGAGTGTGCCGCTCATCGTCAGCTCGTCCGACGCAGTGGTTGGTGGTGTGCTGCTGACGGCGGTGCTCGCATGCAGCCTTCTTGCCGCCCTCCAAGGACGGTTCATTTGGATGTGGGGCTCGCTGGCGGTGGCCGCGGGCATCGGGGTGGCACCGCTCCTTGTGTTCCCGGTGGCCGCGGTGTGGCACGGCGCGCGCACCGATCGTGCCCACGCGATCCGCGCTCTTGTGGTGGCGCTTGGCGCGGTCGTCGCGACCTTCGTGCCGTTCATCGTGGTCGCTCCGGCGGGTATGTGGCACCTGGCCCAGGTGCAGCTCACCCGTCCGCTTCCCGTGGAGAGCATCGGCGCCGAGCTCATCCGTGTCGCACACTTGCCATTTCGGCCGGTCGTTCGCACCGGCGGGGCGGGCATGGAGGGAACGATCCCGACCCTCATCGGCGTCGCATCCACCGGCGCGCTGCTGCTTGCGATCCTCGCGATCGTGGCGCTCACCGTGCGGATGCGTCCATCCGACCACGGGATGGTCGGTGCCGTCGGCGCAACTCTCCTCGCCATCGCCGTGTTCGGCGCCGTCGTCACTGCCGGGAACGCCCTTTGGCTGATCCCGGCCGCCGCGCTGATCCCGGGTCGGCTCGGCGCGGTCTGTGCCATCGCCGTCGCGGTCGCCATGCCCGTGGCCCGAGTGATGCCCACCGACGTCATGGAGCAGTCGGCGTCACACCCGGCCCTCGCATTCGGCGGGCGTACGATCGCGCTGCTTCTCGCCATGGCGGCCGCCGCCGCCGTCGTGCTGACGAAAGCCCCTTCCCGAAGTGCAAAACCTCCGTACCGCGCCTGAAAGCCTGTACTTTCGGCGAGTGCATCCCGCCCGGCGGGTCGCTAGATTAGCGCGGAGATGTCCGAGTTCGGGTGCAAGGAGGCAACGTGGACGGACCGATTTTGACGCAGGACCGAAATCCCTATGCGTATGACGCGCGACTGGCGGGGTATGGCCCAATGCGCCGTGCAGATGCACGGATTCTCCGACGCGTCGCAAAAGCAGTTGGTGGAGCCGCCTCAGTGCTCAACATCGGAGCGGGGACCGGCGGCTACGAGCCGCCCGACCGTCGTGTGGTGACCATCGAGGCCAGTGAGGCCGTCATCAAACGGCGGGCGAAGACGAGCGCACCCGTGGTGAAGGGCGAGGTCGAGCGACTTCCGTTCAAGGACCGCTCGTTCGCGGCATCGATGTCGATCCTCACCGTCCAGCACTTCGGCGATCCCGTCGCGGGGCTGCGTGAAATGGCGCGGGTGTCGTCGCGCCGCGCTGTCGTCTTCACATTGGACCCCGAGGTGTTCGGGGGCTTTTGGCTGTACCGCTACTTCAGCGACGCGGCGTTCCTCGAGTCGATGCGCTACCCGAAGATCTCGGCGATCACCGCCGCGCTCGGTGGTGACGTGCGTGTTGAAACCGTGCCGATCCCGCACGACTGCCGAGACGGCTTCATCGGCGCGTACTGGCGTCGCCCCTCGCTGTATCTGGAGCAGCGCATTCGCCGCACCATCGCGACGTTGCAGGAGATCGGCGACGACAACCTGCTCGACGGACTTCGCCGCCTGTCGGAGGATCTGGCGAGCGGGGCGTGGGAGAGCGTCAACGGCTGGTTGCTCCAGCGCGAAGAGATCGACCTCGGGTACCGGCTGATCGTCGCGGAGTACCCGCCGAACACCGACCAGTGACCGGATCCGGTGGGCGGTTCGCCGCCCACCGGACTACCATCGCCCCGATGGCATTCGTGGTCGCAACACAGCGGATGGGGTATGACGAGGCCTGGCAGATCCAGCGTGCCCTGGCCGAGGCCCGGCGCGCCGGCCGGATCCCGGACGTGCTGTGGCTGCTTGAGCATCCGCCCGTCTACACATTCGGCCGTCACGGCAAGCGCGAGGATCTGTGGGTCGACGACGCGACACTTGCCGCACTCGGTGCAAGCTGCGTGCACTCCGACCGCGGCGGCCTGATGACCTGGCACGGCCCCGGACAGACCACCGGCTACGTCATCGCCGATGTGCGTGACCATGGCGGTGTACGCCGGTTCGTCCACGGCCTGGTGCAGGCCATGGCCACCGCCAGCGGCCTTGACGGCGTCGAGGTCGACGACGAGCGCATGGGTGCGTACATCGATGGGCGCAAGCTCGGAAGTGTGGGGATTCGAGTCAGCGCCGGGATCACCACGCACGGAGTCGCGCTCAACCGCGATCCGGACCTCATCTGGTACGAACGGATGAGCGCATGCGGGGCGCCGGACGTGGCCGCCACATCGATCGCCGCCGAAGGCGGCCGGGCGATGCGCGCGGTGGTGGAGGGCGCCTTCGCCCATGCGCTCGGCGACATTTTCAACCTGGTGTTCGACCCCATCGAGCTGGACGAACTGTGCTCGCGTGCGTGACCGGTCACCCGCGCTCAGACCATCAACCGCTCCCAGGCGACGATCGCCGCTGACACGAGGTCGTCGTCCGACGTGTCGACGCCGAGCCGTTCCAACCACAGGTCCATGATGAGCGGCTCCACCTCGGTGGGTTCGGCATCCGGGTGGGCCTCACGCAGGAGCTCTGCCAACTCGTCCGGTGTCACTTCAAGTTGACGGCTGCAGCGGCTGCGAGCACCGCCACCAGGATTGCGTAGGTGTGGTACCCCTGCCAGAGGATCAATCCGGCGAGCCCAAGCAGCAAAATGGCCATTGCGGCCCAGAACCCCTTGGGCAACCCGCCCGCACCGAGGGTCCATCCACGTTCCGGCGGCGCAACGCGCCGCACGCGCTTTTCTCCCGTTCCCATCGCTCAAAGAGTACCGTTCGGGAGCAACAATCCCTGCGTGAGGAGTAACGATGGCGATTTCGGTCGGAGATGAAGCGCCCGACTTTGCGTTGAAGGGCCCGGACGGGGAGCTCGTGAAGCTCTCCGACTACCGTGGGAAGAAGAACGTCGTCATCGTCTTCTTTCCCCTGGCGTTCAGTGGGATCTGCACCATGCAGCTGACCGACATCGGCAGCCACGAGGCCCAGTACGCCGGATCCGATGCCCAGGTGCTCGGCATCTCCGTCGACAGCCATCACACCCAGGCCGCGTTCGCGAAGTCCCTCGGGCTGCGAAACACGCTGCTCCTGGCCGATTTCCATCCTCGCGGCGAAGTCGCGCAGCGCTACGGCGTCTACATGGATGAGTTCGGCATCTCGATGCGCGCATCCTTCGTCGTGGATCGCAACGGCATCATCCGCCACGCCGACGTGCGGGTGCCCAAGGAGGTTCCCGACGAGGCCGCCTACTTCACCACGCTTGCCGCCTGCAACATCGAAAGCTGAGGACCCATGGCCATCCAGTGCGCACAAGCCGTTTGCACCTGTCCGCCCGCCGAGGGAAGCGACTACTGCTCAGAGTTCTGCGAGACCTACCCTGAGCATGGGGAATGCCACTGCCACCACGCGAGCTGCACCGCCCCGCACCACCACTAGTGTCGCGCGGAGACTGCCGGTCAGTCGGCGGTCTTGAGTGCCAACTGACCGCACGCGGCGTCGATGTCGGCGCCGCGTGAGCGGCGCACCGACGGTGTCACGCCCGCCCGTTCCAAGGCGATGATGAAGCGCTCGCGCCGCTCGGATCCCGACGCGCGGAAGTCGCCGTCGGTCGGGTTGTACTCGATCAGGTTGATGTGGAAGTTGCCGTCGCGCACCAGGTCGGCAAGGCGTTCCGCATCACGCAACGAGTCGTTGACACCGTCGAGCAGCAGGTACTCGATGAACACGCGCCGGCCGGTGGTGTCGCTGTAGCGTCGGCACGCGGCCATCAGGTTCGCGATCGGCCAGCGGTTGTTGATGGGCATCAACTGTGAGCGCGTCGCGTCGTCGGAGGCGTGCAACGAAATCGCCAGGCGCACCTGCAGCTGTTGCTCGGCAAGCGAGGCGATGCCCGGCACCCATCCCGCCGTGGAGATCGCGATCTTGCGCGCGGAGATGCCAACCTGGTCGGGGTCGCAGATGTAGCGGCACGCTGCGATCACGTTGTCGAAGTTCTGCATCGGCTCGCCCATGCCCATGAACACGACGTTGGTCACGCGAGCGTCGTTGCGCTCCGCCATCACTCCGGCGAACTCGACCTGGTCGATGATCTCCTCGGTGGTGAGGTTGCGGCCGGCGCCAAGTCGGCCCGTCGCGCAGAACTTGCAGCCGAGGGCGCAGCCGACCTGGCTTGAGACGCACACGGTGCGCCGACCCTTGGCATGGGCGATGGAGACGGCCTCGATGCGGGCGCCGTCGTGGGCGTGGAACGCCCACTTCATGGTTCCGTCGCGCGATGTCGCTTCCGCGTCCGGTGTGACTGCCCACAAGGGCAACACGGACTCCATCTGGTCGCGCAGCGCCTGCGGCCAGGAGGTGATGTCCTGCCACGACAGCGCACCGCTGCGCCGCGCCTCAAGCGCTTGGCGCACCCGGTACTTCGGTTGGCTGTGCGCGGCGAGAGCCGCCTTCAGATGGTCGGTATTCATGGGGTCTGCCCCGATCGGTACGTCTTTGGTGTGTCAAGAAACGCCTTCCAGGCGGGCTTCTCGCTGCCGTCGATCCGCACGAGCCCGGAGGGACGCTCAAGGGTGTCTTGCATGGAGTACCACACCGCCAGGCGCACGCGCGGATCCGCGGCCAGTGATGCCATCGTCGTGGCGATACTTCCGGCCTGGCTCGCCTCGGACATGCCGCCGGGTGGCGTTGTGTACCCGACCGCGGTCACGAGGACGGCGGCGTTGGGAGCGACCGTGTCGATCAGATCGACGTATTTCGCGATCGCGGCCACCGACGGAATCCGCGTTGTCGCGGCGGTTGGCGCCTCCACCGGACTCAAGTGCTGGGAGACCAGGGTCATCGACGGTGCCGATCCGGCGAGTGCACGGACGAAGTCGGCCACGCCGACCCCGCCCACGCCGGCGGTGCTCACCTCGATGTCGGCGAGCGCAAGCCCGGCGACGGCGGCCGACGGCGACGCTGCTGCGATCTCGGTGCGCGCACGCTCGAAGAGCTTCGCGTACGCGGCGGGCGAGACCGGCGTCGCTGCAGAGCCCGCACCGGCCCACTGGGGCATGAGCATCGCGGCGTTGTTCGGCTCGCTCCACGGTTCGTAGATCGCCACGGCCCCATGGTCGGTGCCGGAGTAGCGGGTGGCGAACGCGCGGACGAACGCACCGTAGTCGTCGGTGCTGCCGATCCACTCCGGGGTCTTGTTGCCGTTGGACCACCCCGGGGTCTGACTGAAGCTCACGATGACGCTGATGTCCCGGTCCCGCAGCCCGTCGATGATCGCGTCGGTGCGTCCCCACTGGTATGCGGAGTCGGCGGGATCATCCGGTTTCGCCGGCTTGGACGGCGCGATCTGCGCCCACAGCACGTCGACCCGAGTGACCGTGGCCCCACTCACCTTGAGCCGGTCAAGGCGTGCCGGCAGCTCACCGACCGGGGCGGTCGGAAGCCGCTCGTCTTGGAGCCCGACCGTGAGCTTGGCCGCGGGCAGCACGTCCGTCCCGGTCGCCACGCTCTCATCCATTCGAAGTACGAAGACCAGCATCGCCGCCACCGCGACGAGCGCTCCGATGCCTGACAGCAGCGTCAGGATCCTGCCCGCGCCGCGCTGTCGGTCATGTTCTTCGGGTTCCACCATCGTCATATCCGCCTCATGATGCCGCATCACCACCAGCACGATAGGGCACAACCACGCGAAGGTTGCGTCGACCGACGGTCATCACGAATGTCGCGATCGTGGCGGCGAGGGCCGAAAAGACCGCCATCGTGGCCGTCAACCCGATGCCACGCGACAAATAGCCGAGGGCGACACTCGGCACGGTTCCCGAGTAGGCGCACATGTAGAGCGCCGACACGAGCTTTCCGCGCTCCTCGATCGGCACCACGATGCCGGCGATGGACGTGGCGCCCTGCAGGATCAGTCCGTTCGTGAATCCGATGACCGCGGCCGCGACGATCACCAACACCGCCGTGTCGAACGCCGATGCCGCCACGATGAGCAGCGAGAACACCGTCGAGGCGCACACACCGGCCATCACGGCGCGACGCGGCTCGAGGGTGCGAAAGACGAGCGGCGTGAACCCCCCGGCGGCGAGCACCAGAAAGCCGACCAGTCCGAACAGCGCAATGTTGCGCACGTGGAGCGTGTCGGCCATATAGAGCGGGGCGAGCGACAACAGGGTGGCGTCCAGGAAGCTCATGAGAAACGCCGCCGGCGCAAGGAACGTGGCGAAGCCGCGAAACTGCCCCTCCGGCACGCCGACGCGAATCTGGAGCTTGGCGCCCCGGCGACGCTTCAGCGTCTCGGGTGCGGCGAGGATCGCGGCGATCCCGATGATCATCAGCAACGCATGGCCTTTGTACGGCCGGTGCAGCGGATCGCTCATGTACTGCGCCATCAGTCCGGCGAGCCCCGGTCCCAGGCCGAATCCCAGGCGAAATCCCAGCCCCGCGAGCTGCGCCGCCTTGGCACGCTGGTCCGGCTTCGCATGATCGACCACGAATGCGGTGCCGACGCCGAGGAACATCCCGATGGCAAGTCCTTGCAGCACGCGGCCGACAAACAGCATGGGCAGCGACGTCGTGAACGCAAACACGAGCGATGCGGCGGTGATGGTCGCCATCCCCGGCAGGATCAGACGCTTGCGCCCGAGCACGTCGCTCAGGTTGCCCGCGATGAGCATCGTCGGAACCACCGTGACGGTGTAGGTGGCAAACAGCAGCGTGATGGTTCCGTTCGACAGGTCGAACGTCTGCTTGTACAGCGGGAAGAGCGGCGTGACGATGCTCGTTCCCATGGTGAAGATCACCATGCCGACAAAGGCGAGCCAGGAATTGCGGGTCATGTGACGCCTTGCGTCGTTGGGCGACGTTGGATGGGCACGTTGGGCATCCGTTTGGTGATGATGGCGGCCACCAGCAGGAACGCGGCGGCGATAAAGGCGGCGGACCGAAAACCGTTCGCGACCCCGCCTGCGAGATCGACGGCGGGCATCGGCGACGCCGTGTCGGCCCCGGGCGGGAGTGCCGCGTGCATGATCACACCGAGCAACGCCGTCCCGAAGGCACCTCCAGCGTAGCGGCTGATGTTCGGAATCGAAGCGGCCACGCCCATCCGCTCGGCCGGCACCTCGCTGATGGCCGTCGTCGCGATCGGTGACTGCGCCGTCGCAAGACCACCCGCGAACATGACGAGGCCGGGCAGCAGCCACAGGTAGCTCTCCCGGGGCGCGGCCAGACCCATCACGATCGCGCCGATCGCCGCCACCAGGTAGCCGACGCCAGCAAGGCGCGGTGCGGCGACGCGTGCCATGAGCCGACCACCCAATGGCCCCAAGATCAGGAATGACCCGGCGATCGGGGTCATGGCGGCGGCAACGGTCACGGGACCGAATCCCAGCGCACGCACCATGTAGAACGGCAGCAGGACCATCAGACCGAAGAGCGCGGCCGCGCCGGCAGCAGCCGCCGCATTCGCGGTCACCAACGAGCGCAGGCGAAGCAGTGCCGGGGGGATCAGGGGATCGGACACGTGGGCTTCGCGCATCAGAAATCCGACGAGTGCGACCACGCCGAGTCCGACCGCCCCGACCACCCGAGACGAGGTGAATCCCCAGACCTCACCCTTCGAGAGCCCGATCAGGATGCCGAACAGCCCACCCGCCGCGAGCATCGCGCCCGGGATGTCGAATGGTTTGCGCGCTCCCTCATGTGGCAGCTCGGGCAGCACCAACAACGCGCCTGCAATCACGAACACGCCGATCACCGGACTGAACCAGAACACCGCCCGCCAGCCGAAGCCCGCCATCAGCACACCCGCCAGGTTCAGCGCCACCACCGGGGCGAACCCGATGGCGCCGGTCAACACACCCATCGCGTGCCCACGCTCGTGCGGTGGAAAGACGATCCCCACGTAGCTGTACGCCGTGGGTGACATCACACACGCACCGACCGCCTGAAGGATGCGAAATGCGATCAGTGACGGTGCGCTCCACGCGAGCGCGCACAGGACGGAGGCGATCACCAAGATCACCGCACCCGTGACGAACACACGGCGCCGGCCGAACAGGTCGCCTGCACGTCCGGCGACCGGCAGCAGTGTCGCCTGAACGACGAGGAACCCGGTCACGACCCAGCCGACGGACGTGAGGTCGACATGCATGTCGCGTGCGATGTCCGGCAACGCGATGTTGACGATGGTCACGTTGAGCACCGACAGCCACATGCCGGCGGCAACGATCCCGAGCGCAAACCATCGACGCCGAGGGTGGTCGGCGATCCTCACCAGGTCGCGGCAGGCAGGGGGAACATCGGCTCGGGGAGAGTAGCCCCCAGCTTGCGTGCCAGGTCCCCGGCGTGCCGGGGCCGAACCGCGAACCCCGCGCGGGCACGATCCGCACTACGGCCGAACGCGACCGTCGACAGCTACGCTTTCTCCCGATATGGCATCGGCACCCTCACTTGAGAAACTTTGGCGATACACCTCGCTCGTGAAAGCGATCGCATGGGCGCTCATCAGCGTCGGCATGTTGATGCTGCCGATGAGTCTGGTGGCGCAGCTCGGTGACGGGCTCACCGTCAAGTACACCGGCACGCTGCTTGGCATCAGCGGTATCACGGGCGTCCTGTTCTACCCGCTGATGCACATGTGGTTTCGCAAGTCGCGTCCCTCCGCCTATCTCGTGCGAGCCAAGAAGTTGAGTGGACCGCGCCGTATGCCGGCGGCGCAACGCGACATCGTGCGCTGGGGCGTCACGGTCGGCATCTTCCTGTTCATCGGCACGGTGTTCATGGTCGGTTTCCTCGTCCCCGTGCTCAAAGACTCCGGACCGTCCGGTATCGCCGAAGGTGTCGTTGTCGGCGTGATGGCGGCATGGGGCGTCTTCAACCTGGACGACGTGCGCAAGATTCAGGTGGCCGAACGCGAACAGGGTCGCACCTACTTCACCGTCGGGCATCGCCCCACGGCTGCCGGCAACCGGCTGTTTTGGACCGGCGCGGACGCGGAGCCCGGCGAGATCGCCTGAACCGACCCCCGTGCTAGGATACCCCTCCGGGTATTTCACCAGTACGAGAGACGGGATACATGGCAGAGGCTCGCAAAGTCATCATCATCGGCAGCGGTCCGGCCGGACTGACAGCCGCCATCTACGCGGCGCGGGCGAACCTGAGCCCCTTGATGTTCGAGGGCTGGGGCGCCGGCGGCCAGTTGATGCTGACGACGGACGTCGAGAACTTCCCCGGGTTCGCCCAGGGTGTGCAAGGCCCCGAGTTGATGGTCGCCATGCGCGACCAGGCTGAGCGCTTCGGCACAGAGATCGTGACCGCAGACGTGACCAAGGTCGACTTCTCCTCGCGCCCGTTCGGGGTGTGGGTGAACGACACCGAGTACCGGGCGGACTCCATCATCATCTCCACCGGCGCCTCGGCCCGCTGGCTCGGGCTCGACAGTGAAGAGCGGCTGCGCGGCCACGGCGTCTCGTCGTGCGCCACCTGCGACGGCTTCTTCTTCAAGGACCAGCCCATGGTCGTCGTCGGCGGTGGCGACTCCGCCGCCGAAGAGGCGCTGTACCTGGCGCGCATCGGCTCCAAAGTCACCCTCGTGCATCGCCGTGACGAGTTGCGCGCCTCCAAGGTCATGGTCGACCGCGTGCTCGCCAGCGACACCATCGACGTCGTGTGGAACAGCGCGGTGGACGAGGTCGTCGGCGACGGCATGGTGGAAGCGGTCCGCGTGCGCAACCTCGAGACCGGCGAGCTGACCGACATTCCGTCGAAGGCCATGTTCGTGGCGATCGGCCACACACCGAACACCGAGCTGTTCGTCGGACAGATCGACCTCGACGAGGACGGCTACATCCGTGCGCAGGGAAGCCGCACGAACGTGGAAGGCGTCTTCGTGGCAGGCGATGTTCAGGACCGAATCTACCGACAGGCCATCACCGCGGCCGGCAGTGGCTGCATGGCGGCCATCGACGCGGAGCGCTGGCTCGAAGCCGCGCACTGACACCAATTTTCTTCGAGACGAGAGGAACGCCAAATGGCAAGCGACAAGGTCAAAGAATTCACGAGTGACAACTTCCAGAGCGCCGTGCTCGAAAGCGACAAGCCCGTCGTGGTCGACTTCTGGGCCGAGTGGTGCGGTCCGTGCCGCATGATCGCGCCCGTCATCGAGGAGCTCGCCGACGCCCATCCCGACATCGTCGTCGGCAAGCTCGACATCGAGGCCGCCCGTGACGTGGCACAGCGCTACGGCATCGCAAGCATCCCGTTCGTCGCCAAGTTCGAAAACGGCGTGATGACCAAGCAGGCCATCGGTGCACAGCCGCGCGCCGCTTTCGAGCAGAAGCTCGGTCTGTAGGACACCATGCCGAGCTACGACCTGCAGTGCGCATCGTGTGACCACACATTCGAGACCTTCCGTCCCGGATTTCTCCGCGACGAGGATCGCGTGTGCCCACAGTGCGGTACGGCCCATGCCGCCCAGCTCATGACCGGCGGGTTCATCGCCGTCACGAGCCGCCGTGGCGGTGACTCGCAGCCGGTCGCAGCGGCCGCACGGCCCTCGTGTGGCGGCCATTGCGGATGTGGAGGCCACTGACATGTCCACCCAGAAGACCACCGCAGAACTTCCCGAACAGCTGATCACCCGCCTCAAACGGGCGGAGGGTCAGCTGCGCGGGGTTCAGCGAATGCTCGACGAAGGCGAGGAGTGCAAACGCATCCTCACCCAGCTCGCCGCCGTCAAGTCGGCGGTGGACCAGGTCGGCCTCTTGCTGATCACCGACCGCCTGCGCTCGTGCGTGGCAGGTGGCGGCACCGACTGCGTTGACGCGTTCGACGATGCGGTGGCCACGTTTCTGCGCCACGCGACACTGTCGCACTGACCCAAACCCGCGTGGGGCGGACGCCTGCCAAAGCAGCGCTATACTCCCCCCGCTTTGCAGGCCTTTATGGGAGGACACGGGTGCGTCGATCGCGCCGGCGAGTACTCGGCATTGTGGCCGTGGTGCTGTCGGTCGTCGCCTTCTGGGCGCCATCGTTCGTCGCCGCGCGCTACACCAATGATGTCGTCCGATCCGATGTCGCAGGACATCCGATACGCGGCTGGCAATTCATGGCGGACGCCGTCCGTTCATCGCGCAAGGCAGCCGCCGGCACCGAGGGCAACGCCCGCGGAATCGCCGCGCGCCACTGGTGGCTGTCGCGTGTGCAGGTCGATTCGCTCGAACTCGTCTACGTGGAGCAGCCGTTCATGACGATCCCGGTCCCCACCGGTGGACTTCGACGCCCAGTCGATGAACGCACGGTGCACACCAACGCCCGTTTCATCTGGTTCGTGCGCGGACACATCGGCGCCCGGCCGCGACAGATCGTCGGCCTGATCAACTTCCAGACCGGCCGTGTGGTCTGGGACATTCTTCGTACCCGACCGGCTGGAGCCCGATGAGCCTCGTCGCCCGAAACCGCAAGCGCAAGCGTCACGACATCAGGCGTGTGCTCTACGCGTGTGGCGCCGGCGTGCTCTGCTCGGGCACCATGGTCGCGGCACATTCCTTCGTCCTCGTTCGCGACTCGCTTCGAACCGAAGAGTGCAACGAGATCAAGCTCGGCGCCAACACCACCGTGTTCGATCCCAACGGCCGTCTGTTGTCGACGATCGCTGCGGAACAAAACCGCCAGCCGGTGAACTCCGACCAGTTCCCGCAGCACCTGATCGACGCCGTCGTGGCCATCGAGGACAAGCGGTTCTACAAGCACAACGGGATCGACTACAACCGCATCGCAGGCGCCGCACTCTCCGATGCACGCAGCGGGGGCACGGGCCGACAGGGCGGCTCGACGATCACGATGCAGCTGATGAAGAACCTGTGCCACCCGACGGCGCCGCGCAACATCTCGAACAAGCTGTCGGAGGCCTACAGCGCCGCCAACTACGAGAAGACGTACTCCAAAGACTTCATCATGAAGCGCTATCTGAACAGCGTCTTTCTCGGCCAGTTCGCCGTCGGCGTGCAGGCCGCGTCGAGGACGTACTTCAGCAAGGACGTGAAGGACATCTCGCTGGCCCAGGCCGCGCTGCTCGCGGGCATCCCGCAGGCCCCGTCGGACTACAACCCGTTCGTCGACCCGAGGGCCGCAAAGGAACGTCGCAACCTAGTGCTGTCGGAGATGGCGAAGGACGGCTTCATCACCCAGGAGAAGGCCGCGGCCGCCAAGCGGTCCGGCCTTGGGCTCAAGCGCAGCTTCTTCTACGGATCGAAGACCGAGGGCTACATCGTCGACTATGTCGAGCAGCAGCTCATCACCATCTACGGCCGGGAGAAGGTGAAGAACAAGAAGGGCAAGGTCGTTGTCAAGATCAACCGCGGCAAGGGTCGCACCACGGTCCGAAACGGCGGCCTTCGCGTGTACACCACGGTCGATCCGAAACTGCAAAACCACGCGCGCGCCGTCCTGAAGCGCCTTGTGCCGGACAATGGACCAACCGGTCCGCAGGCGGCGATCGCCATGCTCGACGTCAAGACCGGCCGGATCCTCGCGAGTGTCTCGACACAGAAGTACACCCAAAAGACCCGTTTCTACCTGGGTGGCGTCCAGGCGCACCGCCAGACCGGCTCCACGTTCAAGACCTTCGTGCTGACCGCCATGGTGCGGGCGGGCGTCGACCCTGAGACGACGCGGTACTACAGCGCGTCACCGGTGAAGATCGACGGCACCAAGTGCAAGGACCCCGGCGTCGGCTCGGGCGAGTTCTCGACGTACAGCAAAAAGAGCGCGGGCATGATGAACCTCGTCAAGGCCACCCAGCTCTCCGACAACTCGGTCTACGCGCAGATGACCTGCGACATCGGTCCGCAGGCGGTCTTCGACACCGCCCGCCTGATGGGTGTCAGGTCACTCGTCAACGGCAATGACAACCACAACATCTCGCTCGGCCTCGGTGGGCTCACCACCGGATCGAACGCCATCGAGATGGCACGTGCCTACGCCCCGCTCGCAAACGGCGGGGACAACGTCAAGCCGATGATCATCTCGCGCATCTGGTCGCCGAACGGCACCACCCGTGTCGTAAAACCGATCCGCACCAAGATCTTCTCCGACGGGGTCGCCGCGGAGGTGACGGCGATCCTTCGCAACAACGTGCTCGCCGGAACGGGCACCACCGCCAATCTGCCGAACGTCCCGGTGGCCGGCAAGACCGGTACGACCTCGGACAACACCGACGCCTGGTTCGTGGGCTACACCCCGCGATATGTCACCGCCGTGTGGTACGGCTACCCGACGTCGCTCACCTCCACCGGCCAGACCGGTGGGGGGTTGCCCGCGTCCATCTGGCGCGAGTTCATGACTTTCGCGACGAAGGGCCAGTCCAACCAGGCGTTCCCGGAGCCCAAGCGCCCGGTCACCTGGGTTCCGTTCGAGGGGTACTACGAGAGCCAGTCCGCAGCACTCGCAGCAAAGGCTGCAGCAGCGGCCAAGGCGAAGGCGGATGCCGCAAAGCCGAAGCCCGACAAGTGCAAGCCGGCCGATGAAACCTGCAAGCCGGACGGTGGCGGCACAGGCGGCGGCACCGGCGGCGGCACAGGCGGTGGCGGAACCGGCGGCGGTGGCACCGGTGGTGGCACAGGCGGCGGCACAGGCGGCGGCACAGGCGGGGGCACCGGGACCGGCACGACGCCTGCACCCGGATAGGCATCGTGGAAACCCCGGCGACCGGTCAGGCGGCAGCTCGCCCTGACGTCTCACCGCTCGCCGCGTGGCTGTGCCGCCCGCGTAACGCGGCGATCGTCGCGGGACTCATCGCACTTGCATTCATCGCCTTCGCCCCCAAGGGCGAGGATGCGGCGGCGCACCTGTACCAGACCCAGATCTGGCGCGAACATGGCTGGCGGTTTTGGGACAACAACTGGTACGCCGGCCGGTACAGCCAGATCAACTACAGCCTGCTGTACTACCCGGTGGCCGCCGTCCTCGGCACGTGGACCGTGGTGACCGCATCCGTCGCGGGCGCCGCCGCAGCCTTCACCCACCTGCTGCACTCGCGGTGGCCGACGCTCGCCACGTGGCCGGCCGTGACCTTCGTCTTCCTTGCCCCGTCCCAGGTCCTGATCGGGACCTATCCGTTCCTGTTCGGACTTGCACTCGCCTTGGCAACGCTTGCCGCGCTTCAGGTGAAGCGCTGGAGAACGGCGATTGCGCTCGGCATCGGAGTTGCGCTTGCGCATCTGCTCGCACTCTTTCTGCTGGACAGCACGCTCGCGGCCCTCGCCATCAGTCGACGCACGTGGCGCGAGCGCGGACCGGCACGCCTTGTGGCACTCATCTTCATCGCCACGTTCGGTGTGACACTCCTGTCGTGGCGCGCGTTCAGCACCGAGGGCTCGACGTACCCGTTCAACCTCGGTGATCTGTCGGCCGTCCTCGCGTTCTGCCTGATCGGGCTGTGGCTGTCCCGGGGCCAACCCAACATGGGTGCGATGCAGGCCATCTTCGGCGTGTACACGCTGATCACCATCGGTGCGTTCGTCGTCACCTCGCCGCTCGGCTCCAACGTGGGTCGGCTCGTGTTGTATCTGGGTGCGCCGTTGCTGATGATCCCGTTGGCCGCCCGGGGGTTTCGACCGCGGCTGGTGACGGCGGTCGTGATCGCGGCGGCACTCACTTGGCAGATCTTCCCGGTCGCCACCGGGGTGCGCGCGGCCACCGTCGTGCGTTCCTCCGCAGAGGACTTCTGGTACCCGGTGGAGGCGTTCTTGCAGGAACACGGCGATCCGAACCACCGCGTGGAGGTCGTGGCGACCGATCAGCACTGGGAGGCTTTCTACCTGGCTCGACGGGGTGTGCCGTTGACGCGCGGCTGGTACCGGCAGGATGACTTTCCCTCGAATGCCGACCTGTACGGCGAGCTGACTGCGGCGACATATCGCACATGGCTCAGCCGCCTGGCCGTCAAGTACGTCTTCCTGCCGAACGATCGCCTGGACTACAGCGCCGCGGCGGAGGCGGAACTCCTTCGAAGCGGCATTCTGCCGCGGGTCGCGCGAATGGGAAACTGGACGGTCTACGAGGTCCCGAACCCCACACCGCTCGCCACGCCGGCGGCACTCATTCGCGTTGCTGCGATCGACGCGACGACGGTGACACTGGATGCGCAAAAGGCCCGCACGTATCGGCTGCGGTTGCACTACACGCCGTACTGGAAGGTCGTGAGTGGCTCGGCGTGCGTCAGCCGGACCGAAAACGCCGACACGGCCCTGCGCGTGCTGGCACCCGGACGTATCACCCTCCGGTTCACACTCGGCATCGGAACCGTGGTCGACGAGGTCATCGGACGCCCCGCCCGATGCGACGACGCCACGTTCATCGGCCCGCTCGCCCCCGAACCGGCCGACGGAGGATCAGTGCCGACGCAGTAGGTCGCGCTCCACATCGCCGTCCTGACAGTCGAGGACGCGGTGCCGACGGGTGCGGGCGAGGACCGTCAGAGAGCGAGCCCCGACGCGCAACACTAGTGCAGACGCTCGCGGCCCGAGCTGTCGGTGCCGTCCTCGATCACGTTGGCCACACCGATCAACCAGGAACACAGCAGTGACGCCACACCGGCGAGCGCGCCGGCCGCCACAAACCCGGCAGGCAGGCGGTCCACGGGAACCACCGGCGGATCCGCGATGCCAACTGCGCGAACGCTCAGTGCCGGCGCGAGCGTCCCGACCAGGGCGATGGCACACGCCAGTGCGGCGGCGCCGACGGCGAGGACCAGCGAGCGCCACGCCACCGACCCGGTCAGCCCTCCTCGGCGCGACGCACGAAGGACGAGGACGACGATGGCGATCGAGAGGGGTGCGATCAACCAGGTCACCGGGGACACCTCCGCTGCGGAGATCATGACGTCCCGGCCGAGCAGGTCGGCACGAAACCACGGCAGCGCGAGCGAGCCGACGGCGATCGCGCACAACATCGCGGTGAGCGCCGCAGCCCGACGAACGCTCATCGCCCGAGGTTCCGGCGAATGACGAGCACCCGATCACGATCGAAGACGACGCGTGAGCGCGGGTCAAGCAGCAGTCGGTTGACGCGCTCGCGATGGCCTTTCACGTCCCGTCCGTCACCCATCGCCGACAGCTTCGTGTCGACGATCACCCACGTCGCGTCGGCGATGACCGGGAAGGTGAGCACCCGACGCCGCGCGGACAGGTGGGCGCCGAACCCGTTGCCCACCGAGATGACCGCATCGTTCGGGATCATCCGTACGGCTTGCGACATGACAGCAGCCCGTGGGTCGGTCTCCGTCAGTTGCGTGGCGCGCTCGCGGTTGACGCCGCCGGTGCGTCCCATCGGCGGTTCGCCCCAAAACGGTAATGGACTCAGGAGCCACGAGCAGATGAGCGTCGTGATCGCCAGGGCCGGGATGACCACGCGTGGACGACGCGCCAGCGCGTCATCACCCGATCGATCGGACGTGCGCATCGCACCGAGTCCCCGAATCGCGGCCGCGATCAGAAACGGCGCCGCGACGGCCCCATAGTGGAACGCGAGCTGCTGCTGTTGCGGGTGATTGGACATCAGGTTGATGAGCAGATCCGGAACGATCGCTGCTGCCAGCAGCGGCGCACGAAACGGCAGGAACAGCAATGGCACGACGAGCGCCAGGACGAACACGACACGATTCGTGGTGAGCAACAGGTCCGCCGAATGAATCGGATGCAGGATCAGCGTCTTCATCGCAGCGCCCACCGAGTCGCCGAACGCCCCGTACCGCGATACCAGCATGGCTTCGGAGGAATCGTTTCGGAAGCGCGGCATCACCGCACCGATGACCACGGCGCTCCACATCAGACCGAACAGCGCGACGACTGCACCAGAGAACCGGCGCCGAAGTCCGAACGCGATCCAGATGCCGAAGATGAAGATCGACAGGCCGACCTGCTCTTTGGTCATCGCCGCCAGGACGACCATGACGCCGAGCGTGACGTTGTGCCTGGCGTCCGCCGCCCAGATGGCCCACAGGAGCAGCGGCGTCGCGAGCGTCACGGGATGAAAGTCAAAGAGCGTCTGCGCCTGGATGAACGGATACATCAAGGTGACGGCGCAGAACGCCACGGCGATCCGCTCGTCACCGATCCATCGTCGCGCCAACAGATACGCCGGGATGCCTGCCGTCGCCACAAGCGCCGACTGGACGACGACGAGCATGACCGGACTCGGCCAGATCCACCAAAGCGGCGCGAACAGCAGGAGGACCGGTTCCACATGTCCGGCGAAGCGCGAGACCTGTTCACCGAGCAGATCCGTGGACGTCATGAGCATGTCGCCGTGTGCAGCGCTCCACACCGCCTGCACCATGTTCCCCAGATCGAAGCGTCGCGCAAGGAAGTTGTCGTAGCGATGCATCTGCCACAGCGAGAACTGCGCCGCAAACGCCAGACACATCACCGCGACGCTCGCCACCGCCCATGTCGGCGGCGCGGTGGCGGCGCGATTTGCACGTGGCGTCGACGACTCGCCGACTCCGGGTCGGGCGCTCATCTGCGCCGCCCGACGATCGTGGCGACCCCGACGTAGATGAGCTCGATCACCACGAGCGCAAACCGCAGACCGACGGCGATGGCAAGTGCCGGCCCGGTACTCCCGCCGCCGAGATTGCGCGCGAACAGCAGCGCCAGGAGCCCGTCGCGCACACCGAGTCCCGACGGAAAAATGAAGGCGAGGGTTGAGACGGCGAAGGCGAGGAGGAACGCCAATGAGATCTCGAGGGGTCCTCCGATGGCCGGCCCGGCGGCGCTGCGGACAAGTGCCCAGACACCGAGGCAGATCAGCACTGCGCCACCGGTATACCCACCAAGGAGCGCCATGATCTGTCGCCCGGTGAATGTCTGTTCAAGCGGCGGGCGACCTGCGATGCGCAGGATGCGGGTGCTCAGTGGTACGAAGATTCGCGGATGGAGCGCGACCAGCCCCACCGGGATGACGATCAGCAGCCACATCAACTGTTTGTTGCCGGCGCTCCCGTAGATGCCGACATAGGCGACGGTCGCAGCGGCACCAAGCCCGAGGCCGATGAGCTGCTCATAGATCGTGGCGGCCACAGTCGTCTTCTTCGACACGCCCCACGTGGCGCCCATCATCGCGCGTCCGACGAACATCATGACGCTGCCTGGGATGTACCGGGCGAGCAACGAGCGAGCCCAGATGGAGACCGCGACGGGCCGCGGTGGATGGTTCGCGGACAGGAGCTCGATCGAACGCGCGAACGTCATCCCGTTGAGCTGGTACGAGGCGAGGATCGCCACGATTCCCGCCATCAGCCAGCCGGGTGACAGGTGCCAGTCGTAGGCCGACACCTTCCGCCAGTTCGACAGCAATGCCCAGGCGACCGCGGCCATCGCCACGACGGCCATGACGATGAGGATCGTCCGTCGCCGACCAGACGAGGCGCGCGCCACGGCACCAACGTCGGATCCCTCACCGTCGGACAGACCCGACCGGTCGCTCAGACCGTGGCGGCCATCGTCCATCAGGTCGGTGAGATCACCCCGTTCGCGACCAGGAACTCACGCGCGACCGTCGGGTACGCCGTCCGGTCGATCTCAACCGCCCCACGAAGTCTGATGAGTGCCGCCTTGGAGATCTTGCTCGCGATCAGGTCGACCGTCGCCTGCATCTCCGGCACACTCGTACGTGTCGCGTTCGCGACGACGGTCACGGTGCGACGCGGCGTGCCGGCAAGCCGCCGACGAGTGTCGCTCAACGTCACGAGGCCGAGTCGGGCGGCACGTGGTTCGGCGACGCTCGACTGCACGCAATCCAGACGCTTCTTCGCAATCAACGCGAACCGCGTGGAGCCGGAACGGACGAGCACTTGCCGGAAGGTCGCTCGAAGCGCCCAGTAGCCGTCCGCGCGCAGCAGGTGGCTGGGCGTGGCCCCATACGACAGGGACGGCGCAACCCGCGTCAGCGCAGCGATCCCGCTGAAGCGGTAGGTCATCACGATCCGTTTGCGGCACGCGACAGCCGGCGCATCATCGGCGGGGGACAGCCCGAACGCGGTCGTGCCACGGGCCGCCGACCGTGCGGCGATGACGGCACGCATCTCCGACTCGCTGCGACGTTGGCCGGCACCGTAGACCTGCTCGACGAGGCGAGCGGTGTCGGCCACGTAGGCGTCGATGGCACCGTCGGCGAGCTTCGCGGCGGCCTCCGATGCCGTCGGGATGCTCGTGCGGTTGACGGTGTGTCCCTGCCGCGCCAGCGCGATCGCCTCCATGTCGGCGACGAGTCGGCTCGTCGGCGTTCCGCTGTCGGCCAGATCGATGGTGGCGGCGAGCGACGGGACGCTGCCGAGAAGCGACAGGCACACGGCTGCGGTGAGGCACCTCCCGGCGCTAAACAACGCTCACCGGCGTGCCGAAGCTTGCGAAGTCGTAGACACCCTTGGCCTCCGGTGAACTCACGCGGATGCATCCGTGTGAGGCCGGGTATCCGGGCACGTACGGGTACTGGTGGAATGCGTATCCGGCATGGAAGTAGCTTGCCCACGGCAGCCAGACGCTGAACGGATTGGACCACGACATCCGTTCCTTGCGAAAGACGCTGAACGTACCGGCCGGTGTCCGACCACCGGCGCCGGTCGACACGTGAACCACGCGTCGAACCTTCTTGTTCTCAATCTCGAGGAGGACGCCCTTCCACCGGGTCACCTCCATCCGACGTGCGGTCGTACGCCGCCGCGGGGTGGGGATCCGAGCGGTGGTGAGCCGCAGGCGCGTCTCAACCGTGGGTGTCCCGGTGCGAAGGAGCCCCTCCCACCCTTGGAACGCAAGCAGCGCCTGCGACGTGCGGTAGTCGAGTGAGCCGTTGACCGCGCCAAGCGGCAAGTACTTCAACTTGGCGAGGCTCTGCTGCACCGCGCGAACACCGACCGGAAGCGGCGGAATGATGTCGAGCTTCGGCACCGACCCGTGATCGAGCAAGGCGGAGTCGATGGCGTCCGCCGGCGGCATCACCTCGTCGTCAAGAAGCACACGTACCGCGTCGACCTGCTTGTACTGGAGCACGGTGTAGACGAGCTGACCGAACCGCACCTTGATCTGCGAGCCGGTGCCGCTTGCGGCGAATGCGGTGCCGACACGAACGTACGCGACCCGGTCACGGACGACCACGGAGTAGAGCTTTGTGCCCTTGGGGATGCGACTGACGACTCCGTCGTCGCGCTCGGTCTTCGTGGCACCCACGAACAGCGTGCGCACCGAGTACGTCAGCTTGTCGGCCCCTGTCGGGAGCGTCCGCTCGATCATCTGCAACTTCGCGCCACGGGTCAGATAAATGTTGACTTTGGTGGCGGTGGCCGTCGCGGGGATTGCAGCGAGCAGTCCGGCGGCGGCAAGCGCGACCATGATCCGGCGCGCGCGCGAAGAGGTGCGGTCCATCGGGCAATCCTACAGCAGGCCGATTGCCGCCCTATTGCCGATCGGTCGGGACGTTCGCCGGGTTGATGACGCGGGCGATCCGCGCGTCGACCTCGTCGATGTCGCGCCGCATGTGGTTGCGCTGAATCTGCTCACTCACCAGTCCGACCGTGAACAGCTGCACTCCGACGACGATCAGCAACACCCCGAGCAGCAACAACGGCCGCCCGCCAATCGGGTGCCCGAAGAGCTTGTCGACGACAAGATAGGCGGAGATCAGGAAGCCGACGACCGTGAACGTCAGCCCCATGCCACCGAGCAGATGCATGGGCCGCCAGCGGAAGCGACCGATGAACATGATGGTCAGCAGGTCGAGGAAGCCGCGGACGTACCGTTCGATGCCAAACTTGGAGCGCCCGAACTTCCGTTCCCGATGGTTGACCGCCCGCTCGCGGATGGTGAAGCCGTCCGCTGCCGCCATCACGGGGATGTAGCGGTACAGCTCGCCTGAAATCGAGAGGTTGCGCACCACCTCGGACCGGTAGCCCTTCAGCCCGCAGTTCTGATCGTGCAGCTCGACGCCGGACATCTTCGCCGTGACCGCGTTGAACAGCTTGGACGGGAGGCGTTTGGAGAGCGGGTCCTTCCGGGTCGCCTTCCAGCCGCTGACCAGATCAACCTCCTCGAGGTCCGCAAGGATGCCCGGGATCTCCGCGGGATCGTCCTGCAGGTCGGCGTCCATCGTGATCACCGCGTCGCCGGTCGCGTGGCGAAAACCCGCCATGAGCGCAGCGCCCTTGCCGAAGTTGCGTCGCTGCTGAATGACGCGGACGCGGGGATCGGCGGCGAGCTCGGCGAGCACTTCGCGGCTGCCGTCGGTGCTGCCGTCGTCGACGAACACGACGTCGGAGGGGATCGCAAGGCCGTCGAGCACCGTCCCCAGCTCGTCCATCAACGGACGAAGCGACTCGTGCTCGTTGTAGACCGGAATGACGACGGTGAGTGAGGCGGGCGAGGGCATCGCGGGATGGTAACCCATCGCCGGTGGGCGAAACTACAGGCCTTTGTCCTTCTTCTTCTTCTTTTTCTTCTTCTTCTTGTCGCCCACGACCACCTCGGTGACAAATCGCGCGACCGGGTCGGACCGCTCGTCGAGGGTGGTGACACCCGATTCCGTCGACCCGTTCACCGCGGGCTCCTCGACCTGCTCGACCACCTCCGCCACGGCCGGAGTGGGTGTGTTCGCCGGTGGCGCAGCGGGGGGCGCCGGCGGCTCCTCCAGCACCGGCGGCGGCGCGTGCGACGGTTCGGGAAGGGGCATCACCGGCGTCTCGGGCAGCGCCTCGGCCACGGCCACGATGTGTGCGCTCCACGCGGCGGCGAAGCCCGGAGCCGTGGCGTCCACGCCGAGGGCCGTCGCCGCTTCCGGATGCGACACGGGATACCAGGCAAGGGTGGCGATCGTCAGCGCAAGCGGACCGCGCTCGTCGCCGAGACCCGAAAGCGCGTCGTTGATGGCGTCGACGTGCGGGCTTCCGACCGTTTGCCCGCCATCGCGATCAAGCAACCGGACCACCTCGCGTCGCGCGACGAGCAGCCCGACGAACGACTCGATGGTCTCGCGCAGGACTGTCTGCCGGTTGCGCGCCCCGACGGCGTCGCGCAGGCGAAGGGTCTCACCAAGCATCCGGAAGGTGGCGGCGGCCCGCTCGAGTACCACCCGATACAGCTGCTCCTTCTGCCCGAAGAAGTAGCCCGGGGTTCCGCGCGAGAGACCGGCGGCCGCCCCGATCTCGGCCATCGTCACCGAATCGAACCCTTCCGCGGCGAACAGTCGCTCGGCGGCATCGAGGATGTCCGCCCGTGAGCGATCGGCGTCACGTCTTCTCGGCGCTGTCTCCATCAGTGGCTCCCAAGGGTCGCTTGCGCGCCGACAAGTTCGACGTGAGCCAACCGATCCCCTTCCGCAGGTCACCTGCCTGTACAAGCCCGTCGCGAATGCGTCGAACAATGGCGATGCACAGCGTGCCGAGGGCGACGACGACGATCGCGCCGATCACCGGCCCGGCAAGCCCACGAGCACCGCTCAGCGTGGTCTCGGTGATGTACCACAGCGCGTACAGGGGACTGCGGTCGATCACGCCGGCGATGCGCAACACGAGTGCCAACGGCACGAGCACCGCCGAGAGCGCAAGAAGTCCGATCTGCCACAGCCGCGGGGCCAGCGAGGCGGCGACGATCGCGTGCGCGACCGGCAGGATGAGCACGAGGGAGAACGGGACGTACCACCACGCGAGAATCACCCCGACACTCAGCCATGCGAGCGCACCCGCCGTCTCGGCCGCCGTCGCCACGCGCGCGTCGCCCAGATGCGCCCGGACACCCATGCCGAGCGCGAGCGCGCTGAGGACGATCAGCAGCAGCGCGAGCGCCGCCCGTCCGTCGAACGGCAGGTCGGCCGGTGATGGAGGCCTGCCGACCTCAGGTGAGTGAAGCACCCCCCAGAGGGTGAGCAGCCACCCGAGCATCAGGGAGCTGAAGATCGGGACCATTCTCCACGCCACCGCTTTCAGCCCGGAGCTGAGGCGAACGCGGGAGCGGCGGATCCGCCCGGCGGCGTCGAGGGCCATCACAAACAGCGGGAGGGCGAGGAAGAGCAACGCCAGCCGGGCAACCGACGGTCGGAGGATGCGACCCGCATACGCGAGCGCCCGGTCGGGGACCTTGGCCCGTTCCCGGTCGTCCAGCAAGCCGATCAGCGCGAGCGTTGCGGTCCCGGCCGCCCGCACGCGGGCCCGGGAGATCTCCGGCAGGTCGACCGGCAGCTGCGAGTCCCGCCGTGCAGACAGCGTGACCGCCGGGATTCCCCGGTCGATCGCTGCACGTTGTGCTCCCCGCGTCTCGGTGAACGACAGGCCGAGCAACTGCCGGCGAAGCGACGGCAACGGACTCGGGCTGTAGCCGGCGGCGGTCACCGCCTTCTCCGCGAGTTGGCGCATGTCGAGGGATTGGCGTCCGCTGCCCGACGACCACAGGTACATCGTGTTGGCGTCCGGGGCCGGGCGGGTCATCGGCTGCTTGGAGTTCGGGTCGATCGCCTGGCGCCCGGTCTCGGGGTCGATGACCGGAATCTGGTCACGCCCCTCGCCCGGTGCGTCGAGCACGATCACACCCGCGTACCGGGACGCCGTTTCCTTCGAAAGGAACCACCGCAGCCCGGCATTGCCGAACGTGTCGCCGTCCACGGACATGAACACGATCGGGTGGTGGTACTTCTGCTGCACCGAAAGGCGCGCAAGCTCCACCAGGATCGCCGTGCCGGACGTCCCCCAACTGACCTGACGAGGAGCGTCCCGTGGTGCCACCACCAAAATGCGCCGCTGCACCTTGTTCTTGGCCTGCGCAGGGAGGATCAGCATCACGTTCGTGATCGGGACGTCCTGGCCGTTTCGCCGGATGACCGCTTTCTGCGACTGGACCGTGTGGTTGTCACCCGGGATGGCGTTGAACTGGTCCCGGATCCACTTTTCGCCGGCATCGGCCCCGATCGTCCCGGGGACGCGAAGCGGTGCCGCGTCATGGAAGCGAATGGCCAGATCCGTGGTGGCCGACCCGGCGAACTGTGCCGGCTGGGTCGTGGACGGGGTGGGTTCGGGCGCGCGCAGCGTCAGGAACGCGACCAGGATCGCGAGGGTCGCGACGAACCATGCTTGGAGATAGAGACGTCCGTTGAGCAAATGCAAGGGGTGCGCGATGCGCGGTGGGTCCAGTGTGAGCGCCTTCGTATCACAGCGGTGCGCGACGGATCGGTCCAAATGGGTCGTGCTCAACTCGTCGCACCAAACCGCCAGGTCCGGCGTGCGTCGGAACGCTACCGCGATCCTTCACCAGAAACTCACTGTTTTCGCAACGATGCCGATCTACCATAGAAACCTGCAGATTTATTCGACTGAAGGAGACCCACGTGCGTCGACGCACAACTTTGATGTTTCTCACGCCCCTCGCCGCCCTCAGCCTCATCGGGGCCGGATGCGGTGGCGGAACAAAGTCCGGCGAGAGCACTGGCGACACCTCAGCCTCATCGAACGACCCGGCGGCGATCCTTGGAGCCGTCAAGCCCGGCGACCAGGCGAAGCCGGCCAAGATGTCCATCGACCTCGGCGTCACGCTCGCCGGTCAGCTGACCAACCCGCAGGTCGCGGCGTTCCTCGGATCCGGCCCAATCAACCTGAAACTGTCGGGACCGGTCGATCCGACCGCCAAGTCAATGGACATGGTGTTCGACATCAAGGCCGGCAAGATCGCACTGCCCGGCAAGATGCGCATCATCGACGGCACAACCGCATTCGTGGGACTTCAGGACAAGTGGTACTCGATCCCGGAAAGCTCGCTGAAGAGCAACACGACCCAGCTCGCAACGGACCCCGCGGAGACGCTTGCGGCACTCGGCAACCCCGCCGACCTGCTCGACAACGAGACGGTCGTGGGCGGCGAGACCATCGAAGGCATCGCCACCGATCACGTCGCCGGCGACCTCAACCTGGACAAGCTGGCCGAGGCCATGCAGCGCCTCTCGAAGTCATCGCCGAGCGCCACCCAGGCCGAGGATCTCGCAAAGCTCAAGGAGGCCGTCCAGAACGGCAAGGTCGACGTCTGGATTGGACAGGAGGACAAGCAGGTCCACCGTCTCAAGTTCGGCATGGACGTGACCGTCCCGGAGGAGTCGAAGGATTCCGCCATGGGCGTCACAGGTGCGAAGGTGTCATTCACTGTGCAAAGCACCCCGCTCAGTTCGGTCAGCGTCACGGCACCGACAGGTGCGCTGACCATGGAACAGTTCCAGAATGACCTCCTCACGGTCATCATGGGCAATCTCGGGACGACCACGACCCCGTAACTCCCCGTGTGTTGACGTCCTGTGGGGTCCGGATCACAACGATCCGGACCCCACAGCGCATTTTGGTGTCGAGCCGGACCACGAGCGTTATCGTGACCACACCCCACGCTGAGGAGCCGTTCATGTCGTCGTCGCGTCCAGAGATCGAGCTGTCGGCGATGGGCGCGGTTCGCCCACCGATGGCGAACGTGCTCGCCGCCGCAACACAGCGTGAGCAACAGGGGTTCAACGCGATCTGGTGGGCGGACCATCTGCTGCACTGGTTTCCCTCATCGATCTGGTCGCCTGAACTCGTTCCACAGGCCGCGAAACAGGCGACACCCCACGTTTGGTTCGATCCGTTTCCCATCATCGCCGCCGCTGCCGGTGCCACCCGTCGGGTGAAGCTCGGAGTCGGTGTCACCGATGTGGTCCGCCGCCATCCCGTGCAGCTTGCGCAGACCGCACTGACGTTGGACCACGTGACCGATGGGCGGTTCATCCTGGGCGTCGGCACCGGCGAGTCGCTCAACATCACCCCGATCGGGCTCACCAACGATCACCCCGTCCGACGGTTGGAGGAGGCCCTCACCGTCGTTCGCCGGCTGTTCGACAGCGCCGATCCCGTGAGCTTCGACGGCGAGTTCTTCACGCTCCGCGACATGTCGTTGGGTGTGCGGCCCGTGGCCGGATCGCCACCGCCCATCTGGCTGGCCGCCCATCGTCCGCAGGGCCTCGCCCTGGCCGGGGCGACTGCGAACGGGTGGATGCCGATCGCCACCGACCCCGCCGACTACGCGCGAATGCACGCGCAGGTGGTGGCCGCCGCACAGGCCGCCGGGCGCGCCGCGGACGCCGTCACCCCCGCGCTGTACGCGCGCATCGTCGTCACCGACACGGCCGAGGCGGCAGCGCGGGCGATCGAGGACTCGCTGCTGCTGCGGTTCATTGCGCTGACACGTCCCGCCGAGGCGTACATCCGCCACGGTGGCGACCACCCTCTTGGTGCGGGAGCGTTCGGGCTCACATCCCTGCTTCCGACCGACTACGGCCGCACCCGGGCGCTCGAGCTCGCCCGCGCGGTGCCGCAGCAGGTTGTGCGCGAGACGGTGATTCACGGAACGCCTGCCGACATCGCCCGCCAGATCGAGGCGTTCATCGCCGTCGGCGTCCGACACGTCCAGGTCACGAACATGACGCCGCTGGTCGATCCCCACCTCGGACCTGACAGCGAAGGACTGCTGTCCGAGGTCGTCCAGACCATCCGTTCCGGGCCCGTTGGTAACCCGTCCTCGGGCCGCTGACGCAACAACCGGGCAGGATGACCAGGGTGGTGCGCGAAAGCCAACAGGTGCGGAATGATTCCAGCCCGAATGCGCACCTGGACGCGGAGACCCCGAACACACATGTCACCCATTGACTGACGCACCCGACGCCACACCGGACGGCGCGGCCACCCCGACCGGGGTTGTGACGAGTGCCGCCGCGCCCGACCGGCCGCGGCCGCGACGCATCGTGGTCGTCTTGACGGCGTTTCTCACGCTCGTAGGGCTCGGCGTGTTCGTCGCACCGTTCGCGTTCCCCATCCATCCACCGGTCGTCCAGGGCATCCGCTCCACCGTCGCGTTCAGTCCCGACGGCGCAGCCGGTGGTCGCGACATCGCCCGGATCTCGCTTCGAATGAATGAGCCGGGTTCGCTCACCGTCTCGGTCGTCGATCCCTCCGACCGCGGCGGCGCAGTCCGCAAGGTTGTGAGCGACGGGCACGCCGGAACCGGCAAGCGCGCCATCCAGTGGGACGGCACGGACACGAACGGCAAGTTCGTCGGCGACGGCCGCTACATCGTCAACATCAAGGCGCGCGCGGACAAGAAGTCCTGGAGCGGCAACCAGCGCTCATGGAACAGCAACCGCTCCATCATCGTCGACACCACGCCTCCGAAGGTGGCGCGTGTGGCGGTTCAGTCGTCCATCGCCCTCGGCGGCAAGGGCGCCTGCCAGGTCCAGGCGACCACGGCCGAGGCCGGCACACTGACCATCGACGCGATTGCCGCTCCCGGCACCGGCACGCCGGTCGCGACGCGCAGTCCGGCACCCGCCGGAAAGAACGCGACGGTGAAGTGGAGCTGGGACGGAACGGCCAAGGGCACCCCGGTGCCCGCCGGCCTGTACGTCATTCACGCCTCGCTCGCCGATCGCCTGGGCAACGCCATGCAAACAACATCCACATGCTGGGTCGCTCACGGCGGCGGAGCGGTGGTGCCGGCCGCACCCAAGCGGGGTGAGACCGTCCGCGTCAGACTCACCGGAACCGACGGCAAACCGCTTCCGGCAACGACACCGGTCACCCTGTCCCTCGCAGAGCGAAACGGCGCGCTCGGAGGAAGCACACTCGACGTGGTGGGCGAGTCGATCGGCGGTGTCGCTCGCGGTCCACTCGGACAGGTCAAGCTCGTCATGCCGCGCAAGCGCGGCCTCGACGGGCTCTGGCTGGTTGCAACAACGTCCACTCAGCGGGTCATCATCCCGCTTCGCCCATGAGCACCCTCGAAACCTTTCGCCTGATCGCCGCCGGCGCCGCCGCGCTGGCCGTCCTGGCGCTCATGTTCCCCGACGCGAACCCCAATTCGCCACGTCGCAGCGCCCTGATCGGACTGCTGACCGGCGCATGGGCGCTGCTCACCGCAAGCCTGATCCCGCAAGGCGACGTCGATCGCATCACGGATCGCCTCACCGGCGTGGGGATCCTGGTCGCGGTGCTGGCGCTCGCAGCCGCCATCGCCGTCGTCCTTGTGAACCGATTCCCCACGCTCTGGTTCGTCCTCCTGGCGATCGCCCTGCCGATCAGACTTCCGCTGAACATCGGCTCACAGAGCGCGAACCTGCTCCTCCCCCTGTACTGCGTCATCATCGTCGGCGTCGTCGCGCTGATCGTCCGGTCCCGTCGCGGGACTGCCGCCGCCTCGCCGCGCTCGGCCTGGATCGCCGTTCCACTCGGCGCCTTCGTGATCGTGACGCTCGTGTCGCTCACCTGGACCAGTGACTGGACCGAAGCCACGGCCAAGGTCGTGTTCTTCTATCTGCCCTTCATCCTGCTGTTTCACCTGGTGGGTGCGTGGTGGCCCCTCGCCCAGCAGCCGCTTCGCCCCATCGCCGCGACGACCGTGACGATCGCCGTCGCCACTGCCCTCATCGCCCTCCTGCAGTTCGCGACGCGCTCGATCTGGTGGAACACCACCCTGAAACAGGGCAACACCTACAACCGGTTCTTTCGCACCAACGGCATCTTCTTCGACCCGAACATCCTCGGGCGATTCCTGGCGCTCGCCATCATCGTCGCCCTGGCGTACCTTGTCGTCACGGATGACCGGGTGCAGACCTGGATCGTCGCCACCGCCATCGTGGTGATCGCCGCCGGTCTCGTCGTCACGTTCTCGCGCTCAAGCGCGCTCATGCTGCTCGTCGGACTGGTGATCATCGGCATCCGGGCCTTCGGCGCCGTCAAGACCATCACGGTCACGATTGCGGCCGTCGTCTTGACCGCGGGGCCGGCGCTCGCACTCAGCGAGAACATCCGTGACAAGACAACGTCCATGGTCGGCATCGCGAAGGCGAGCGAAGGCCGTGCCCGCCTGGTGAAAGGTGGCGTCGAGCTGTGGCGGCACGAGCCGGTGCGTGGTGTCGGCATCGGGTCGTTCGCCCAGCGCTACGCCGAGACGCTGCCGGCACGGGAGCGCCGTCGCACCCGGGTCGTCATCTCCCATACCGCGCCCATCACCGTGCTCGCGGAACTCGGTCTCGTCGGCGTCGGCTTCTTCGCAGCCCTCATCCTCGGAACCTTCATCGGCCTTGTGCGCGGCATTCGCCGGGGACCGGCCCGCGCCATGTCCCTGATCACGATCCTCGCCGCCCTCGGGGGCATCTTGGTGCACAGCGTGTTGTACTCGGCGTTCTTTGAAGACCCGTACGTCTGGGTGCTGCTCGCTGCGGGCGCCGCGCTGTGCGTCTCCGCGACCGGACGATCCGAGATCGGCGACGGCGTCGCCAAGGAGCTGCCGGCGCAGGTCGGATGACGGTGGGGTGATCGCATCAGAATCCTCTGCCTGAGCAACATGTACCCGGGTCCGTCGGAGCCGGACTACGGTGCGTTCATCGCCACGATGTGCGCCGCGATGGAGCGCCAGGGGCATGAGGTGGACCGGGTCGTGATCGACTCCCGGGCAAGCGGCGCACTCTCCACGCCCCGCAAGTACGTGAACCTCGCACGACGTGCCGTCCCGGCCGCCAAACGGGCGGATGTCATCTACGGGCACTACCTGTTCCCGACCGGGGCGATCGCCGCCGCGGCCGGACGAATTGCCAAGCGCCCCTGGGTGCTCACGGCCCACGGCGGCGATGTGCGAAACCTGTCGAGCCCAACCATCGCCCGCCTGTCCACCCCTGGGATCACGGGCGCATCGGCGATCATCGCGGTGAGCCGCTACCTGGCCACGGAGCTGCGGGAGTCGGCGCGCGCCCTGCCACCGGTGCACGTCATCGACATGGGCGTCGACATGGACCGCTTCCGGCCGAGCGATCGAGGCGCCGCGCGCCGCGCGCACGGGCTGCCGGACGACGTTCCGGTGATCCTCGCGGTCGGTGGCCTCAACGAGCGGAAGAATCCGCTGCGACTGCTCCAGGCGTTTCGGCTGCTTCAGTCACGCCACCCCCGCGCCCGACTGGTGTTCGTCGGAGCCGGCCCCCAGGAGGCCGCGCTGCGTGCCGGCGTGCGCTTGGAGGGTCTCGGCGACGCGGTCATCCTGACGGGCGCGTTGCCCGCCGCGGGCGTGGCCGAGTGGATGGCCGCCTGCGACCTGTTGGCGTTGCCGAGCCGTGTCGAGCCGCTCGGCGTCGTGGCGCTCGAAGCGCTCGCGAGCGGACGCCCCGTCGTCGCGACCCGAATTGGCGGAACTGCGGAGGTGGTCGGACGAGCCGGGGTGCTCGTCGATCCCTACGACCCGCGCTCCATCGCCGACGGCATCACCCGGGTGCTTGCGCGTCCGCCCTCGGTCGCCCAGTGCCGGACGACTGCGGAAGGGCATGACGTCAACCGCCAGGCGCGGCGCGTGCTCGACATCCTTGAACGTGCGGCACGGGACCACACTGGCGGGACGGTCCCGGGCGCTACTGCGTCGACGACTGGGAGGCCGTACGACTCGTGATCGGGTCGTCCTCCAGCATCCCCTCGTTCCAGAGATCGATCATCGCGGCGGCCGCAAGCGGACAGAACTGCCGGCCGCTTTCCGCCGCGATCTCGCCGGCGGCCTCGGAGCCCTCACGTGTGCGGCCGTAGGTGCGAACGCTGGTCATCGCGTCCCAGGCGTCGGCCACCGAAATGATGCGTGCGCCGGCGGCGAGGTTCTCGCCGCTGATGCGATCCGGATAGCCGAGCCCGTCCCACCGCTCGTGGTGGCCCCGAACCCAGGTCACCTGCTCCGGCGTCAACACGTCGGACACGATCTCGGCACCGAGCGCAGCGTGCGCCTCCACCTGTTGCTTCTCGGCGCCGGTGAGTCGGTCGGGTTTGAACAGCAGGCTGTCCGGGACGCCGATCTTGCCGACGTCGTGGAGCAGCGCGGCCTCCCGCAGAAGCTCCAGACGATCGGGCTCCCAGCCGAGTCGACGTCCGATCCGCACGGCGACATTGGCGACACGCTCGGCATGTCGCGCCGTGGAGGGATCCTTTGCGTCGACGGCGCGCGCAAGTGCTCGAAGCGCCGTGACCGCCTGGGTTTTCGCCAGACGTTCGGCGCGTTCGGACGCCGAGAGTTCACGCACGACGTCGGGCGAGTACCGGAACGTCGCATCCCTGCCACTCGCCTTGGCCCAGTAGAGGGCACCGTCGGCGAGGCGCATCAGGGTGGCGGCGTCACTTGCCTGGTGCAGGTCCGCGACACCGGCCGACGCGGTGATGCTGCCGACACCGTCCGCAAACGGGGCCTCGGCGACCGCCTGCCGAGCCCGCTCGGCGGCACGCCAGGCGTTCAAGCCATCGCTGCCGGGCAGGATCCATGCAAACTCCTCGCCACCGACACGGGCGACGATCTCACCGAAGCGCGCCTCACCGGCAAGGCGTCGCGCCGCTTCCGAAAGCACCGCGTCACCCGCGTGGTGGCCGAAGGTGTCGTTCACCTCTTTGAAGTTGTCGAGGTCGATCATGACGAGCGCCAGATCGGTCTGGTCGTGGCGGGCCCGCGCAACCTCCGCCTCGAGCCGTTCATGGAAGCTGCGGTGATTGGCGAGACCGGTCAACGGATCGGTGGCCGCCTGGCTGGCCAGGCGGGCGCGGGCGTCGGCGTTTGCCACCGTCAGGCCCACGAGCTCGGCAAAGCGTGCCAGACGATCCTCCACACCAGGGGCGAAGGCCTTGCGGTCGTGGCCGAGCACGGCCACAGCGCCCCAGCGCACACTGCCGACCTGCACGGGCGCAGCGGCCCCGCAGCGATAGCCGCGCTCGATCAGCAGGTCCCCGCTGATGGCGTCGACCGCGGAGAAGTCGTCCACGCGTGCGGGCCGGCCGGTCTGGAACACGAGCGCCGTGGGCGAGCCGCCGTCGAGCGGTACCCGCGACGGTGGACGCTCCGCGGGACGACCCGGATCCACCCACACGCCCACGTCGATCGTCCGGTCGGTCTGCAGTTCGAACCGAGTGACGACCGCCGCATCGGCGCCGAGGAGGGTCGCCGTCTCGCACGCCACCAGATCGAACACCGCCGAGGGCTCGGCGCCACCCGCGACGAACGTCGCCACGCGGCGCAACACCTCGCGCTCCACGGACAGGTTGTGCAACTCGGCTTCGGCGGCGCGGCGCGAGGTGACGTCCTTCAAGACATGCAGGACACCACGTCCATGAGCGAGTGGCGACGCGCTGAGCAGCAGGTGCCGCGATCCGCCGTCGGACGCGGCGAACGTGATGTCCGCCTCGCCTTGGAACCGTTCGGGCACCTCGTTGATCCACGGAGCCGGGCTGCCCTCAAGCTCCCGCGCCGACAGTCCGGTGAGCTCGGTCAACCGCTCGTTGGTCTGCACCACGACCCCGTCCTCGTCGAGCACGGCAAGGCCGTCCTGCACCGATGCCATGACCGCGTCGTTCGCGTCGCGCTCCGCCTGGACTTCCGCGATCGCCGCGCGACGCTTGCGATCGATCGTCACGAACATCGCGGTCGCCACGCTCACAAGCAGCGTGATCAGGACGCCGAGGCCGACCAGGATCTTGGAGATGAGGCGGTCGGCCTGCTCCCCCTCACGAAGGAGCTTTGCGTTGAGGATCCCGGCCCATCGCGTCAACCCTCGGTCAAGTTCGGTGACGTTCGCCCGTGCCCGTTGAACCGCGGCGTCCTGCTTGCGTTGGTTGTCGGTCTGATTGAGCACACCCGACAGGACGACGGTGGTGATCGTTCCGAGCGACGCCTGCACCTCGTCGATGACCGCCCGTTCGTCGGGATAGTGCTGGCGCTCCCTGACCAGTTGCCCGAACGTCGTGATCTCGCGCATGAACATCTGCTGAACCGCGGGCGTGATGCCCGGGGATGCGCTGTCGAGCACGCGCCGCGCCCAGTAGTCGGCCTGCATCTCCTGAATCGTGTGGCGGCTTTCGACAAGCGAACGATTGGCGTTTTGGAGTTCCCGACGCCCGTCGCCCGCGTTCGCGACACTTCTGCCCATGAGGATCGAGGCCACAAGGATCGCCACGGTCGGGACGACGACGGCCACCAGCTGCAGGCGTTGCAGACGGCGCTGCCGTGCGGTTGACTGGTCTTTCGAGCCGACCTTCACGTTCCTCGCATCAGCATTCGTTCGGTCGACCACGCACGGGCGGGTGCCTGGTCGAGTGCAGCTTGTGCCTGCACCACTCCGGATTTTACCCGGTCTGCGGCAAATGACCGAATCGGGATTCGAAGCGGCGCTGCTAGTGTCCAAACCGAGAATCCGCTGACGGTTTTTCGTGAGTGAGACCGGTCCGACCAGGCCGCAGGGTCTGGTGCGTACCTCCGGGGGGCGCGTCCAACAACACGCAAACGACGTTGCCGGCAGGACGACGCGCCTGACGGCGTGCGGCGGCGCACGCGGACGACGCGTCACCGTTGGCCGGCGCAACGCCCGGTACGGTCTTTCCCGACATCCGTCCGCCTTGCCCGACACATGGAGAGACACCCGCACCGTTGACCGCCACCCGTACCGCCATCTTCGTGCGCGCCGACGACGGGCGGGTCGTGGCACGCCTCCGTGATGTCGCCGAACGGAAGATCGACGTCACGGTGTTCGCCGGATCCCAGGATCGTCGCGCGCGCCGTCTTGCCGCCGCGGCCGACGCGGAGCTTGGCGCGATCAGCCCCGACGCCCACCTGCCGGTCGTGCTGTGCCCGGATGGGCCGCCACGTGGCGGCATCGTCGGCGCGCTGATCCTGGTCGTCCCGACCGCGGATGGCACGGCATGGCAGGTCCTGTATCCGGATGGGCGGATCGCGGACGCCATCGACGGGATCGACCCGGAGGCGATCGATGCCGCACGTGCGTCCGGCGCCACACTCGGGCCGGTCGGCACGCCCCCGTCACCGACTGCTCCGCGGCTGGACGGCCTGACCGCCATTCACGTTGCGAGCGTCCCGAAGACCATCGACGGCGCACGCCTCCCCGCGACGGTCGCGGTGCTCCGCTCCGCGGGCGGAACCGTCGACATGCTCACCGTCCCGGACACCGCCACGCGCGCAGGACGGATTCGCGCCGGTTGGCAGCTCGTGCGCCGCGCCGCCATCGACGGACCGGACGTGCTGCACGTCCACGATCCCGAGCTGCTGCCCGCGGCGACCTTCGCCGCCGTGCGGGGCCGGTGCGCCGTGATCTACGAGGCCCGCGGCGATCTTCGAGCGACTGCACGGACCCGGGAGTGGATTCCGCGACTGATCCGTCGCCCGTTCGCACACGTCGCGGGACGGCTCGAGAACATCCTCGCCGCACGGGTGAGCGCGGTGCTCACCACCGGCAAATCCGCCGCGATCACCTTCGCGTCGCGCGGCGGGGATGCCGTGTGCATCGCCGATCCCGAACAGGAATCTGCGAAACTCATCGCCCTCTACGGACGGCTCACCGGACGGATCGACTGACTCGAATGCGCGTGCTCTACGTCTCCCAGTACTTCGTTCGCGGTGACCAGCCCGGTGGCGTGCGCCACTGGCACCACACGCAGGCCCTGCGCGAGCGCGGCCACGACGTCCACATCGTCACCTCCTATGTGCAGCACAAGGAGCGCACCATCCCGGAGCGCTTCCGCGGCAAGAAGGTCGTCCGTGAATCGCAGGACGGCGTGACGATGTGGTTCACCTACTCGACCCCGGGGTACGGCCGTGACATGCGTTCGCGCCTGTCCAACTACCTGAGCTTCGCCACGTGGTCGGCGCTCGCCGGGTTCCGCGCTCCGCGACCGGACGTCGTGCTGGCATCGTCACCCTCGCTTCCGTCCGCGGCGGCCACGGCACTTGTGGCGCTCGTCAAGCGGACCCCGTTCGTGTTCGAGGTCCGTGACCTGTGGCCCGAATCGGCCATCGCGATGGGGCTTGTGCGGCCGGGCAGCGGGTTCGCCCGGGTCGCCGCGCTGCTCGAGCGGTTCTGTTACCGGCGCGCCGCCCATGTCATCGCCCTGACCGACGGCATCCGCGACGGCGTGATCGCCAAGGGCGTGGCGCCGCAGCACGTCACCTTGGTCACCAACGGCGTCGACCACCTGTCGACCCCCGTCGTGCCCGTCGCGGCGCCAGTGCCGGACGACGCATTCGTCGCGATGTATGTGGGCGCCCATGGCACCTACAGCTCGCTCGACACGGTGCTCCACGCCGCAGACCTGCTTCGCGACCGCCCTGACATCCGCTTCATCTTCGTCGGCGGCGGCGATCAGAAGCCGGGACTCATGGAGCGCGCGCGTTTCATGGGCCTCGACACGGTCACGTTCATCGACTCGGTGCCGAAGTCGCAGGTGCCGGCGTGGCTCGCACGCGCGGACGTCTGTCTGCTGCCCTACCAGGACAAGGCGCTGTTTGCGGGCGCGCTTCCCAACAAGACGTTCGACTACATGGGCGCAGGCAAGCCGATCCTCGCCGCCGTTCCGGAAGGCGAGCTGACGACGGTCATCGCGAAGTCCGGGTGCGGGGTGGCGGTGGCGCCGGAGGACCCTGCCGCGATGGCCGCCGCGATCCGCGCGATGGCCGACGACCGCGCGGGTTGTGCGACCATGGGCGCATCGGGAGCGAGGTACGTCGAGGAGCACTACGACCGCGCACGTCTGGCCGGTGTGGTCTGCGACATTCTGGAGCGCGTCGCTCGTCGCTGAGCGCGACGGGATGCATATGCAAAGATTGGATGACGTGAGCCCGCACGATTCCTCGCAGCCCGCCGTCGGTGGCCGGGCAAAACGCATCATGGACCTGGCCATCGCCGTTCCGGCGCTCGTCGTCCTGTCGCCGGTGCTCGTCCTCATCGCCATTCTTGTGCGACGCGACTCTCCCGGGCCCGCGATCTTCAAGCAACGTCGAGCAGGCCTGCATGGGAACGAGTTCGACCTGTTGAAGTTCCGTTCGATGGTCGACGGCGCCGAGTCGATCGGGTCGGGACTCACGGTGCAGGTGAACGACGACCGGATCACCAAGCTGGGTCGCCTCCTTCGGCGCACCTCGCTGGACGAGCTGCCGCAACTCATCAATGTGGTGCGAGGTGAGATGAGCATCGTCGGCCCGCGACCGACGATCGCATCGCAGATCAGCCGGTACACCGACGAGCAGCGACGGCGGCTGGACGCACGTCCCGGAATCACGGGGCTGGCCCAGGTGCGTGGCCGCGCAAGCCTTCCTTGGTCGACCCGCATCGCACTTGATCTTGAGTACATCAACGGCTGGAGCCTGCGAAGCGATCTCACGATCCTTGCCCGAACCCTGCTCGTCGTGGTGCGTGGCAGCGACACCTACCGGGGCGAGGTCGCACCCTTCGATCTCCCCGAGCGAAGCCCCGCGGAGGAGCAGGATCCCGCCCGTCACTGACCCAGGCGCACCGTCCCGCCTTCGGCCCCTCCGACACCGCCGATAGGCTTGTCGATCGTGAATCCACCAGAGCACCCACAGAAGACCTGGGAACCGATGCGTTTCCGGCACAAGCTGCTGTGGGCCGTCGGGTTCATCGCTTCGACCGTGCTCGGTCTCATCGCGATCAACACGCTGGTCGCACCGGATGAGGCACTCGTCCGCGGAACGACGACCGGCTTCTCCACCGTGGGGGACGACGCACCCCCCGACGAGGCGCCGCCAAGTGCCGACTCGTGGCCGGAATACGGCTACAACAGCCAAGGGACGCGGTCGAACCCGACGCTGAGCGACCTTGGCATCCCCGGCGAGAAGCGGTGGCAGGCGAATGCCGGAAGTCTCGTCGAGTTTCCGCCCGTCATCGACGACGGCATCGCCATCGTCGGGACCAACCACCGGCGCGTCATGGCCATCGACGTCCGGACCGGCCGGCGCAAGTGGCAGTACTTCACCAAGGGGCGCATCGCCTCCAGCCCGGCCATCGCCAACGGGGTCGCGTACCTCACGACGACCGACGGGTACCTGCTGGCCCGACGCATCACCGATGGCGACAAGCTGTGGGAGAAGAAGATCGGGAGCTCCAGCGAGTCGTCCCCGACGATCGTCGGCGATGCGCTGTTCGTGGCGACGCTCGACGCCGCCGTGCTGCGGTTCGATCTGCGCGGCAACCAGATCTGGCGCGTCAAGGTGCCCGGACCGGTCAAGTCGGCGGTCGCCGTCTACAAGGACACGATCATCGTCGGTGACTACGCGGGCCACCTCTCGTCGCTGGCACAGGGGGACGGCAAGCGCATCTGGTCGGTGTCGAGTCCGGGGCGGGCACTTCGCGGCAGTGGGCGGTTCTACGCCGGGCCGTCCGTTCAATACGGACGGGTCTACATCGGCAATGTCAACGGACGCTTCATGGCGTTCAACGCGCAGACCGGAAAGCTCGCGTGGCTGCGCAGCACCCGTGACTGGGTGTACTCGAGCGCCGCGATCGCCAATCGGACCGTCTTCGTCGGAAGCTACGACCATCGCCTCTACGCCTTCGACGCGGCAAGCGGCGACGTGCGCTGGACCTTCGACGCCGGCGAACGCATCAGCGGTTCACCGAGTGTGATCGGACGCACGGTGTACGTGTCCACGCTCGGCCGCACCCGGTCAAGCGGGCGCACATACGGTGTGGACATGGTGACCGGGCGGAAGGTCTGGACCTTGCCCGACGGCCGCTACAGCCCGGCGATCGCCGTTCGTTCCACGATCCTGATCGTCGGTCGCGAGATGATCTACGGGTTCACACCCAGTTGAACCGGGGGGCGATCGCACGCGCCGCACTGCTCGTGACGGCGTTCACCCTGATTTCCCGCGTGCTCGGCTTCCTTCGGGAGGCGTACCTGGCGAAGGAGTTCGGCACCAGCGCCGCCACCGACGCGTTCGCCACGGCCCTGATGCTCGTCAACTCCGTGGCGGCCATTCTGGCCTACACGATGGTTTCGGTGATCATCCCGGCGATCGAACGGGAGCGCCACGACCACGATGAGCGCTCCAGCTGGCGACTGGTGTGGACGGTCGGGGCCTGGGTCACGATCGGGCTCGTCGGACTGGGCGCCGTCGTCGGCCTTTGGCCCGACCTGGTCGTCGCCCCGTTCGGTTTTGACGAGGCTCGTGCGCAGCTTCTGCGCGAGCTGGTGCAGATCATGGCGCCCGCACTCGCCCTGCAAGGCATCACCGGACTGCTGACCGCGGTCTTGCAGGCGCAGCGCAAGTTCCTCGGGCCGGCCGTCGTCGGGATCGCCTTCAACCTCGGGATCATCGTCGCGCTCGCGTTGTTCGGCGGCATTCGCGCAGCCGCGTGGGGCGTCGTCATCGGCGCCGCTGCCCAGGTGCTCTTCCAACTGCCTCAGCTGATCGGCGCGATGCGCGAGGTCGGGGTCTGGCGCCCGCAGCTCACCCACCCGCGCCTGGGTGTCGTGCTCGCAAGCGCCGGACCGATCGCCCTCGCGAGCGTGCTGCAACAGATCAACGCGTTCTCGGACAAGTACTTCGCGGCGCCGCTCGGGGATGGACACGTGTCGGCGCTGAACTTCGCGCACGCCGCGGGTTCCCTTCCGCGCACCGCGTTTTTGATGCCACTGCTCGCCCCGCTGTTTCCGGTCATCGCGCGCATGGCCGCCGAACGCCGCCACACGGACACCGCCGGGGCCTTTCATCGGGCTGCCGGTGTTCTCGCCTTGGTGTCGCTTCCCCTCGGAGCGTTCATGGTGCTGTACGCGAACGAGGTTGCACAGCTGATGTTCGGGCGCGGCAGGTGCGACATCTCCTGCGTGACGGACATCGCCGGGCCACTGCGCTTTTTGGCCATCGCCACGTGGGCGAGCTTCTTGGGCTATCTGCTCAACCGAACCATCAACGCGATGAATGCCTCGCGCGACATCTTCCTGTCGACCGCGATCAGCGTCGTGGTGGTGATCGGCCTCGACATCGTGCTCGTGGGGCCGATGGGGATCTCCGGGCTGGCGCTTGCGTCGAGCCTCGGCGTCTTCACCTCACTCGTCATCAGTCTGGTCCAGCTCAAGCGGATCCTTCCGCAGGCGGGCCTTCGCCCGCTTGCCATCCAGCAGGCGCGGATGCTCCTCGCAATCGCACTCGCGTGCGTCGCAGCCTGGGCGAGCAACGGGTATGCGCCGACGCTTGACCGCCCGTGGCGAGAGATGGCCCTGCCACTGGCGGTCAAGACCCTGATCGGCGGCATGGTCTTCATCTCCGCCATGCGCATTCTGGCGCCCGCGGTGCTGCGCGAGGGTGCGGAGGCGGCACGCAGCCTCGTCAAACGGCGCTCGAACGAGGCTTCATGAAAGCCCGCATCCGGTGGGAGCGGTGGGGTCCGCTCACGCTCATCCTCATGCTCGGCGTCGCACTTCGGGTGTGGTGTTGGGTCGGTCCGGACATGGCGTGGCTCTCCGACGAGTCGCGCTTCGCCACTGTCGTCAAGAACATGACCAACGGATATCTGCCGGACGGTCCCACCGAGTGGTTCGGAACCCGGGCCGTTCTGCTCGCGCCGGCGGCGTTGTTCATGCGGCTGTTCGGGGCAAGCGACGTATCCGTGTCCATCTGGCCGTTCATCGGCTCCATGGGCGCAGTGCTCATGGCGTATCTCCTCGGCCGCGACCTGGCGAACCGGGGCGTTGGGCTGATGGCGGCGGGCCTCGTCGCTGCGGCCCCGATCGAAGTGCGCCTGAGCGGCTTCCTTCGTCCCGATGCGATCATGCCCGCGTTCGTCGCCCTCTCGGTGTGGTGTGCGCTCCGCGCGGCACGCAGTGAGTCCCACGCCACCCGTTGGGCGGTCGGCGGCGGTCTGGCGCTTGGCGCCGGATGGTCTGTCCGCGAGAGCGCGCTGATCATGGCGCCTGTTGTCATCGCGGCGGCGTGGCCGGTACTTCGGCGAGTGATCGTCCCGGGGATCATCGGCGCTGTCAGCGTGCCGCTTACCACCGCGCTGGTGTGGGTGCTGCTCGGCGGGTCGGCGATGGCGCCGATCTCGAGCGCGGGCGGTGAGCTCGCCTACCGCAATCCCATCGCCGCATGGAACTGGAGCGAGTCCTACACGTCCCAGCTGCTGCATGGTGCGCTTCGGCCCAACGATCTGCTGTTCTTCGCCGGCCCGGTGGTGGTGGCGACGCTGTCGGTGCACTGGTTTCGCGAAGAACGTCGCGCGATCCTGCCGATGATCTGGCTCGCCTGGGCGTTCTTCTACCTGGAGTTCGGGACGCTTCTGAACGTCACGAAGCCATACCGATACCTCACACTCTGCGTCATCCCGGCAGCGATCCTCGTGGCGCTTGCGCTCGACGGGTTGGACGTTCGGGTTGCGGTGGTCGCGGCGACGGTGCTCAGTGTGTGGGTATTGTCGTCCCTCCCCATCCGCAGATACCGTTCCGATGACGTCGTCCTGCTGTCACGTGTCTCGGCCCAACTTGCGAAACTCCCCGCAGGTCCGATTGCAACAGAGAGCTATACCTGGTGGACAAAGCTGCACATCTATCGCGCGACGAGCAGGCTGACGGTGCCCAAGGCGGAGGACCCGGCGTTCTCGACGCCGGCGCGAATCCGCCAGTTGCGCCAAATGACGCCGCTTCCGCTGGTGACCGACGCCCGGTATCTGGTGACGGGCCCGGTGCATCCGCGCGGCGGGTGGCCGAAGAACTGGTCGCAGTACCGGGAGACGGTGCCGTCGACCGAAGGTCTGGAGCTGGTGGCGGACTTGGGACGCGCACAGATCTGGCGCCTGCCAGTGACCAACGCGGTGGCGCCGTGACGTCGACCACCTCGACCGTCGCCGTGGTGATCCCGGCGCTGAACGAGGCCAAGACGGTCGGCGGGGTGGTGCGCCGGGTTCGGGAGGTCCTGCCCGACGCCGCGGTGATCGTGGTCGACGACGGCTCCTCCGACGGCACCGGCGCCGTTGCGCAGGCAGCCGGAGCGCAGGTCGTGACGCACGGCGCGCCGGGTGGATATTCGACAGCACTCCAGGACGGATTTGCCGCTGCCATCGCCGGCGGGGCCGGTCAGGTCGTGCAGTTGGATGCGGATGGCCAGCACCGCCCGGAGGACATCCCACTGCTGCTGGCCGAGCTGGGTCATGTCGACATGGTCATCGGATCGCGCTTCACGGGCGCGAGCTACGACATGAGTCCTGCGCGGCGCGCTGGAATTGCGCTCTGCCAGGTGATGGTCAGGGCATGCGGGTTGCGTGTCAGTGACCCGACGTCGGGACTGCGCGCCATGCGCGCCCCGATTGCCGCGGAGGTCGCCGAACACGGGTTTCCGGACGGGTTGACCGAGTCGAGCTATCTGATCGGACTGACGCGGCGCGGGGTGTCCATCAGCGAGGTGCCCGTCACAATGCACGCCTCGGCCAGTGAGTCGATGCACGACGGCTTTGGCGGGGTGCTGCACTTCGGTCGGATCGTGCGAGCAAGTGCGCGGGCGGCGCTGCGACGAGGCGGCCACGACAGCTGAGGGCACACTGCCCGCGTCGCCCCCGAGGATCGGTCCGGCAATCGCGGCGGACGGGCTGACGAAGCGGTTTGGCGACCTCGTGGCGGTCGACGGCATCGCCTTCTCGATCGATCGAGGCGAATGCTTCGGGTTCCTCGGGCCGAACGGCGCCGGAAAGACGACGACCATGCGCATGCTCTCCTGCTTGGCGCGTCGCGACCACGGGTCACTGCACGTCCTCGACCACGACCCCGACGTCGATCCGCGCGGGCTGAAGGCTCGTCTGGGTGTCGTCGCGCAGGAGATCAACCTCGATCTGGAGCTCACCGTCCGGGAGAACTTGCTGGTCTACGCACGTTACTTCGACGTGCCAAAGCAACTTGCCGACGAGAGAGTTGCCGACCTGCTGGACTTTGTCGAGCTCAAGGAACGGGGCGATTGGCGGGTCGATCGGCTGTCTGGAGGAATGCCTGTCTCTTATACACATCTCCGAGCCCACGAGACTAAGGCGAATCTC
>CALMXK010000172.1 GCA_937871165.1 uncultured Actinomycetes bacterium
TAATGATACGGCGACCACCGAGATCTACACTAGATCGCTCGTCGGCAGCGTCAGATGTGTATAAGAGACAGTTGCACCCGGGGGCGGCGGGTAGTTGCCGTCGCGCTGCATCAGGTCGGCGCGATTGACCGCGGTGGCGATCACCTGGAGCATCACCTCGCCAGGCTGCAACACCGGCGACGACGCCTCGCCGATCGACAACGATGCCGGGCCGCCGGCGCCGGAGACGAGGACCGCTCTCACAGGTCTGCGGCTTCGAGCAGCGCCTTCGTCGCGCGCTGGCGGGCATCGAACAGGCGCGCCATCATCGCCCGACCGACCACGCGGTTGCCGACTCTGCCGATCGGACCGAGCGGTGGGGTGAAGGTGACCCGATCGATCAGACGGGTGGTCTCGTCGTCGATCGGTTCGAAGCGGTGTTCATGGCGCCAGTACGGGAACGGTGCGCGCAGGGCCACGTCGATGATTGCGCGGTCCTGTTCGATCGCCTCCACCAGAAACTGCCAGGTGACCGGGACGGGAATCGGAAGCTGGATGAACTTGATCGTGAACACGTCGCCGGCGTTCAGCGGGAATGAGCCGTCGACCGACAGGAACTTCGTTCCCGGCGACACCTGCTGGGCGTTGCGGGTGTCGCGGTGAAATTCGAACAGTCGCGCCGGCGTGCACCGGATCGCGATTGCCCGTTCGAATGTCAGCGGATTTACCGGTGGCGGCGGAACCCTGATCATCTGTCCTCACTCAATCGATGAGGTAGGGGCGGTGGGAATCGAACCCACATGAGGTCTCCCTCAACGGTGTTTGAGACCGTCGCGTCTACCGTTCCGCCACACCCCCGGGACCACTGCACTGTAGCGGGTCGCGCACCGACCCGGTCGTGCGATCAGCGGATGTCGATCGTCCGAAGTACCGGCTCGACTCGCTTGACCGCCGCCGCGAAGTCGGTGTTCGGCGTCGCATAGGTTTCGGTCACCGCGGTGTCACTGGACGTGGCGATGATCATCAGAAAGTGCATGAGCGGGCTTCCCTCGACCGATCCGGTGAACTCGATTCGCTCGGCCTTGTCTCCGCTCGGAAGCGTGATCCGCGTGCGACTGCGCAACTTGAACTGGTTGATGTCATCCGGAGCCGTCTCGAGGCTGATGTCGACGTAGTCCTTCAGGTTGGCCGGAAGCCCGTCAAGCGGCTCGCTCGCGATCGTGATCGTGTGCGTGCGTGCGCTGTTTGTCGCGAAGTAGATCTGGTCGCTGTCGATCCCCGAGTCCCAGGATGCGTTCGGTCGAAACGTGTAGCTGCCGTCGCGGGGGGTGTAGACGCCGTCGACGAGCTTGACCTTCGGGAGTCCGGAGGCATCGTCGGTCGATGTGGGGTCCGTGGTGGTTGGCGCCGTCGCGTCCGCGGTGGAGGTTGCAATCGTGGTATCGCTGGTCGCCGCGCTCGAACCGCCGCATCCTGCGAGGGCGACGAGGGCGCCGATGAGCGCGAGGGCAGGGACAGGACGAAACGTCATTGGACTATCCAATCACGCCGACGCCCAAATATGCGAAATCCCCGTGCCCGAAATGCGATGGGGGTGGCCGATCGGCCACCCCCACGTCCAGCCTGGTGTCGTCGACGTGCTACTGGTCGACAACCTCGATGCGGGCGATGCCTTCCTTCTGGGCCTGCGCGATCACAGCTTTGGCGACCGCGGATGCCACGCTGCGGTTGAAGACGCTCGGGATGATGTACTCCTCGTTCAGCTCCTCCTCTGCGATGCATCCTGCAATCGCCTCGGCGGCTGCGACCTTCATTCCCTCGCTGATCTGCGTGGCGCCACAGTCGAGCGCGCCGCGGAAGATGCCCGGGAACGCGAGCACGTTGTTGATCTGGTTCGGGTAGTCCGAACGGCCCGTGGCCATGATGCGCACGTACGGTGCGGCGACCTCCGGCATGATCTCCGGCGTCGGGTTGGCCATCGCGAACACGATGGGGTCCTTCGCCATGCGCTTCAGCTGCTCCACCTTGAAGGTGTCCGGACCGGACAGGCCGAGGAACATCGTGGCGCCGTCGATGACGTCGTCGAGCGAGCCCTGGATGCCTTCCGGGTTTGTGTGCTCGGCGTACCACTCCTTCATGGCGTTCATGTTCTCGGTGCGACCCTTGTAGATGGCGCCACGGGTGTCGCAGCCGATGATGTTCTTGACGCCGGCGTTCATGAGGATCTTGGAGCAGGCGACGCCGGACGCGCCGACACCGCTCACCACGACCTTCTGCTCACTCATCTTGCCGCCGGTGAGCTTCAGGGAGTTGATCAGCGCGGCGAGGGTGACGATGGCGGTGCCGTGCTGGTCGTCGTGGAACACCGGGATGTCGAGCATCTCCTTCAGGCGATCCTCGACCTCGAAGCACGTCGGCGCGCCGATGTCCTCAAGGTTGATGCCGCCGAACGCCGGGGCGAGGCGGGCGCAGATGTCGATGATCTCCTGCGGATCCTTGGAATCGACGCAGATCGCGTAGCTGTCGACGTTGCCGAACTCCTTGAAGAGCATGGCCTTGCCCTCCATCACGGGCATGCCGGCCGCTGCGCCGATGTCACCCAGACCGAGCACCGCGGTGCCGTTGGTGATCACGGCGACCATGTTGCGCTTCATCGTGAGCTCACGCGCCTCGGAAGGGCTCTCGGCGATCCGCTTGCAGACCTCGGCCACGCCGGGCATGTAGGCCGTCATCAGATCTTCACGCGTCTTCAGCGGAATGCGCGTCGCCATGTGGATCTTGCCGCCCTGGTGCATCTGGAAGGTGCGGTCGTTGGAGGTGACGACGGTGACGCCGTCCACACCCTTGGCCGCCGCCACGATCTCGTCGGCATGCTCGGGGTCGGACGCGTTGACGACGAGATCCCGTACCACTTTCTGCTGGTCCGCGGAGACGATGTCCACCGCACCGATGTCGCCACCGACGCCGTTGATCGCCGTCGCAAGCTCGCCGAACACGTTCGGGCGTCCCGCTTCGAGCTCAACGCGGATGGTGACGCTGTACTGGGCACTCGGGGTTGTCCTCGTCGACACATCTGCTCCCTATTTGGAGGATTAATGCCGGTCAGCATAGCGGGGCGCCGTGGGGTCAGTATCCTCGCGGAGTGGACCAGGAGACGATCGAAACCCAAGAACCGGAGACGTCCGACACTGCTTTGGCCAATGTGCTGATGCTTGTGGACGGAAACAGCCTCGCCTACCGGGCGTTCTTTGCGCTGCCCGACACCATCTCGACGCAGGAGGGATTTCCGACAAATGCCCTCTACGGGCTGTCGGCGATGATGATGAAGGTGCTGGCGGAGGAGCGGCCGGGTCGGCTGGTCGTGGCATGGGACGCGCCCGGGCCGACATTCCGTCACGAGGCGTACTCCGACTACAAGGCGGGGCGGTCGAAGACACCTGACCTGTTGAAGGAACAGTCGCCGCACTTTCGCCCGCTGATGGCGGCGTTCGGCGCGGTCAACACCGAACTTCCCGGCTACGAGGCCGACGACATCATCGGCACCCTCGCAAAGCGCGCCGAGGCCGAAGGGCAACAGGTCACCATCCTGACCGGCGACCGCGACTCGTTCCAGCTCGTCAGCGACCTGGTCACCGTGCTCGCCACCGGGCGGGGCGTGACCGACACCACCCGCTACACGCCCGACAAGGTCGTCGAGCGCTACGGCATCGGTCCTGAACTGATGACCGAGTTTCGCGGGATGGTCGGGGACAACTCCGACAACCTGCCGGGCGTGCCGGGCATCGGGGAGAAGACCGCCGCCCAGCTGCTGCAGAAGTACGGCGATTTGGAGCAGGTGCTCGCGCACGCCGACGAGCAGTCGCCCAAGCGCAAGGAGAACCTGATCGCAGCGGCCGACGACGCGCGCCGCACCCGGGACCTGTCGGTGATCGACATCGACTCACCCGTCACGGTCGCACTGGAGGACATTCCCGTCCTTGAGCTCGGACCGCAGCGCCGCGCGGCGCTCGAGGCGTTCTTCACGCAGTTCGAGTTCGGCACCCTGAGCCGCCGCCTCGGAGAGCTGGTGGACGGCCCGGCCCAGCAGGCGGCCGTTCCCCAAGTCGTGATGGACCTGGATGTGGTGCCGTGCGACGCCGCGTCGCTCGGCATGCTGCTCGCCGGGGTGGACGGTCCCGTCGCCATCGCGGCGGGCGAGGGCGGGTTCGCCGTGTGCGCCGAGCCTCCGCGCGTCTTCGCCGGCACGCTCGACGACCCGAGTGCGCTGGTGGCGAGCCTGCATGGTCGCACGATCGTGGCGCACGACTTCAAGTCGCTGCCGCGTGAGCTGGTGGCGCACATGGAGCCCGCGCACGACACGATGGTTGCGGCGTATCTGCTTGAGCCGCGCCGCCGCGAGTACGCCCTGGACAAGCTTGCCGCCGACATCGGTGTGGGGGTGACCGGTCCCGACGACGCTGCCGTACGCGGCGCGGCACTGGCCTTCCTGGTGGCCGCCTCGCAGATGACCAAGCTCGGGCCCGAAGGACTGATGCCGCTGTTCCATGATGTCGAGCTGCCGCTGGTTTCGGTGCTGGCGGACATGGAACGCATCGGTGTGGCGCTCGACACGCATCGGCTGGGGGAGATCGCCGCCCGGGTCCGCGACCGGATCGACGAGTTGCGCGACTTGATCTGGGAACTTGCCGGGGAACGCTTTGTCATCGATTCGCCGAAGCAGCTCGGCCACGTGCTGTTCGAGGTGCTCGGCCTGCCGACCTTCCGCAAGGGCAAAACCGGTTGGTCGACGGATCGGAAGGTGCTCCGTCTGCTCGAGGGACGCCATCCCATCATCACGCTGCTCGGGGAGTACCGGGAGCTCACGAAGCTCGACGGCACCTACTTGGCGGCGCTGCCCGCGCTTGTCGATGAGGACAGTCGCCTGCACACGACCTTCAACCAGACCGTGGCCGAGACGGGCCGGTTGTCGTCGGTCAACCCGAACCTGCAGAACATCCCGGTGCGCACCCCGCTCGGCCGAGAGATCCGCGACGCGTTCGTGGCGCGTGAGGGGTGGAAGCTCGCGAGTTTCGACTACAGCCAGGTGGAGCTGCGGATTTTGGCGCACTGCTCTGGCGAGTCGACGCTGGCGGAGGCGTACCGCACGGGACAGGACGTGCACCGCGCGACGGCCGCCGAGGTCTTCGGCATGGACCCTGCGGATGTCGACCGCCAGACCCGCGACCGGGCGAAGGCCGTGAACTTCGGGATCATCTACGGCATCAGCGCGTTCGGGCTGGCCGATCAGCTCGGGATCGATCGTGAGGAGGCGCAGGCGTACATCGACACGTACCTGGCGCGCTATCCACGGGTTCGCAGCTTCATCGACAGCACCGTCGCCGCAGCGGCGCAGGACGGCTACGTCACGACACTGTTTGGCCGCAAACGCCCGATCCCGGAGCTTCACGGTCGCACCGTGCAGCAGCGCAACCTGGGTGAGCGCCTCGCCGTCAACACCGTCATTCAGGGATCGGCCGCCGACATCATCAAGATCGCGATGGTCCGGGCACATGCGGCGATCGCCGAGGCCGGCATTGAAAGTCGGCTGGTGCTGCAGATCCACGACGAACTACTGGTGGAGGCCCCGGTGGGCGAAGTCGCCCAGGTCTCCAAGATCGTGCGCGACGCGATGATCGGCGCCTCGGCGCTCGATCCGCCGCTGGTTGTGGATGTGGGCGTCGGCGACACCTGGCTTCAAGCGAAGTCCTAGTGTCGCGCGTCGGAACTTCGTGGCAGTTCGCTGGCTGCGACCGTCGCGATGCGGCGTCCTCGGTATTGCAAATACGCCCGGTATTCACAACGACCTGCGTCCACCGCCTCGCTCGGTCTCGCTCACCGAACCGCATACGAATTTCCGACGCGCGACACTCGAGTGTCATTCGCCGGGCGGCAGGTCCGTTCGTCGAATCCTCGTGAGCTGTCTCTTATACACATATGACGCTGCCGACGAGCGATCTAGTGTAGATCTC
>CALMXK010000173.1 GCA_937871165.1 uncultured Actinomycetes bacterium
ATACGAGATTCGCCTTAGTCTCGTGGGCTCGGAGATGTGTATAAGAGACAGGCGACAAGGTCGACATCCAAAACTCCGATGCGCAGCTGAGCCTCGCCAAGGGCATCGCGGCAGTGACCCACAACGGCACGCTCACCGCCTACTCACCACTCGCCGACCCGGCAAGCCCGGTTGCCGGCGGCGACAGTGTCGACTACAGCATCGACTTGACCAACAGCGGGTTGGAACCGATCACCCGGTCTGAGATCTGGGACAACCTGCCGGCCGGCATCACCTGTGCCATGGTCAGCGCGATCAGCGACGGCGGCTCGTGTTCCACGGCGGTCACGCCCAATCGGATCACTTGGACGAACATCGCCGTTGGTGGCGCACCAGTGGCGGGCAGCACATCCACGACGTTGACGTACCGCGTCACGGTGCCAGGAACCTTCGCACCGGCGACGAGTCTGACCAACACGGCCGGGGTTCGACAGTACGAGTCCACGACGAACACCGGTGGGACCTACACCTACATCCCGACGAACAACATCGACCCGACGCAGCCGACGTCGGTCCCCGCAGCGGACGTCGCCACTCGTGGACTGACCACACGCGCCGACGACACGGCGACGATCACCATCGCCAACACGCACGTCACAAAGGGACGCGGCACGTCGATCACCGCCACCGGCAACGCCGCCGCCGGCCAGGCGACCATCGGCGAGACCATCACCTACACCGTCGATGTGAAGATCCCGGAAGGCACGACCGTCTACGGCGGGCAGTTGCTGGACACCATTCCCTCCAGCCAGATCCTGCTCGGCACGCCCACTCCCGAGTACACGTACCGTTCGACGCCGACCGGAACGTTCGATGCGCTCCCTGCCGGGTTCACAGCTACGACGACGGCGACCACGCTCGGCGTCGAGTTCCCCGCGTCCTTTGCCAATCCGAGCGGCAGCGGCGACGACACGCTGCAGATCGTCTACACCGTGCGCGTCGCCGACATCGCCGGCAATGTTCGTGGCATCAGTGTCTCCAACTCGGCGACGCTGACACAGACGTCCCCGACCGGCACCCCGCTCACACCGATGAGCTCCTCCATTTCGACCACGGTCGTGACCCCCGGACTGACCGTCACGAAGGCAAGCGACTTCGGGACGGCGGTCGACGCCGGCGAGTTCGGAACGTACTCGCTCACCATCACCAACCCGGCGGCCGCAAACGCATCTCCCGTCTACGACGTCGTCGTGACCGACATCCTTCCCGATCAGCTCGACCCTGTCGATGCGGCCAACACGGTCACCACGACCGGTCCGGTGCCGTGCCCCACCACGGCGAATCCTTCGAGCGGTGCCGCCGCTCCGACGTGCCCGGCGAGCCCCGCCGACAGCGCCGCATGGGATGAGGGCACCCGTACGCTCACGTTCGGAACCATTGCAAAGATCGATCCGGGCAGTTCAGTCACCCTGTACTACCGGGTGCGCGGCCCGTACTCCGACATCGCCGACACCGCCTACACCAACACCGTGTCGGCGACCGGCACGTCGACGCCGGGTGCGACCACCGGCGAGCGCACGACGACCGTGAATGCCGACAACACCGTGCACTTCGCCACGGGGTCGCCGCTGGTCAAGACCGGCTCACCCGAGTCGGCGACCGTGGGCCAGGAGGTCACGTTCACGGTCGACGCCACCGTCCCCGCCGGCGTGGAGCTCTTCGATGCACGCATCGTCGACACGCTTCCGGACGGGCTCGTGTTCAACCGGTATGGAAGCATCACGTGTGCCGCCGGATGTGGGTCCGGCCTGGACACGGCCATCACACCGTTCGGCGGTTCGTCCAGTGGCGCACCGACGCAAAACGCCGACGGCTCCACGGATATCGGCTGGTACCTGGGAGACATTTCCGGCTATCTCGTGGCAGGCGTCCCCACTGCGCGCACCTACACCCTCACCTACGTCGCAAATGTCGACGACACGTATGACGGCACCGGCTCGCCCGTCGCAGGAACCGCCATGGCTGCGGGCACCGCGATCGTCAACAGCGTGCGAATGGGATGGAACATCACCGATCAGCAGACGGTGAAGCCCGCCTCCCCGTCGCTCGCCGATGCGCAGGCGACCACGGCGGCCGGGCAGGCGACCACAACAGTCCTCGCTCCCAAGCTGGTGCTGAACAAGCACGTCTCCTGTGACGGCGCCGACACCTCCCCCGACGACACCGACAGCGACAGCTGCGCCACCCAGCCGGGGGACGGGCCGTTCACGTACACCATCACGGTGACCAACACCGGCACGTCCGCCGCCTACGACACGATCGTCAGCGACCAGCCATCTGCCAATCTCACGTCCGTCGCATCACTCACGCCGTCCGACGGCGTGGTGAGCGACGGGTGGACGGCTGCCGATCCGGACATCGTCTGGACGATCGCGGGCGCGATCGATCCCGGCGCCTCGGTCACGTTGACCTATGAGGCCGACTGGCAGGCATCCGCCGACCTGGCCACGGCATCCGCGGCGACGAACACCGCCGACGTCACCGAGTACTACGACGTTTCATTGGCCGACCGCACGGGTACCGACGCGTTCGGCGACACCATCGGCTTCGTTCGCCACAACGATGTCACCGCCGACAGTGTCACGTTGACGATTGCGTTCCCGCACGTCAGCGTCGCCAAGACCAACGATGCGGGCGACGAGACCGGAACCGCCGAGGTGCTCCAGCCGTACACGTGGAAGGTCGTGCTCACCAACGATTCGAGCGCCACCGCATATGCCACGACCGTCACCGACACGCTCCCCGAGCACTGGAGCTATGACACCGGCTCGGCAGAGATCACGGTCACTGATCCCGCCTTCTCGGATCAAGTCGATCCGTCCGTCACCGGACAGACGTTGACGTGGGAGACCGGCCGGGCGATCGCCCCGGGCGAGACGATGACCATCGTGTACACGGCCACACCGTCACTCGACGCGGTGGACAACACCAATCCGAACGTCAACACCGCCTCGGTTCAGGTTGCCGACGCCACGGGCGCCACGGCCAACGCGACGGGCAACTACTTCTCCGGATCCGACACCGCCGAAGCCACGCTGAAGCTTCCCAGCCTCACGATCGAGAAGTCGCCGGACTGCGGAGCCGCAGGCTCGGGTCCCGACTGTGCCGCGCCCGTCAGCGCCGGTCAAACCGACGTGCCATTTGCAATCACCATCAGCAACTCGGGCGCCGTGCCCGCACGCAATCTGGTCATCACCGACGTCATGCCGGCCAATCTCTCCTACGTCGCCGGGTCGGCGGGCGCACTCGAGTGCGCTCCGGCCACGCCCTGCACGGCAGCTGACCTGCCGTTCCCGGCCGCCGCGGACGGCACGTTCCTCGATGCACCGGGATTCTCCGAGACCAGCTCAAGCGTTGACGCCACCACCGGGACGACGACCGTGGTTTACGCGCTGACCAATCTTCCTGCCGGGGCGATCGTTCAGATCCGCTATCTGGCGGATGTTGCGACCCCTCTCGTCAACGGCACCGTCCTGACGAACACCGCGAGTGTCACGTCGGACGAGGTTACGACCGCACTCTCAGACACCGGGGAGTACACCATCGGGTCGCGGCCGTACTGGTTCGGCACGACTGCTCCGAGCTACAAGAGCGCCGTACCGGACAGTTCCACGTCGCCGACGCCAGGTGACACTGTCACCTACACGGTGCACGCGGTCAACGCGGGCAACGAGGTCGCCCACGATGTGCTGATCACCGATGCCATCCCGGCCAACACGACCTACGTCGCAGGCAGCGCCGCCGCCGTCGCATCCGGGGCGACGATCGAGTACCGGGTGGGTGGGTCCTACCAGTCCGCTGAGCCCGCCGATCCGGCCGCTGTCGAGGCGATCCGGTGGAACGTGGGAACGCTCACGACCAGCGGTGCGGGAGCGGCCACCGAGACGTCCTTTGCGGTGCGGATCAACAAGCCGCTCGTCGACGGCACCACCATCACCAACCAGGCGACAATCTCCTCGAAGGAAGAGCGACTCCTCGATATCGAACCCGCCACGATCGGCGAGCCGATCGCTCAGGAGCCGGTCACCCATGTCGTCGACTCGGCACCGGATTTGGAGCTCGTCAAGTCTGTGAGTGACACATCCTTGGATGTTGTTCGCGAGGGCCAAACGCTCGACTACTCGCTGCAGCTCACAAACGACGGCACCGAGAACGCGACGGACGTGGTCATCGAGGACGGTCCTCCGGCGGGCACGACGTTGCGTTCGATCGACGATGGCGGCGCGGCGGTGACGTGCTCCACCGATCCGGGCCCGGGATACACGTTCGGCCCGTGTCCGTCCGACCTCGCGATCGTCACGATGATCCGCTGGTCCGTCTCGACGCTGCTCACGAGTGAAACCGTTCCGGCCGGCCCGGTGCGTCCGAGCCTGCGTGTGGGCTTCGGCGTCACCGTGCCGACCCCGATCATCAACGGGACGCTGATCCCCAACAGCTGTCTCTTATACACATCTGACGCTGCCGACGAGCGATCTAGTGTAGATCTCGGTGGTCGCCGTATCAT
>CALMXK010000174.1 GCA_937871165.1 uncultured Actinomycetes bacterium
GCGAGCGTCGCAACACCCGCCGTAGCCGCGCAACTCGCCCTGCGCGCCGGCGAGCAAGGCGTGATCCTCGCGCTCGACAACGACCAAGCCGGCCGCAACGCGCAGCGCCTTCTTCACCACCACCTCGATGGACACACACCCGTGAGAGTCCTGCGCCTGCCGGACGGCGCCGATCTCACCGACACATATCGGAGAACCCAATGCACCAACACACCCAGCAACTCTGCGACGCCCTCGATCAATTGAACGTGCCACCAACCTGGCACGAGGCCAGCAGACTCGGTGTTGAACTCGTCGACCACGACAGCACCGCAGCCGGCTGGCTTCACCTCGCCAACGGTGACGTCGTCCACCCGACCGAAGACGGCTGGGTCGTGAACGAGGAGGCCCGCCGCGGTCGGCCGGTGCGCTCTGGCGAATTGACCCGGGTGCACAACCCGGGCATCGACCCCACCGCCAGAGTCCACAGAACCGCGCACACCGACCCGACTGCCCGAGTCGAAGCAGGCGCCGTGATCGGCCCGCGCGTGTACGTCAGCGCCGACGCCCATGTCGGCCGAGACACACGCGTCGGATCGGCGTCATTCGTCGGCTCAGGAGCGTTCATCGGCACCGGCACAACCGTGCGCGGCGGCTGCCACATCGGCGACGGTGCCGTCATCGGTGCGGGCAGCGACATCGCTTCATGTACCCAAATCGACGCGGGTGCACAACTCGCCCAAGGCACGCTGCTCAACAGTGCCGGTTCGGCCGCAAACCATCATGCCGAACCGACGCAGACCGATCGCTCCAGCAGCTACGACACGTGGGTTGCAACTCAAGTCGCCAACACCATCGAGCGGCTCTCAGCAATGAACCGAGAGTAGCCACTGGGCTAACGAGAACAGGGTCAGTCCGCCTGCCCAGTCTCGGCCGGTGAACGCGATGTGGAGTGCCGCTGTCCCGCTCGGGGCTGCCTGTTAGCGCACAGATCACCGGCGCCGTTGCAAGCATGACGTTCTGGCTCATCGCTTGCGGAGACGTCTCCCATCTGCAAGCCAATTCAATGAGGACTAGGTGGCATCAGCTGAGTCGTAGCTGCTACCGGCGCTTCTTCCTCCTTTGCTTTCTTGGAGTTGGCCGCTTGGTTGGACCACCCTTGACCCCGACCGCCTTCTCTCCGGAACTGCGCAAGTGGTGGGTGGTGACCTCGTAGTAGTATTTCTCGCCGGTGCCATCGAAGTCGTTTTGGATCTGAACCCGCGTCTTGTAGACCCCCGGGGAATCGCTGGTGTAGCCAGGCATCGCCGATACAGCAGGTGGACCGACCTTGACGTCGAAGTTGAAGTCGATCGCGAAAAGGCCGAACGGATCGACCCATGGCATGACCACGGTCGTGTCCGGACGCTGGAGCCGGAGGGTCTCGCGGTCATCGTCGAGCCCGGCCGCAAGAGCGACCACATCGCGCCGCTCGCTGTCCCTAGCGCGCCAGACTCGTTTGTTGAGGACCACATCATACGCGGCGTACTCGAGCCGCCCAAGAAAGGGTTCGGCATCGGCCGAGCGAGTGAAGATCTCGCGTCGATCAGCATGTGTCGCTTCCGGTCGAAGCCGTGTGAACCAGTCGGACACCTCACCGTTCGTCCATCCGAGGTCTACCGGCCCAGTCTTTAGGAAGGCGAGCAACGGATCGACGCAACCGCCAGGACCGGATCGGAAAGCTCTCTCAAACACGCGAAAGAAGTGGTGGAGTTGACCGACAGGTCCATCCTCAGAAAGAGCGTCAGCGAGGAGGGCAACGCCATCGGCCCGATCCTCGACCGCGGAGCACAGAGCCAGGTCTGGCCACTGCTCCGGAAGCAGCACAGCGCGGGGACGGGATCGAAGCGGCGCACGGATTCCGTGAGCCGACGCGATAAGAGTCAGCTCTCCTTCCTCACTTGCGCTGACCGCGATGCAAGGGATCGGGGACCGAACAACGCGACGGCATTGATGGCGAACACTGAGAAGATCGGCAAGCTCGACGATTGCGGCTTCGAGATCAAGGCGCAGGTCATCGGGTAGGTCGATCAGATTGTCGGAGATCACCAAGGGACCAGCGTCCGTCGTAGCCTCGACTGCGAGGCGCAGAGCTGTGCTCTCATATGGCCACGCAATCCGCGTGGCAGGCACGGGACCGGATGTCGCGACTTGCTCACCTTTCACCTGACAGATTGTGACCACGATGCCGTTACTCGCACGAAACTTCAGGGGCGACACCCGTGGAGGGGCAGGGCGGCTCAACGTGATGGTGGCCAGTCTCGTGAGTCTCACGGCTACAGAACGTAGCGGCCAACACCGGGGGCGAAGCTCAATCGCCCCGCCACCTGTGACGTCCCAGTTCAGTCTTCGCCATTCATCGGGCCACGCGCCCAGCGTGCAATTCCACCCGAAACGATTCATGACGCAGTCGGCGACTTTGCTGCGGGCCATCGAGAGCGATCCACTTGGTCGGGTCACGTTGACACACCTGGCGTCTGTTCCACACGTCGCCGCAACCCAATAATCTGCGGCTCACCACATGGAAGCCTTGCGGTTGTTCCCCGACACGCACCTCGGACGTTGCAGCCTGGCCACGGATGCTCCGAAACAGCCTGCTTGGCCGTGACCCAGGCGCACCCACCTACGCACCGCTCAGCTCACTCTCGTCGACATCCACACCGATGACCTGGGCCGCCCCCAGCAAGCGGGCCCCCAGCGCGGCGCACAGTACCACCCCCAGCCAGCGCACGCGTACGACACCCACGGTTTTCATGCGCACCTCCCCCGCTCTCGCGTCACGGCCCCATCATAAGACCGAAGCCGGGACCTTTGCCACGAGGGGAAACGGATCAGAGCAGCTTCTCGATCGCCGCGCGCAGCTCCTTGTCATCCGGTGCCGTGCCGCTCGGGAAGGCCGCCACGACCTTGCCCTCGCGGTCGACGAGGTACTTGTAAAAATTCCAGCCCGGCGCCTCGCTCTGGCGCGCCAGCTCGCGAAACAGCGGGTGCGCGTCCTCGCCGCGCACATGGACCTGCGCGTACATGTCGAAGGTGACGCCGTAGTTCACGTAGCACACCTTCGCCGTCTCGGCCTCGTCGGCGGCTTCCTGGCGGAAATCATCGCTGGAGAATCCGATCACGCGCAGCCCGCGCTCGCGATATTCCTGGTTCAGCGCCTCCAGCCCCTTGAACTGCCGCGTATCTGTCTCTTATACACATCTCCGAGCCCACGAGACTAAGGCGAATCTCGTATGC
>CALMXK010000175.1 GCA_937871165.1 uncultured Actinomycetes bacterium
ATGATACGGCGACCACCGAGATCTACACTAGATCGCTCGTCGGCAGCGTCAGATGTGTATAAGAGACAGCACTTCGCCGTGAGCAAAGGCGTGGTACAGCCCAGCGATGCCGAGCGCACCGACCAGGCCGGCGAACGCACTCCAGCCCCAGGTCGCGAGGCCTGGCACGTTCGTGCCCATCACGAGCACCGTTGCGCCCACCAGCACGAGGCTGATGATCTGGCCCAGGGCGGCCACCACCAGGGCTGCCTGTGTGCGCGAGGAGCGGCCACCGCAGTAGTCGCCGACGCCATAGACGACGGCAGAGGCGAACGCGAGAAGGATGGGCATGATGGTTCAGAGGGTGACGCAGGGCGTCAGGTAGGGCACGGTGCCACGCTGCCGGCCACGACCACTTCGCCGGAGCTCCCCTGGGTGGGGTCCTTCGGCCCGGCGACGACTTCCTTCGTCACGGTGATCAACGGGAACTCGTCGACCGACACTCCTGCCCACGCCACAGCATCGTCGAGTTCGTGGAAGGAGCCGGCGGGCACCAGTCGAGTGCCATCGCAGCTCTTCAACCACACCTGGTAGAACTCGCCGCCGTCGCGCCGCGGCAGGCCGGGCACCTCGATGGCGATCCGCACACCCGACGAGACGGCGGTGATCTCGGCCGAGCCGGAGAGGCCAGGAGCAAGGTCCGTGCCGGTCATGACAGCTGTGGCGTCCGCCGGCGTCGTCGCGTCGCGCGTGACGAGAAGGGTGATGGCAACGGCGGCCGCGGCGCCGGCCGCGAGGGCGTCGTCCGCCTCGAACTCCACCATTGGCCACACCGTCACGCCCAACTCGTAAAGCGCAGCCTCGAGCAGTGTGAACTGCGAACGCAGTGGTGGCTCGATGCCGCCGTCGCGCTTGTATCCGCCATAGAGCTCGTTGCGAAATGAATCGATGATGTGGTCGGTGGCGACTCCGATATGGGTGGCGCCGCTTTCGAGCAGGCGCAACATGTTGTCCACGACACCCCGCGTTGCGCCGACCTCCTGCCCGGAGGGGTCGACTCGTGACGGCACCGCGAAGTAGTGGCGAAAGAGCTCATAGGTTCCGTCCACCAGGTGGACGACTGAAATCGGCGGCGTCGGCATGGGAGCATCGTACGAGCTTCACCCGCCCGGTGCGCACCACCGTCGGGCGGTCGAACGCGTCACACGGAACTGACGTCGACGACGGTGCCGCTGCCGCCCAGGCGCGTGCGCATCACGTCGATCGCGTCGGCGCTCTGATCGACCAGCACATACCGGCGGCCAAGTCCGGCTGCGCACGCTCCGAGCGTTCCGGATCCGGCGAAGAAATCAAGACACCAGTCACCGGTCGCGGTCGATGCGGCAACCATCCGGCGCACGATGCCCTCCGGCTTCTGTGTGGGATAGCCCGTGCGCTCGCCACCGTTTGTGGCAACGATCGTGTGCCACCAGACGTCCGTCGGCAATTTGCCGCGTGCCGCCTTCTCCGCGCTCACCAGCCCGGGCGCCATGTACGGCTCCCGGTCGACCTCCTGCGAGTCGAAGTGGTATGCGCCCGGATCCTTGACGTACACCAGGATCGTGTCGTGTTTCGCCGGCCAACGTCGCTTTGAGCGGCCGCCGAAATCGTAGGCCCAAATGATCTCGTTGAGGAACGCCTCGCGACCGAAGATCTCGTCCAGAGCCACCTTGACGTAATGGGCTTCGCGCGCATCCAGGTGCACGTAGAGCGTGCCTCGTGCCGACAACAGCCGACGTGCGTGATGCAGATGCGGCACCAGGAACGCCAGGTAATCGTCGAAGGTGTCGCGATAGGCGGCGCCGGGACGGCTCGATGTCCGGTAGGTGCGTCCACCGAATCCCACGCGCGTGCCCTCGGGATCGGCGATCGCCTGTATCGGCTGGGCCCGCTGGGTCCTGCCGGTGTTGAACGGCGGATCGATCGCGATCAGCGTGAAGGCCTCGTCAGGAAGGCGAGGCAACACCGATTCGGCGGGGCCGTGCACGATGAGATTCGCCGACGCGGCAGGATCGAACCGGTCGGACTGCCCACTCACGTCGGGCACTCGACGTCCGCCTGGGAAACGTCGACGAACAGGAACACCGCTGCCGCCAGATTGAACAACGCATGGGCCGCCACGGCGGTTCGGTAGCCGTAGCGCCGATACACATAGGCGTTCGCCACCCCGAACAGGCCCACGCCAAGGAGCACCGGCCACGTGGCGTAGTACTGGATGTGGGACGCGCCGAACAGTGCCCCGCTGATCCACGCCGACGCGGCGAAGGGAACCATCCGCACCAGCCCTCGCAGCAAAATCCCGCGGAACACGAGCTCTTCGCCCAACGGTGCGAGCACCACGAGTGCGACGGCGACCGCCACCTTCTGCCACATCTGCGGCGTCGGCTCAAGCGACAGCTCGTTGATGCGCCGACACAGGGCGGGGTCGATGCGCCGCCCGATCTCGGTGAGAATCCCGATGCCGATGCGTGCAGCGAGAGCGACCCCGAGTGCGACACCGATGGTGACGCCCCAGGAGCACCGCGGCTCCATCATCAGCCTGCGCTCAGCAGGCGAGAGCGCGGCTCGCACCATCAGGCCGAGCACCAGGATGCCAAGGGCCATCGCAACGCCCGCCACCGTGCCCGCCGACGTCGCTCCCGCGCCCACCGCCGTGGCAAGGGCGTAGGCGAAGGCGGACACGAAGATGGCCCCGACCATCACCAGTACGGTCGCGCCGATGCGGTATCCCGCGCCGCGCTGACGTCCGGGTGGTGCGGTTGCGGTCACGTTGGCGATTGTAGAGACGCCACATGGCGAGGGTGTCGCATCGCTACAATCGCCACCCATGTCGACTTCCCGCGAACGCGTCCTCTCCGGCGTCCAGGCCACCGGAACCCCGCACCTTGGCAATCTGCTCGGCGCATTTCGCCGTTGGGCAGCCGATCAGGATGTCGATGAGTCGATCTTCTTCATCGCGGACCTGCACTCGCTGACCGTGCCATTCGTGCCCAGTGAGCTCCACGCGGCCACGCTCGACATGGCGGCGATTCTTCTGGCGGTGGGTCTCGATCCCGAACGGACGACACTCTTTCTGCAAAGTCAGGTGCGCGAACACGCTGAGCTCGCCTGGATCCTCAACTGCATCGCAACCTTCGGTGAAGTTCGCCGAATGACGCAGTTCAAAGAGAAATCCGGCGGTCAGGAGTCGGTCAGCCTCGGGCTGTTCACCTACCCGGTGCTGCAGGCGGCCGACATCCTGATGTACCAGCCACACCGGGTGCCGGTCGGCGATGACCAGCGCCAGCATCTGGAGCTCACGCGCGACATCGCGATTCGGTTCAACGGCCGCTTCGGTGACGTGTTCCGCGTGCCGGAGGCATCGGTGCCCAAAGTCGGCGCGCGCGTCATGGATCTGCAGGAACCGACGAAGAAGATGTCCAAGAGCGGTGGCACCGAGCTCGGCACGATCTGGCTCACCGATCCCCCCGCGCGCCTGAAGAAGAAGATCATGGGCGCAGTCACCGACTCGGGCAGTGAGGTGCGCGCCGATCCCGTCGCCAAACCCGGTGTGACGGCTTTGCTCGACATCCTCGCCGCGGTCACCGACACGACGGTGGCCGACCTCGAAGTGCGGTACGAGGGCAGCCAATACGGTGGTTTCAAGAAGGACGTGCTCGACGCCGTCGTCGCGTACCTGGAGCCGATTCAGGCGCGCTACGCCGAGTTGTCCGCCGATCCGGCCGAGGTGGAGCGCATTCTGGCCGTGGGGGCCGATCGGGCTCGTCACGTTGCGGTGGAGACGATGGCCGCCGTTCGCAGTGCGCTTGGACTCGTCGGCGCGTGACTTCACACGACAACGGTCGTAAGATCCGCCGGTGATCGCCGATCCGCTTCAGCAGGCGATCGATCTGGATCTGTTCCAAGGTCCGTTCGATTTGCTGCTCACCCTCGTCATTCGTGAAGAGGTCGACCTGTTCGAGCTGCCGCTCGCCGACCTGATTCCGGCAGCCCTCGGTGATCGTGCCGGCGAGCGCTGGGATCCGCCGACAACGAGCGAACTGGTCGTGGTGCTTGCCGCCGTCGCCGAGCTGAAAGCGCGACGCCTGCTTGGCGAACCCGACGACGACGAGCCGGACGAGGACGCGATCGAGGCCCGTGAGCGGCTCGCTGCACGTCTGATCGCCTACGCACCGTTCCAGGCCGCCGCGCAGTGGCTGTCGATGCGCGGTGAGGAGGTGGGTGGCTACCGCTACCGGCGCATCCCGCTGGAGATGGGCGACGCGCTCCCGCCGGCGGTGGCCGATCCGGCGGTGTTGCAGCGCGCGATCCAGAAGTTGCTGGTCGCCCGTCCCGAGCCCAGCTTGGCGCACATGGGCGTGGCCCGTCTCAGCATGCCGGAGCTCATCGGCCGACTGCAGCAGGCGCTTGCGCGGGGCCGGGACCTCAGCTTCGACGAGATGGTCGACGGGCGTCCGACCCTCGAGGAGGCCCTCACGTTGATCGCGGCGCTGGAGCTCGCTCGGCGTGGCGAGGTGACGCTCAGCCAGGACGAGCCGTTCGGTGACATCAGGATCTCCCGACAATGAGTGAGGACACGCTGCGCGAGGACGCGCGTGCCATCGAGGCGTTGCTGTTCTTGTCGCCCGAGCCGCTCAGCACCGAGACGCTCGCCGGGCTGCTGCAAGCCGACCGCGACCGCGTTCTCGCGGCAATCGATCGGCTGATGGCCGCCTTCGACGCCGACCGTGGCCTTGAAGTCGGTCAGATCGCCGGTGGCTGGGTGCTGCGGACACGGCCCGACATGGCGGCCGTCTGTGATCGACTGCGGGAGCGTCCTCCCGAGGACCGCCTGTCGCCCGCCGCAATGGAGACGCTGGCCGTGGTCGCATATCTGGAGCCGGTCAGTCGTCCGGACATCGGTCGCCTGCGAGGCGTGTCGGTGGATTCGACCGTGGCGAATCTCGTGGAACGCGGGCTGCTCGAAGAGTCCGGTCGGGCCGATGTGAGCGGCGCCATCCTGTACCGCACCACCCGCGCGTTTCAACAGCGCTTTGGCCTGCGTGACCAGCGTGACCTTCCTCCCATCGAGCGGTTCGAGCTGTCCGGACCGCAGGCCGACGACCTGCGCCAACGCTTGAGCGAGGCGGGCCACATGGACGCCGCCGCCGAGGTGTCGGAGCTGGAGCAGGGCGCTCCGCAGCCACCGGACATGGCCGAGACGCCGACGGTCATCCAGGAAGTTCCGGTTGTGACCGAGACGCCAGACGGCGAGCCGGACGACTCGGATGGTGAGAGCGCGTGAGGTTGCAACGTGCCCTGGCGCTGGCCGGAGTCGCGAGCCGTCGTGCCGCGGAAGTGATGATCACCGAGGGTCGGGTCACGGTGAACGGCGACGTGGCCGAACTGGGACGCACCGTCGAGTCGGCAGATGTGATCGCGGTGGACGGCGCGCAGATCCGCACCGAGCGGACCGTCACGTACCTGCTGTTCAAACCCATCGGCACGGTCTCGACGGTCACCGACCCGCAAGGGCGGCCGACCGTGCTCGACGGATTTCCGGACGACGTTCGCCTGTATCCGGTCGGACGTCTCGACCTCAACACATCCGGTGCGCTGCTCATCACCAACGATGGAGAGCTTGCCCACCGCCTGATGCACCCGAGCTACCGCGTGCCGAAAGTCTATGAGGCGCTGGTCGAAGGGCGGGTCTCCGCAGCCGGCATCCGTTCCTTGCGCGATGGCGTCGAGCTGGACGACGGACCCACCCATCCGGCCAAGGTCGATCGCATGGACCGCATGCATCCCGGTGGCACATGGCTCACTCTTGAGATCCACGAAGGACGCAACCGCCAGGTACGGCGCATGTGTGAGGCGGTCGGCCACCGGGTGCTTCGCCTTCATCGCAGCCGCTACGGCCCGTTGTCACTTGGCCGCATGGCGCGGGGTCAGTGGCGCGAACTGACGCCGCAAGAGTTGACGAAGCTCGCAAAGACCGTAGGGTTGACGCGATGACGGGGGAACGGGTACGCGCAATCCGCGGTGCAACAAGTGTCGGCCATGACGCCCCTGAGCAGATCGTCGATGCCACCATCGAACTGGTTCAGGAGCTGCTCGACCGAAACGGGTTGTCGTCGGACGACCTGATTTCGATGGTGTTCACCCTGACCACGGACCTTCAGTCGGAGTTTCCGGCCGTCGCAGCCCGCCAGCTCGGGCTGTCCGCCGTGCCGCTTTTGTGCGCCCAGGAGATCCCGGTGCCCGGCTCGCTCGAGAAGTGCATCCGGGTGCTCGTGCACTGCTACGCCCCTGCTGCGCGTGTGATTCGCCACGTCTATCTGCACGAGGCCCGTCGCCTGCGTCTTGACCTGATCGAGGAACCGGCCGACGACTCGGCCTGAACCGCAGCCCTACCAGTGGCCGGGGTCGCGGTAGTCGCCCCAGACCGCGCGAAAGACCGAGCACATCTCGCCGAGCGTGGCGTCGGCGCGAACCGCCTGGATCAGCGGCGGCATCACATTGCGCTCACCCTCGCAGGCCAGTCGAAGGTCGCGAAGTGCGGCGTCGCAGCGGCCCTGATCGCGGGTCGCCCGCAGCGCATGAACCCGCTCCACCTGGCGGCGTTCGACGTCCGGATCGGCACGGTGAAGCTCGATCGGCTGCTGTTCGTCCATCGCAAAGGCGTTGACGCCGACCACCACGCGCGCTCCGGACTCGACGGCCCGCTGGAACTCGTAGGCCGCATCGGCGATCTGCGATTGCGGGTAGCCCTGCTGCACCGCGGCCACCATCCCGCCGCGCGCGTCGATCTCGTCCAGGTACGTCCGTGCCTCCAGCTCCAGCCGGTCGGTCAGCTGCTCGATGTGCCACGAGCCGGCCAGTGGATCGACCACGCTTGCCGCACCCGATTCGTGGGCGATCATCTGTTGGGTCCGCAGGGCGATGAGCGCGGCGTGTTCGGTCGGGAGCGCCAGCGTCTCGTCATAGGAGTTGGTGTGAAGCGACTGGGCGCCGGCGAGAACACCGGCGAGGGCCTCGATCGCCGTGCGGGCGATATTCAGCAGTGGCTGCTGTGCGGTGAGGGAGACACCCGCGGTCTGCACATGGGTGCGAAGCTGCATGGAACGCGGGTCGCGGGCCGCGAAGCGCTCATGCACCAGTGTTGCCCAGAGTCGGCGCGCCGCGCGGATCTTCGCAACCTCCTCGAACAGGTCGATGTGCGCGTCGAAGAAGAACGAAAAGCGCGGCAAGAAACTGTCTGGTGCGTACCCGCGGTCCACAAGCTCCTGGGCATAGGCGAGGCCGTCGGCGATCGTGAAGGCAAGCTCTTGCGCCGCCGTGGAGCCCGCTTCGCGGATGTGGTACCCGGACACCGAGATCGGGTGCCACAGGGGCATCTCGTCGGTACAGAACGCGATCACGTCCGTGACGAGGCGCATTGACGGGCACTCCGGGACGATCCACTCCTTCTGGGCGATGAACTCCTTGAGGATGTCCGTCTGAAGCGTGCCGCGAAGCGCCGCGCGAGTGACGCCCGCGTCCTCTGCCGCCGCCACGAACATCGCGAGCGCCACGGGGGCGGGTCCTGAGATGGTCATCGATGTCGAGACGGCGCCAAGGTCGATGCCGCCAAATAATCGGCGCATGTCGTCGACGTGACAGACCGAGACCCCCTCGCGTCCCACCTCGCCGAGCGACATCGGGTCGTCCGGGTCGAGTCCCATCAACGTCGGCATGTCGAAGGCGGTCGAGAGCCCGGTTTGGCCCTGATCGATCAACGTGCGAAAACGGGCGTTCGTGGCCTGCGGGTCGCCGAATCCGGCGAACATCCGCATGGTCCATAGGCGGGATCGGTACATCTGCGGATGGATGCCGCGCGTATACGGGAACTCCCCGGGCGCACTCACGTCGTCGTGCTCGGACGGGGTCGCAACCGGATCGAGGGGCAGCCCGGAAATCGTCCGGTCAGGGGCGCTTCGGACGTTGGGCACGCGAGCCGTTGCCATCGCCACTCCGTTCGGTGGAGGTCGTCACCCCAGGGTACTCCGCCCCCGGGTGCCCGTCACATCAGATGCGGTATGAGGTGCGGTGCCAGGTCACCGGTCGGTTCGGCCACCACGCCGGTGAGTCCGAGGAACGCGGCCAGGTCGCCGAGCTCTGCGGCCAGTTCGGCGCTGACGTGTTCCACGTCGACCCCGGGTTCATGGTGCGCCGACTGGACACGCAGGATGCCCGCCTGCCGATCGGCCTTCAGGTCGACACGCGCCACCAAACGATCCCCGAGCAGAAACGGCAGCACGTAGTACCCATGGACGCGTTTGGCGCGCGGGACGTAGATCTCGATGCGGTAGCGCATTCCGAACAGACGCTCGGTGCGGTCCCGGTTCCAGATCAACGAATCGAACGGGGAGAGCAGGGCACGGCAGGGCACGCGCCGAGGGATTCGGATGGTGTCCGCGGTGTACCCCTGGTCACGCCAGCCGTCGACGTGGACCGGGTGGAGTCGTTCCTCCGCGGCGAGCTCCGCGACCAGTCGCCGGGTGGTCGGACCGTTCAAGCGGAAGTAGTCGGCCAGATCCGCTGCCGTGGCGACGCCCATCGCGCGTGCGGCGATCAGGATCAGCGACTTCTGGGCCTCGTCGCGCGGTGGGGTGGGGGCGTCGATCACCGCCGAGGGCAGCATCCGTTCGGGAAGGTCGTAGATGCGCTCGAAGTGCGGCCCGCGCCGCGCGGTGACCTGCCCGGACCAAAACAGGTACTCCACCGCCCGCTTCGCGGGACTCCATCCCCACATTCCCGCGGTGCGCGGACCCCCGTCGGTGATGTCGCGGGTCGTCAGAGGACCGTCGCTCGCGATCTGATCGTGGATCCGGCGAAGCAACGGGGCGTCGTTCAATGCGGCTGTCGCCACCATCCCCCAAACACCGACGCCCGCCTGTGCATCCTCCATTCGCCAGCGCAGCAGGGGGTGCAGGTCGACGGGCAGGTGCGACGCCTCATGGCCCCAGTATTCGAAGATCACGTTCGATCCCGTCATTTGGGGGATCAAGTCACGTCGATGGTCGCCGAGGCGCGCGAACAGCGGCAGCTCCTGGGAGCGGCACAGCACGTTCACGGAATCGATTTGAATGACGCCGACCTGGTCGAACACACGGACGCCGTGGCGACGATCGACGCGACCGGTCGGGCGCGGGTTCGACAGTCCTTGTGCGGCCAGGGCGATACGGCGTGCCTGTGAGGCGCTGATCGTGGTCGCGGCCATGTGCGCACATGATGCCCGCCGGACGTGGGCGAACGACGCCACCCGCCGGTTTCCAGGGCTCTCTGACCGATGACCGGTAAACTCGGTGGTCGTGTCAATACGCGCATCACAGCGGCTCGAAGCCATTCCAACCTATGAACCGGGACTCCCCACCGCCGAGGTGCTGGCCCGCTACGGCCTGTCCGCCGCCATCAAACTGGCGTCCAATGAGAGTCCGTATCCGCCACTTGACGCCGTGCAAGCGGTTGTTCGCGGCGGGGTGGAGTCGCTGAACCGCTACCCCGACGCGTACGGACGTGTGCTTCGGGCGCAACTGGCGGAGCGCCACCATGTGGAGATCGATCAGGTCGTGCTTGGCAACGGCTCGTGCGAGCTGATCCTGCTCGCAGGTCAGGCGCTGCTCGACCCCGCCACCACCGTGGTGCACGCCGATCCGAGCTTCGCGATCTACCCGCATCTGGCGGCCGCCAGTGGCGCCGAGGCGATCGCGGTACCGCTTGAGGACGACGGCGGGCACGACCTGATGACGATGGCTGCGCACGTGGATGAGCGCACGCGGCTCGTGATCGTCTGCAACCCCAACAATCCCACCGGCGTGTACCGCGGCGCGGATGAACTCGAGCGTTTTGTCGAAATGATCCCCGATGACGTGGCCATCGTGATCGACGAGGCCTACCACGACTTCGTCGACCTGGCCGAGTCTGGACGCATGATCTCGCTCGCCCGCCGGCGATCGAATGTGCTCGTCACGCGAACGTTCAGCAAGGCGTTCGGGCTCCCAGGGCTGCGGGTCGGCTACGGCGTCGGCGGGCAGGGCTGGATCCAAGCGCTTGAGAAGGTGCGCCAACCGTTCAACACCAACGCGCTCGCACAGGCCGCCGCGTTGGCGGCGCTCGGCGAGCGCAGTGCGATGGCCGAACGCGTCGCCTCGATCGTGTCGGAGCGCGACCGTGTCCAGGCCGCGTTGCAGGAGCGGAGGGTGCCGTTCCTCCCGAGTCGCGCCAACTTCATTCTCGTTGGCGCTCCGTCATGGGATCATGGGGTGCACGAGTCCCTGCTTCGTCTCGGAATCATCGTCCGGGACGGCGCCCCCCTCGGCGTTCCTGGCAGGGTACGGGTGACGATCGGGACTCCGCAGGAAAACGATGCGTTTCTGGCCGCGCTTGACCAGGTCACACAGTCACAAGCAACAGCGATACGTTCGGAAGGAAGTGCACGCACATGATGATCGTGATGCAGCAGGGAGCCACGCAGGAGCAGATCCAGCACGTGGTGGACCGCATCGGCGAGGCGGGTGCACGCGCGCACCTTTCGAGCGGTGAGTTCGTGACCGTCATCGGCGCGATCGGCGACGACCGGGAGCTTGCCGCCGTGCTCGCCCTGGACGGGGAGCCGGGCGTCGAGAAGGTCGTCCCGATCATGAAGCCGTACAAGATCGTCTCCCGCGAGTTCCACAAGCAGGACCGCGTGCTGAACATCGCGGGCCGCAAGGTCGGTGGCGACAACTTCTGCTTGATCTCCGGACCCTGCACCGTGGAGACGCGTGAGCAGACTCTTGAGACCGCCGAAGTGTGCAAGGCCGTCGGCTCCACGATGCTGCGCGGCGGCGCCTTCAAGCCGCGCACCTCGCCGTACACGTTCCAGGGGCTCGGGAAGCCGGCCCTCGAGATCCTCGCCGAGGCGCGGGAGCTCACCGGGCTTCCCATCGTCACGGAGTGCATGGACATCCGCCAGCTCGAGGACGTCCTCGAGGTCGCCGACGTGATCCAGCTCGGCGCACGCAACATGCAGAACTTCGACCTGTTGGCGGAGGTCGGCCGGTCGGGGCGTCCGGTGCTGCTCAAGCGCGGCCTCTCGAACACCATCGAGGAGTGGCTCTTGTCGGCCGAGTACGTCGCCAAAGAGGGCAACGACCAGATCATGCTCTGCGAGCGTGGCATCCGGACATTCGAGACGGCCACCCGGTCGACGCTCGACTTGTCGGCGGTGCCGGTCGCGAAGAACCTCAGCAGCCTGCCGGTCATCGTCGATCCGTCGCATGCCGCGGGCAAGCGCGATCTGATCCTGCCGATGGCCCGCGCCGCAGTGGCGGCCGGCTGTGACGGCCTCATCGTCGAGGTGCACCCGTCACCGGAGCACGCGCTGTGCGACGGTCCGCAGGCACTTCGCGCCGACGGGTTCGCCGAATGGGTGGCGGACGTCAAGCGGGTCGTCGACCTGATGGGCAAGATCATCGCCGGTGGCGAGCCGGTAGCCGCCGCGGTCGCCTAATGTCGATCGACGGCCCGGTCGCGGTCGTCGGGGTTGGACTGATGGGCGGGTCCTTGGGACTCGCCCTGCAGGCCCGGGCCGGGGTCACCGAGGTGCGGGGATACGACCCGAACCCCGACGCCCGCGCGGCGGCGCTTGCCCGCGGGGCCATCACCGTCGCCTGCGACACCTTGCAGCAGGCGGTGGAGGGGGCGCGGATGGTGTTTGTCGGCGCACCGGTGAGTGTGACCGCCGACACGGCACGTGCGGTGTTGCATGCCACGAGTGACGACTGCGTGGTGTCGGACGTCGGGTCGTCGAAGGCCTCGGTGCTCGGCGCCTTGCGCGCCGACGAACGCGAGCGGTTCATCGGGGGGCACCCGATCTGCGGGTCCGAGCGGGGAGGGGTGGATCATGCGCGCGAGGACATGTTCGTCGGCGCGACCTACTTCCTGACCCCGTCCGAGGAGACGCGGCCCGAGTTGTACGAGCGCCTTCACCGCGTGGTGGGCGCGATCGGCGCCCGGCCGTCGGCCATCGACGCCTCCGCACACGACCGCATCCTGGCGCTGGTCTCCCACCTGCCACACGTCGTGGCGTCGAGCCTGATCCATCAGGCTGCCGCCACGGTGCCGCACGGCCGTGAGGCACTTCGCAGCGCTGGGCCGTCGTTTGTCGACCTGACACGGGTCGCTGGGGCGAATCCACCGCTGTGGGCGGACATCCTCTTGTCGAATGCCGACGCCGTCGCAGCCGCCATCGCCGACCAGCGGGACCGCCTTGCAGAGGTGGAGGCGGCGGTTCGCGCCGGTGATCGCGACTGGCTCCACGATTTCATCTCGGTGGCCGCCGACGGTCGTGCCCGTCTGCGCGAGACGCCGCAGGACGTCGATGCGCCGTGGCGCGTGCTCATCGCCATGGCCAACCGCCCAGGGGCCCTGTCCCAGATCGCCACCGCGCTCGGGCATGCACACGTCAACATCGAAGACATGCAACTGCGCTCCGGTGCGGGTGAGGAGCAAGGGTTCCTCTCATTGATCGTCTCTGGTGAGGGTGTTGCGGCCGCGGCGCACGACGTGCTGGTCGCCCTCGGATACGAGGTTCATACCGAGCAGGTCGGGATCGACGCCTGAAGCGACGCCCGGCTCCAGTCGGGAGTCCTCGACGGGGCAGGGTGCGAACGCCTGTGATCGCTCAAGGCCGGCGTGCACCGCCGCGTCTCGACCCGGCGACGTCGGGACGGGGCATCCACTGGGCCGACGTACGCCCCGATCCGCACGGAGTGCGCAAAAAAAGTTTCGGGCAGATCTCAAGGGTTGAGGATGTTTGGACGATGTGAACTGAGAAGGATCGGGTCTCCCTGGTTGGGGCCTGGTCCCCAGTCATCTACGTCCTCCTGCGCCGATCAGGCACATTTGTTGCAGAAAGCGAGTCTCTGTGTTCACACTTCGGGTTTACAAGGCGAAGTCCGGCAAGCCGGTCACTGAAAAGCGGGTCACTGTCAGCGGTCGGTACAAGGCTGCAGGTCAGACCGACGATTTCGGTGAAGTGCATTTCGATCTCGAGCCTGGCGACTACTCGATCCGGGTTGGCGACCGCGATATCGAGACCGTCTACATCGAGGGTCGGCACTTCGTGTATCTGTAAGGCGCGTGACGCCCTTCGGGGCGTCCGCGCTGCTGTTTCGTCGTTCGGCGAAGCCTCCCGCCCCGACGGCGCACATCACGTACGAGCGATGCGTGCCGGGTCCCGCACCCCCGCGCGTGCATCGCAGCGGTGCCGCCTGGGCTCATGCCAGGCGGCCACAAAATTGGCCACTTGACCATTTGGCCACTTGGCGTACTCGCGCGTTCCCGCCGCGTGACGATCACCGGGCCAGATGGTCGCCGCGGAATGCGCCCGTGCCCGACGCGTGCGACGGCCAGACCCACCGGCGAGGAGCCGCTGCACACTTGCCTCCGGGTGGCCGGTTCCGCGCACTCCGTGATCGGAGTTTGCAACATCCGATACCCGCGCTACCCTTTTGGCACCACGGAAAGGAGGTGGTCCGATTGCACGAACCATGTGGAGGTTGCAGTAGCTAGGGGCGCGCCTTCCACGCGCAGCCGCAGCTCGGAAGGGGACCAACGCGCCCCCGGCAAAACCACTGCTGCGACCGTTCGGCCTCGCTCGGGGACACGCACTCCGAGTGGGGCCGTTCCCATTTGTGGGCACTTGAGGCATCCGCCAGGGGGATTTTGGCGCTCTACCTGGCGTGAATGTTCGCTTAATGCGAGCTTTTCACTTGGACACCCCCTTGCAACCTGCGTTGCAAGCGCGCAATATTCATTTCGTCGGGACGGTGTTGAGAGGCGAACTCTTCGGAGGACGTCACCGCGGCTTGAACCTTCGGGGGACAGACGGGGGAAATTGACATTGGCACCAGGCGTAGGGGCTTCGGCCCCGGCACCGCGGACCAGCCGGAACGACAGGACCAGGGACTCCCGTCAGGGGGTCCCTGGCTCGTTTAACGCGAGGTTTCGGGGGCCATGCGACGCGGCGACGCGACCGTGCCCGCCCCGCCGCACTGCGCGCTCAGGAGTGCAGGAACGCCTCGATGGCTTTCGTGAGCGCGCCACCGCGCCACGTCAGGGGCGCCGTCCCGTCATCCTCGATGGCGAACCGCGCCCCGGGGATGCGAGCCTCGTATTCACGTGCCACGGCGAGCGGGTGCTCGGCGTCGAACCGGTCGTGTGTGCCGATGACAAGCGTGGGACAGCGGATCGACTCCAGCGCGGCCATACCGTCAAACGCGGCCGATCGAGGGGTCGCGCGAAGCGCATCCGCCACGGCCTGCGGGTGCTGGTGGCGCCGCAACCGCTGCAGGACGACGGTCTGCACCTTGGCGTTCCAGTCCGGATCGTCGGAATGCTCGATGGCGTCCCACATCCCCTCAGGGCCACCGTGCTCCAGCCCGTCGGCGAGTCGATCCCATCGATCGGGGTCCTGCGACGGTTTGCCGAGATGGGCGGGAGCGCCCAGCACGAGCGCGTTCACCCGCTCGGCGGCGGTGATCGCCATGCGGGCGGCAAGGTGACCGCCCATCGAATGGCCAACCAGAATCGCCGACTCCAACTCCAACGCGTCCATCACCGCGTGCAGGTCGTCGGCGAGCTCGGCGTAGGCGTATGCCGACGGGTCGATCGCCGGGTCGCTCGCCCCGTGCCCACGCGAGTCGTACGACAGCACCCGGTACCCCGCCCGCTCGAGCGTGCGCGATCCATGAACGACGTAGCGGCGGGTCGCGGTCAGGCCGTGCAGGAGCACGATGGCCGGCCCGTCGCCCCCAGAATCGTCCCCGACGATGGTGCGCTCGCCAATCTGGACGCGAAGCGCGTCCTCGCCCGAGCTCACGTCGAGGGGTCCTGCTGCTTCAACTTCTTGCGCTCATCCTCGAGTGCCTTCCGCTCGGCCTTGAGCGCGTGCTCACGGTCGCGCAGGCGGTGGCGGCGAATCAGGATCCACGCGGCGAACATGAACAGCGCCGCACCGATGACCGCGCCGGCGAGGTTCCATCCACGGTAGTACTGCGCATCGGTCGAGAAGATGCGCTCGGCGTCATGTGCCGGGTTGCCGTTGCCGAGCACGATTCCGAGGGTCAGCAGGTTGGGCAGCGCGATGACGAGGGCGACGATGAGAAACGCCAGCCACGCGCCCCAACTGCGCCGCTTGCGAAACCCGATGAACAGCACCAGCAACGGCACGAATGTGAAGACGATGCCGGTGAACAACCCGTAGAAGACGGCGGCCCAGAAACTGCGGTCCACCCGGCGCCCGATGAAGTCCGCCCACTCGCGAGGGATGATCTGGCCGCCGATGAGATACGCGAGCACGACCGCGGCGACGCCGACGCCGATGAAGATCAGGCGGCGTGTCCAGTTGATGTCGCGCCGCGGTGACGTGGGCAGATTCTGCGCTGGGTCGTTCATGGGCGCAATGATGCCAGCCCGGCCGGTCGCACCGTTCGCCTGTAGGTTGCCGTGCGTGTCAACCGTTCGATTTGCCCCGATCTCCGGTCTTCGCGGCGCCATCAGCGTTCCGAGCGACAAGTCCATCACCCACCGCGCGATCCTGTTCGGTGCGCTCTCCGACGGCGTCGTTCGCGTCGAGAACCCACTCGACTCGGAAGACTCGGCCGCGACACTCGCCGCCATGGAGGCGTGCGGCGTGCGCGTGGAGGGGCATCTGGACGGCGACATCCCCCTGCACGGCGTCGGTCTGCGTGGGCTCCGGCCGCCGGCGCGCATCGACTGCATGAACGCCGGCACGCTGATGCGGTTGATCGCCGGGATCATGGTCGGCCAGGACGGACAGACCGAACTCGACGGCGACGCCTCGTTGCGTCGCCGGCCGATGAACCGGGTCGCGCGTCCGCTGGCAGCGATGGGCGCTCATGTGGTGACCGCCCCGGGGGGAACGCCGCCCGTGACGATCGTGGGGGACGCGCCGCTCACCGGCATCCGCCATGACCTGCAGGTCGCAAGCGGCCAGGTGAAGAGCTGCCTGCTGCTCGCCGGGCTGTTCGCCGACGGGGAGACCTGGGTCACGGAGCCCGAACACTCCCGCGACCACACCGAGCGCATGCTGGAGGCCGCAGGCGTCGAGATCCTGCGCGATGGGCTCGCCGTCGGTGTACGTGGACCGGTCGCCGGGATTTCGCTGCCCAGTCTGACCGTTCCCGGGGACTTTTCATCGGCCGCATTCCACCTGGTTGCCGGCACGCTTCTGGCCGACCCCCAGGTGCGCCTGATCGGTGTGAACCTGAACCCGACGCGCACCGGCCTGCTGACCGTGCTGCAGCGGATGGGTGCGGACATCACCGTCGAGGATCTTCCCGCCGCGGCCGGCGAGCCATACGGCAACCTGGTCATTCGTCGTGCCGAGCGGCTGCAAGGGACCGTCGTCGAGCCGCACGAGATCCCGTCGCTCATCGACGAGGTGACGCTGGTGGCACTGCTCGGCGCCTTCGCCGAGGGGACGACGACAGTGCGCGGGGCAGGTGAGCTTCGCGTCAAGGAGAGCGACCGGATCCGCGCGACGTGCGCCGCGCTCCAGTCGCTCGGCGTCGCCATCGACGAACACGACGATGGGTTCACGGTTCACGGCGGCGGGCTTCGCGGAGGAGTCATCTCCGCGGCCGGTGACCACCGCATCGCGATGCTTGGCGCGGTGGCCGGACTCGCGAGCACCGACGGCGTGGCCGTCGAGGGCTTTGAGGTCGCAGCGGTGTCCTACCCGGGGTTTGTACGAGACATCGCCGAGCTCGGAGCCGAATAGTGGTCGTCGCGATCGACGGCCCGGCCGGCGCCGGAAAGAGCACGGTGGCACGGCGCCTCGCGCAGCGCATCGGCGCGGCGTATCTCAACACCGGCGCCATGTACCGGGCGGTCGCCTGGCTTGCAATTCGCGACGGGGTGGACCCGAACGACGTGGAGGCGATGGCCACACTGGCCGAGGCGCATGAGATCGAACTCGTTCCCGTGGAGGGTGGTGAGCGTGTCACCGTGGACCAGATCGACGTGACCGAGGCCACGCGTGCCGGGGACGTCACCGCCTTGGTGTCGACCGTCGCCGCCCATGGTGCGGTGCGGCGCGTCATCGTCGCGCGCCAGCAGGCGATCATCCGCCGCGGCGACTGGGTCGCAGACGGTCGTGACATCGGTACGGCCGTCGCCCCGAACGCCGAGGTCAAGATCTTCCTCACCGCAGACCCCGAGGTGCGCGCCAAACGCCGCTTCGACGAACTCGTGGCCGGTGGCGCCGACGTCGCGCTCGGCGACATTCTGCAGCAGATCGCCACTCGCGACGGATTGGACATGTCCCGGAGCGAGAGCCCGCTCGTCGTGGCCGACGGTGCGCACATCGTGGACACCACCGATCGCCCTATCGACGAGGTGGTCGACACCATCGCCGAACTTGTCGGCTCCGCCCGGGGTGGTGCCGGGTGAACATGGTTTTGTGGCGCCTCGGCGTCCTCATCCTGTGGCCGTTCACCCGTGGTGTCCTTCGCGGGCGCCGCATCGGCCCCGGACGCGTGCCGACCTCGGGCGCGACCCTCGTGGTGTGCAACCACCTCTCGAACCTGGATCCGCCGCTCGTCGGTGTGATGGCACTGCCGCGGAAGATGCACTTCATGGCGAAGTCCGAGCTCTTTTCGACGAGGTTCGGCTCGTGGGTGCTCGGCGGCGTCGGCGCGTTCCCGGTGGAGCGCGGTGCGGGTGACCGCGAGGCGATCCGGTTCTCACGTGAGGTGCTGCGCGACGGCAAGTGCCTGATCATGTTTCCGGAGGGCACGCGAAGTCGCAGCGGCCGCCTGCGCCCGTTCTTTTCCGGTGCCGGCGTACTCGCGCTGGAGGAGGGCGTCACCGTGATTCCCGCCGCCATCTGGGGAAGTCAGCGCAAGCTCGGGCCGATTCGGGTGGCGTTCGGTGATCCGATCGACATGAGCGACATCCCCGCGGGCGCCAAAAGCGTGCGCGCCAAAGAGGCGATCCACCGGATTCAAGTGGCGATCTGCGAGCTGATTCCGGTCGTCGGCGGCCCGCCGCAGACCATTCCCGAGGGCGAGCCCTCGTTGGACAAGTACTAAGTCTGCTTCACTTCATCCCGTGACCGACAAAACACCCTCACGCCCATCGGCGGCTGATCGCCGCGCCGCAGCCCGTGCTCGCCGCACCGCGGAGATCGCATCCATGGGCGACGCCGTGCCCGTCGTGGCGATCGTCGGGTACCCGAACGTGGGCAAGTCGACGCTGTTCAACCGCCTTGCCGGTCGGCGCGACGCGGTGGTCGATCCGATGGCCGGTGTGACGCGCGATCGCCGGCAGGGTGTCGCCGACTGGCGCGGGCGGGTCTTCCAAATCGTCGACACGGGTGGCATCGACGAATCCGACGAGAGCCCGATCAACCGACAGGTCGCGGCGCAGGCGATCCGCGCGATCGACGAGGCGGACGTCATCCTGTTCACCCTCGACGGCCAGACCGGTGCGGCCGCGGGTGACCTGGACGTCGCCGAGCGGCTGCGTCGGGCGAGGTGTCCGGTGGTCGTCGTCGCCAACAAGTGCGAGAACGAGCGCGCCGAGAACGACGCCCAGTCGCTGTGGGGACTCGGTTTCGAATACCTCGTGACCATCTCGGCCCAGCATGGCCGCGGGATCGGGGAACTGCTCGACCAGATCGTGGAGCTGCTTCCGGACACGCCCGGGATCGATCTGGATCGCGTCGCACCGCCTGCGATCACCATTCTCGGACGGCCGAACGTCGGCAAGAGCAGCATTTTGAATGCGATTCTCGGCGAGGACCGCGTCGTTGTTCACGATCGTCCCGGCACGACCCGCGACCCGGTGGACACGATCGTCGAGGTCGATGGCCGCACGATCGTCCTGACCGACACGGCCGGACTTCGCAAGCGGGGCAAGACCAGAGAATCGGTGGAGCGCTACAGCCATCTGCGGGCGGTCCAGGCCGCTGAGCGGGCCGATGTGGCGATCGTCGTATGCGACGCCGCGGAAGGCATCACCGACAGCGACCTGGCCGTCGCCGACGCCGCCGCACGCGCTCATTGCGCCACCCTGATCGTGATGAACAAGTGGGACAAAGCGCAGCCGGAACTCGATCACCTGCACGGCGTCGTGCGCGCGAAGGTCCGTCAGCGTCCGCCTGTGGAGGTCAGTTCGGCGACCACGGGGGAGGGTATCGAACGGCTGTTGCCCGCGGCTCTTCGTCTCTACGACCGCATGTCGGAGCGAGTGAGCACCCACAAGCTGAACACGGAACTTCGTCGGCTGGCCGAGGAGCGTCCCGGTCCCCGTGACGGCCAGCGGCGCCTGTCGCTTCGCTACCTCGTCCAGACCGGAACGATGCCGCCGACGTTCCGCCTCGATGTGAATGATCGGGCATTGATGACACGCGACTACGGTTTTTGGCTCGAGAATCGTCTGCGCCGCGCGTTCGATCTGGATGGCGTGCCGGTGATCATCGAGGTCCGCGGCAGACAGCACTAACGGCGGCACAAACGGTCCTTTTCCGTTTCTTCACCCCGCAAGTCGCAGATTTATCGAATTGATTGATACCGTCGATCCAACGGATCAATCCTTCGGAGGTCAGAGTGACGACACAGGTCGGTATCCGCGCAGTGACGCGGATTCGCAGGTCGATTGTGGTTGGTGCGGTCGCCCTCGGGGCTGCAGGATTTGCAGCATGTGGAGGTTCCACCGAGCAGAAGACCGGCTCAGGTCCAGTTGACACTGCATCGTTCATCCCCGCCGGCTCGCTCTTCTACATGGAAGAGTCCACCGACCTGAATTCCGCCCAGTGGCAGACGGCGCTCGACATCGCGAAGCGTTTTCCCGGATTCGGCACCGTTGTAGCTGACATGAAGAAGGGGATGGCGGAGGATGGCGTCGAGTTCACGCGCGACATCCTTCCTTTGCTCGGCACGAGTGCCGCTCAGGGGATCGTCACGATCGACCCGACAAAGCTCGATCGCCCGCGTGCGCGCACTACGGCGGCGGGAGTCTCGACCACCACCGACGACTACGTACCCCCGATGGTGCTGGCGATCGACATCGCCGACGGGAAGGACGCACAGGTCGAGCAGCTCATCACGAGTCCGAAGATGGGTGGCGTCGACAAAGTCGGCGAGGTTGGCGGCGTCACGATCTACAAGGGCCGCACCGAAGGCAGCCATTCGTCCAATGACGGGTGGCTCGCAGTCGCCGACGGAACCCTCGTCTTCGGGTCCACCGAAGAGGTCCTGAAACAAGCGCTCGCCGCACACACCTCCGGCGCAAACATGGCGAAGTCTGAACGTCTTCAGAACGTTCTGTCGGCGCTGCCTGCCGACACGATCGCCCAAGGGTATGTCGACATGGCCGGCGTTTTGGAGATCAGCAAGCAGGCGCTCCCCGCCGCGACGCTCCAACAGTTGGAGGCCGCAGGCATCGGTCCGGACGCGGCGCTCGGAATGTCCCTGACCGCTGAACAAACCGGGCTTCGCGTGAAGGCGATCGGCCTCGACTATCAGTCGAAGGGAACGACGGCATTCACTCCGACGTTCACGGAGAACGTCCCGGCCAACGCCGTCGTGATGATGAGCGCCAACAACCTGTTTGAGATGGGACGCGCTTCGCTCGAGCCGCTCATGGCGCAGGACGAGGACTTCAAGAGCCAGATGCTGCAGGCCAAGGGCGCCCTCGCGCTGTTCGGCGTATCAACCACCGACCTCAAGACGCTGTTCGGTGGCGAGACCGCCTTTGCGCTCACGCCCGGTGCAGCTCCTGACAAGCCGACGTTCGGCGGTGTCGTCGGGACGTCCGATGGCGCCCAGGGCGCCGCAGTGCTCGACCGTTTGCGCACGTCGATCCCGTCGATGTCGAATGGTGAGGTCCCGCCGTTCACGGCGGTCACACTTGCAAACGGCGTATCCGGCTGGGAATCAAAGATCGACCCGAAGGCGAGTCTCGTGTACGGAGTCGACGGCAAGAACATCTTCCTCGGGTCGAGTGTCGACACCGTTCGTCAGTTCCAGGCGCCGAAACTCGCACTTGCCGATGACACGGCGTTTGCCGCCGCGACACGACAGATGCCCGCCAAGATCGCCTCGCTCGCGTGGATCAATGGGGACACGCTCTGGCCGATGTTGGAGGCGCTCGGAGCATTCAAGACTGCGCCGGCCGAGGCCTTGCCGAACTTGAAGCCGCTGCGAAACCTTGCGATCTGGTCGACTCAGGGCGATCAGCAGACCATGGAGGCGTTCCTCACCATCGGGTGAGGGGGCCTGGAGCACACCGGGTTGGTACACGTCGTGGGGGCCGGGACAACCGGCCCCCACAACCCATTTGCGTGGTTGCTAACCTCCGTCGTCGTTCCTTCCGGAAAGAGAATCAGCGATGCGCGAGCACCTTTTCACGTCCGAGTCGGTCACTGAGGGCCACCCCGACAAGATCGCGGACCAGATCTCCGACGGCGTCCTTGACGCGGTCTTGGCGGACGATCCGATGGGGCGCGTCGCATGCGAAACGCTCCTGGTGACGGGGCAGATCGTGGTGGGTGGTGAGATCACGACGACCGCACACCTGGACGTGCCGAAGATCGCACGCGAGACGGTCCGCCGAATCGGCTACGACCGCGCGAAGTACGGCTTCGACGCGGACACATGTGCCGTGATGGTCGGCATCGGCAAGCAGAGCCCGGACATCGCGCAGGGCGTGGACACCGCCATCGAGGTCCGCGGTACCGGCGGTGGCGACAAGTACGACCTTCAGGGCGCGGGCGATCAGGGCCTGATGTTCGGGTACGCCACCAACGAGACGCCCGAGATGATGCCGCTGCCGATCACCCTGGCACACGGCCTGTGCAAACAACTCGCCGATGAGCGACGCGGTGGGCTCAGCTACCTGCGTCCGGACGGCAAGGCTCAGGTCACGGTGACGTACCGTGACGGCACCCCGGCCGGCATCAACACCGTGGTCGTCTCGTCCCAGCACGCACCGGACGTCGACAACGAGCAGCTGCGCGCTGACATCACCGAGCGTGTCATCAAGCCGGTCCTCGGCGACTGGTGGCATGACGACCTCACCACGTTCATCAATCCGACCGGCCTGTTCGTGGTCGGCGGTCCCATGGGCGACGCCGGCCTGACCGGCCGCAAGATCATCGTCGACACGTACGGCGGCATGGCCCGCCATGGCGGCGGAGCGTTCAGCGGCAAGGATCCGTCCAAGGTCGATCGCTCGGCCTGCTACGCGGCCCGCTGGGTCGCGAAGAACGTGGTGGCCGCGGGAATGGCCGATCGGTGCGAGGTCCAGGTGGCATACGCGATCGGCGTGGCGCACCCCGTCTCGGTGATGCTCGAGTGTTTCGGAACCGAGACACGGCCGATCGAACAGATCGAAGGATGGGTCGCGGAGAAATTCGATCTGCGCCCGGCAGCTATCATCGAACACCTCGACCTGCGTCGTCCGATCTACTCGAAGACCGCGGCCTATGGCCACTTCGGTCGCAACGATCCGGACTTCACATGGGAGAGCACGGACATCGGCAAGTCGTACGCCTCCTAGCCCGCAAGGATCTCCATGAAGCGCTCATTCATCGTCGCACTGCTGTTCGGGTTCGTCCTCGGCGCCGCCTTCATCACGCGCCGCTCACCACAGCGCTGAGGTAGGCCACGGGTCACGGTCCGCCGAACGCGGTCCAGGTCGCGCCGCTTGTCGACGCGCGGGCGCTCGACCGGCGATTTGACTACGGCGTTCCGCACCATCTCGCCGATGCGGTGGGTGTCGGGTCCCTGGTCGTCTGCTCCATGCGTGGGCGGACCATCCTCGGGATCGTCATGGCCGACGGCCGACCGACCCATACCGGTGAGCTCAGTCTGATCGACGCGGTGGTGGCCGACGCACCCCGCGTGGCGCCACACATGCTGGCCCTCGCCGAGTGGATGGCGCGCTACTACGCGACGCCGCTGTCGGTGTGTCTGCGGCTGATGCTTCCGCCAGGCGCCGAAGGGACGCTGCGGCGAAGCGACGACGGCCGGTGGTCGCTCGCACCACTTCCCATGGGCCGGCGCCAACTGATCGCGTCGGCGCCGAGCGATGGCGGCACCGCCCGCCACCAGACGATCGTGGATGTGCTGCGACAGTTCGGACGCCCGGTCTCGGCAGCCGACCTGTGTCGTGCCGCGCATACCACGAACGCAACTCTTCGGGCGATGGCCGAACGAGGCCTGCTCGCCCTCGAGGAGGGCGTGCTCGACGACGAAACCCCGGCCACAATGCCGGCATCCACGATCCCGACGCTCACCGACGAGCAAATGGCGGCAGTCGCGGCGCTCGATGTCGACGGGTTCGCCACACGGCTCCTGCACGGTGTCACCGGATCGGGCAAGACCGAGGTGTACCTGCGCCTGATCGAACGCGCCCGGGCAAAGGGGCGGTCGAGCCTGGTGCTCGTGCCGGAGATCGCGTTGACCCCGCAGATCTCCGAGCGACTGCTCTCGCGCCTGGGCGGCGGGGTGGTGGTGTGGCATTCGGGCCTGTCGGTCGGGGAGCGCGCCCGCGCCGACGCCCGTATTCGACGTGGCGATGCGGATGTCGTCATCGGGGCGCGAAGCGCCGTCTTCGCGCCCTTGCACGATCTCGGGCTGATCGTGGTGGACGAGGAGCACGACGGCTCGTACAAACAGGACTCGTCGCCGCGCTACGACGCCCGCCAGGTGGCCTATCGCCGCGCGTACGCCGAAGGGGCCTGCCTGGTGTACGGCAGCGCCACACCACGCCCGGAGTCGTGGTACACCCTCGAGCATGTGACCATGCTTCGGCGCGCCGACGGAGCCGCGCTTCCTGCGGTCGAGATCGTCGACATGCGCACACAGGCGCCGGGTCCCATCTCACGGCAGCTCGGCCAGGCGCTGCAGGGTGCGATGACCCGCGGTGAGAAGGCCATCCTGCTGCTCAACCGCCGTGGGCTCGCACGACAGGCACTCTGCCGCGCATGCGGATGGATCGGACGCTGCCCGCGATGTGATGTGCCCCTTGTGGTCCACGACCGCCCGCCCCGGCTGATGTGTCACCACTGCGGCTTCGGCGCGCCGGTGCCGCAGCTGTGTCCGTCGTGCGGGTCGTCCGATGTGATCCGCCAGGGGAGTGGGACGCAGGGCCTTGCCGAGGCGCTTGAGCGGGTGGTGCCGGGCGCCAACGTCATTCGCCTCGACTCGGATGCCATCGCCAAACGTGGCGAGCTTGAGCGGCGCCTCGAGCAGTTCCGTGCGCCGGGCGCGGCGATCCTCTTCGGCACGCAGATGGTGGCGAAGGGGCACGACCTTCCCGACGTGACGGTGGCCGGGGTGCTCGATGCGGATGCGGCCCTGCAACAACCGGACTTTCGCGCCGAGGAACGCGCATTCAGTCTGATCGTGCAGCTCGCGGGGCGTGCCGGTCGCCGAAACGAGCCCGCAACCGTCTTCGTGCAAGCGTGGGAACCCGCGGCGCGGGCGGTGCGGCTCGGCGCACGCCATGCCGTGGCGGAATTTCTCGACGGCGAGGTTGAGCGCCGTGGCGAACACGGATTCCCGCCGTTTGGCCATCTGGTGCGCATCGCGGTGGAGGCGTCCGGGCGCCAGCTCGTCCACGACACGGCGCGGCTGCTCGCCGACACGATCGCCGTGACCTTGCCGAGCGCACGGGTGATGGGACCGGTCAGCCTGCACCGCCTCCGGGAGCGCCATCGCAGCGCCATCCTGGTTCGCGGCGAGCGGGCGGTGGACCTGGCGCCCGTCATCCGGAACATCGTCGACGAGCACCTGGCGGGGCGACGAGACGGCTTGCGCGTCGTCGTTGATGTCGACCCCCAGGACACGTAGCGGCGGCTCTGAGACGCCGCTCAGGCGCTGTCAGACGGGGATACGGCGCCCTCCACGCGCACACGACGCGTGCAGTTGGGGTGCCGGGCGGCTGCGTTCCCGTTCCGGCGGTAGACTGATCGGTGTACGTCACTCGACTCGGGAGTCCGCCCACCATGCCAGCCCCACGTCTGTTTGAGGGTCCAAGCGAGCAGCGCGAGCGCTGGATCCATCCGCTTGCCTGTTTGCTCGGTCTCTGTGGCCCTGACACGCGTCCGGCACTTGTCAGCGAACTGGCGGGCGAGGACCTGCCCGGCGCGGCTGACGCCACCGTTCGCGAGGCGCATCCGCTTGGTGGCGGCGGCGCGGACATTCTGGTGCGCGACCGCGACGGTCGGTGGGCACTCGTCATTCAGTCGACGCTCGGCTACGACGCCGACGTCCAAGCCGGTATCGAGACCGCGCATGCGGCCCTCGCCGGCAAGGCGGAGCGCATCATCGGCGTTGTCATCACTCCTGATCGCAAGCCGCCCGCCGCTGTCACCGCAGCTGCCGCGGGTGGCCTCGACGTGCGCCACAAGAGCTGGCTGCGTGTACGCGACTGGGTGCAGGAGCGTCCGGAGCGCGGCAACGCCCAGGGTGTCGATGCGGCGCTTCTTCGTGAGGCGGAGTACTTCTACACGCCACGGGTCGCCGAGCTGTATCGCCTCGAGGAGTTCTTCCCGACACTTCCGCAGAATCTGCGTCCGGTGTTCGCGGGCATCTACTTCGACCTGAACGACCTGCACATCGCGCCGGCCATCTCCCATCCGTCGACGGGCGTGTCGCAAGTGCGCATCAGCTTCCCGCGCAGTGGCGACGCCGCTGCTGAGATCACGCTCGACAACGGTGCGCTCGCCGTGCGGGTGAAGGATGGGGACTGGTCCAGCGTGGCGGTCACCTCCGGTGCCGTCTGGACCGCCAACCGCTCCGAAGTGCTTGCCTCCGCTCGGCGGATGCTGCCCGCCCCGAGGTAGGTCGTATGGGACGTGAACTTGACGATCCGGTGCTCGAATCACGCCGTCTTGCGGCGCTGCGCCATGTTCGTCAGCTTGGTGATCCGGCGCTAAGGACCCCTGCCGCGCCGGTCACCACGTTCGACCAGGCGCTGTTGGACGAAGCGGCTGAAATGGTGAGCCTGATGCACGACGCGCGCGGGGTCGGCCTCGCCGCGCCCCAGGTGGGGCGGCTGCGCCGGCTCATCGTCATCGACCCGGATGGCGAGACTCCGCCGATCGCCCTCGTCAATCCCGAGATCACGTGGCGCTCGGACGAGGAGGAGATCGGACCCGAGGGCTGTCTGTCCATCGGCGAGATCTCGGTGGACGTCCCTCGGGCGACCGCCATTCGCCTGACTGCGCAAGACATCCAGGGCAATCCGCTCGACATCGAAGCGCAGGACTTCACGGCGCGCGTCATCCAACATGAGGTCGACCATCTGGACGGCATCCTGATTCTTGACCGAACCAGCCCCGACCAGCGCAAGGAAGCACTTCGCGAACTGCGCGAGGCGGCGACATCCTGATCAGGATCCGGTTGTGAGAATCGCCTTTGCAGGGAGCCCGGCGGCGGCCGCCACAGTGTTGGAACGTCTGCTGGCACACGGACACGAGGTCGCCGTCGTCCTGACCCAACCGGACCGGCCGCGTGGGCGGCGCGGAACGCCGACGCCCACCGACGTTGGCGCCATGGCCATCGACCGTGGGCTCGATCTGTGGCGACCGGCCTCCATCAACGCACCAGAGGTCCTCGACGACCTTCGGACGGCGAATGTCGGTGCCCTCTGCGTGGCGGGGTACGGGCAGCTGCTCAAAGCCGACGTGCTCGCCGGTTGGCCGTGCCTGAACGTGCACTTCTCACTGCTGCCGGCCTACCGCGGCGCGGCACCGGTCGAGCGCGCCCTGATGGACGGGGTCGCCGAGACCGGCGTCACCATCATGCGCATGGAAGCGGGGCTTGATACCGGACCGATCATCGCGACGGCGACGCGACCGATCGGCACGGATGACGACGCAGGCGTGCTGCTGCACGACCTGGCCGTGAGCGGCGGCGACCTGCTTTCGCAGGTGCTCGATCAGATGTCCCCCGGCCAGGAACCAGTCGCCACTGCACAGCCGGAGGACGGCGTGTCACACGCCGCGAAGATCCTGGATGACGACATTCGGCTCGACCTGCACCGCTCGCCGCGCGAGATCGTCAACCAGATTCGCGCCCTGAGCCCGCACATCGGCGCCAGGCTCACGATCGGCGGCGAGCCGTTCAAGATCTGGCGGGCGAGCGTTGTCGACGTTCTGTCTCTTATACACATCTGACGCTGCCGACGAGCGATCTAGTGTAGATCT
>CALMXK010000176.1 GCA_937871165.1 uncultured Actinomycetes bacterium
GACTAAGGATGTGCGGGTCGATGTGGGCACGAAGGGCTATGACGTCGGGTTGACGTTGTCGAAGCGGGCAAGTCTGGCGCTGGTGATGGAGTCGGACCCAGACAAGCGTGCGCGGATGGTCGCGATCGCGCAGGAGTGCGCGGCGGAAACGTATCGGGCGTTGGGTGCCCGGGTGGCGTATGGGGCGACAGGGCATCACGGGGGCGGGCAGGCCGCGGTACGTGTGGAGGGCACTGGGTGGGCTGGTACGGCGACGATGGAAGTCACCAGCCGGGATGGTGACCCGCACGTTCACTTTCATTCGATGATCGCGAATTTGACGATTTGTGAGGACGGGAAAGCACGCACGATCGGGTCCGGTGGCCGGGACGTGTTGGCTCATGGTGCGTGGGCGTCGGAACTGTTCCGGTTGTTGTATGCGCAGGAAACCGCCGCCGCCGGGTTAGCCGAGTGGGGTTTCAACCCGGTCACGCAGGAATGGGACCAGAACGGGATCAGTGCCGATGCAGCTGCGTTGGCTAGTAAGCGACACCAGGCAATCAAAGCCGAGGCTGAACAGTTCGGGGAGAAGCCGTCGAAGGGTATTGATGCGACAGCGGAACGGATCACCCGGCAAGCCAAGAGTCAGGACACTGAAACGTTGGATCAGGTCGCTACCCGGTTCGGTGCCGAACTCGATGAGGCAGCCGTGGCGTTACACGGCGCCGATGGTTTGGAGCCTGTCGATGTTGCGGCAGTAACCCAGGGCGAATGGAACATTGGGTTGGATCAGGTGCTGACGGCGAACAATGCGGTGTTTACCCGGGTGAAGGCTGAACAAGCCGTGATGCGGCTCTACCGGTCGAACGATCCAGGCTGGAAAGACGCTGTGAACGCCATCGTGGATGGCTACCTGGAACGCGGTGACACTGTCGCGGCGGTTGATACCGGGATGAGTGACCGCCTCACCGGTGGGCAGCGGTACACGACGCAGGAGATGCTCGATTGTGAATCCGTGGCCTACACGGTGACGGTGAACGGGCTAGGGCAGGGCAATCATGTGGTGGGGCTGGATGCCGCGCAGATGGCGTTGGACGCCTATCAGGTGGGCGAGGGTTTCGAGTTCAACCCAGGTCAGCGGGACATGTTTTTCCGCTGGGTGTGTGGCGGTAACCAGGTCGATTTGGTCGTGGGTGCGGCAGGGACGGGGAAAACGGCGTCAGCTGACGCCGCCCGTTACGTGTGGGAAGCCAACGGGTTGAAAGTCTTAGGAATCTCCACGGCAGGGTTGGCGGCACAAAACTTGGGGGCAGCGACCGGGGTGCAGGTGCGCACGGCAGCGAGTTTGGTCAACGCGATCGAACATGACACTGCACCGGCGGTTGATGTGTTGATTTGGGACGAGATGGGCATGGCATCGAACCGGGAACAAGGCGTCATCTTGGCGTGGGCCGCCAGCAATCAGATCGACGTGCGGGGCATGGGTGATCCGAAACAGATGGACTCGGTGGGTGCCGGGTCCACGTTCGCGAAACAGTGCGAACAAGTCAACGCGATCGAACTAACCGAGAACATGCGGCAAAAGGTGGCCGCCGACCGTGAAGCGGTCGCGCAACTACGGGCAGGTGATGCCGCCGGTGCCCTGGCAGTGTTCGGGGGCAACGGTCAGATCACAGTGACCGGAAGCCAAGCGGACAAGGTTGCCGGCATGGCCGCGGCGTGGGCTGTCTCTTATACACATCTCCGAGCCCACGAGACTAAGGCGAATCTCGTATGCCGTCTTCTGCTTGAAAA
>CALMXK010000177.1 GCA_937871165.1 uncultured Actinomycetes bacterium
TGATACGGCGACCACCGAGATCTACACTAGATCGCTCGTCGGCAGCGTCAGATGTGTATAAGAGACAGTCGTTGACCGGCGCCGCCAGATTCACCCCGGCGAGGTTGGCTCCGGCCGTCGGTCCACCGGCAAGGCGGATCGCCTGGATGACCCGGCCATCGCCGCCGATGCGGTACACCCCTGGCCGACGTACCGCACCGGCCACATGGACCAGATACTCCTTCGGCGCCGAGACCACCCGCTCCGCGACCGGTTCGCTCGACGCCTTTGGCTGCTCGCCGCCGGAGCTGATCCGACGCGCGGCAAGTCCGACGAGCACGACGACGGCAAGCCACACCAGGCTCGATCTGCGGATCCAGGGGAGCAATCGTTCCATGCGACGACGCTACCCACGGGGGTGTCACATGTCTGTGTCGGAACGCAACGGCTTTGTGTCAGCTGTGCGCCAACTTTGCAACACGTCAGCCAACGACGAGATTCACGATCCGCCCGGGCACGACGATCTCCTTGCGCACCTGCTTGTCACCGACGGCCACCACGATTTTGGGGAGCGCCTTGGCCATCGCGACAAGGTCGGCGGCGTCAATGTCCGCCGGCACACTGACGGTGTCGCGCAGCTTGCCGTTGACCTGGATCGCGATCGTCACCTCGTCGAGCGTGAGGTAGCGCTCGTCGGCACTCGGCCACTGCTGCACCCACAGCGCACTCCCACCGAGCGCCTCCCAGAGCTCACACGCGATGTGCGGCGCAAAGGCGTGCAGCAACGAAACCACGGTCTGCGTGGCGTATCGCAGCGCAGGGGCACCGCCATCGGACTCGAGCGCCCCGTCACCACGGGCCTTGGTGGCCTCGTTGACGAGCTCCTGCAGCGCCGAGATCGCGGTGTGGAACGAGAAGCGTTCACCGATGTCGGCGCTCACCTTGGCGATCGTCGCCTCGGTCTTGCGCACGAGTGCCATGGCCGCCGGCATGTCCGCAAGCGTGTCCGGCTCGGGGCGCGCCGTCAGCGTCTCGCCCTCCTGGCCGCGCACCAAGCGCCAGACGCGATCAAGGAATCGCCGCTGACCCTCGACGCCCTGATCGGACCACTCGGCGTCGTCGGCCGCCGGCCCCATGAACAGGACGTACAGACGAAGCGTGTCGGCGCCGTAGCGCTCGACGATGGCATCGGGCGCCACCACGTTGCCCTTGCTCTTGCTCATCTTGGCGCCGTCTTTGTAGATCATCCCCTGTGTGAACAGCCGCGCAAACGGCTCGGGGAACCCGACGTAGTCCAGGTCGTACAGCACCTTGGTGAAGAAGCGGGCATACAGCAGATGCAAGATCGCATGCTCGATCCCGCCAATGTACTGGTCAACCGGGAGCCAGTAATCCACCACATCGCGCTCGAATGCGGCGGTGGACAGGTGCGGTGCGGTGTAGCGCAGGAAGTACCAGGACGAATCGACGAACGTGTCCATCGTGTCGGTCTCACGCTCGGCCGGGCCACCGCACGACGGGCACGTGGTGTGCACGAAGTCGGTGGCCGCCGCGATCGGACTCTTGCCTTTTGGAGCGAAGTCCTCGACCTCGGGAAGCAGCACCGGCAACTGATCATCGGGCACGGCGACCGGCCCGCAGTCCGGGCAGTGCACGATCGGGATCGGAGCGCCCCAGTAGCGCTGGCGCGAGATCAGCCAGTCACGCAGGCGATATCCGATGGTGCCTTCGCCGACGCCTTCGGCGTTCAGGTGATCTGCCATCGCGCGTTTGGCTGTCTGAATGTCCATGCCATCCAGGAACCCGGAGTTGACCATGACGCCGTCGCCGGACTCGGCCTCCGTCACCGGCGCGCCGGGGTCGATGCCATCGACGCCCACGACCCTCCGTACGGGCAGCCCGTGGGTGGTGGCAAACGCGAAGTCGCGCTCGTCATGTGCCGGCACGGCCATGATTGCGCCGGTGCCGTAGTCCATCAGCACGTAGTCGGCAACCCACACAGGAATCGCCTCGCCGTTGACCGGGTTGGTGACCGTGCGACCGGTGAACACGCCTGTCTTGGGGCGATCCGCGCCGGTTCGATCAGCAACGTCCGCACGCGCCGCCGCACGGACGTATTCGGTGACGGCAGCCTGCTCGGGCCGACCGGCAACCAGCTCACCGACAAGCGGATGTTCGGGCGCCAACAGGAAAAAAGTGGCGCCAAAGAGCGTGTCGGGACGGGTAGTGAAGACCGGAATCGCGTGTGCGCCATCGTCAGTAGTGAACACCACGCGAGCGCCTTCGGATCGCCCGATCCAGTTGCGCTGCATAGTGAGGACCCGCTCTGGCCAATCCACCAGCAGATCCATGTCATCGAGCAGACGCTGGGCGTAGTCGGTGATGCGCAGGAACCACTGCGACAGCTGTCGCAGTTCCACCTCGGCACCGCAGCGCTCGCAGGCCCCGTCCACCACCTGTTCGTTCGCGAGGACCGTCTGGTCCACCGGGCACCAGTTCACAGCCGCTTCACGGCGCTCGGCGAGGCCCTTCTCGAACATGCGCAGAAACAGCCACTGCGTCCACTTGTAGTACTCCGGATCGCTCGTGGCGATCTCGGTGTCCCAGTCAATGGAGAAACCGAGGGTCTTCAGCTGCTCGCGGATGCGAGCGATGTTGCGGCGCGTGACGACCGCGGGCGGCTCGCCGGTTCGGATCGCGGCGTTCTCGGCCGGCAGACCGAATGCGTCCCATCCCATCGGGTGAAACACGGCAAAGCCCTGTCGTCGGCGCGAGTTCGCGACAACATCACCCATCGTGTAGTTCTTGACGTGGCCCATGTGGGCCTCGCCCGACGGGTAGGGCAGCATCTCGAGGATGTATGCCTTGGGCGTGTCAGGAACCGTCGGCGCAACCCCGTCGCCCGAAATCGGTTCGGCGCGAAACACGCCGTCACGGTCCCAAATCGCCTGCCACTTTGCTTCGAGCGCCTCCGCGTCGTAGCGTTCGCCCATCGTGTCCGTATTTTCAGTCATCCGGCGGTCGAGTATAACGGCGCCCTCACTGGTGAGTCTGTGGCGACGCTGAAGCCGCAGGTTACGATCGCGCGTGCCGACGTGGAGCGCCAGTTCGACGCGATCCTTGGCCTGTACCACGCGCACCGGTGGATCCATGCCACCGATCCGCCGCGCCTTCGCGTGGCGATCGCCAACTCCGCGTTGTCACTGGTCGCGACCTCGGACGACGGCACGGTCGTGGGGTACGCACGCGCCATGTCCGATGGAGCCTTTGCCGTCTACATCGCCGACATCCTCGTGCATCCCGACTGGCAGCGCCTTGGGATCGGGGGACGACTCCTGGAGGGCATCCTCGAGCGCTACCCGATGGAGACGTTCCACCACCAGGTGCTGATCTCCGAACGGGGTGCGGAGGGCTTCTACCGCCACCACGGGCTGACGCCCATCACCGCCTACGGCCTGACGGCGTTCATCAGGAGTCGACGGGACTGAGGCTCCGCGCGAGTGCCGGCCGCTGGCACTCGTCGACCCATTGCATGAAATCGTCGGCGTTCATCGGACGCGCGAAGTGGAACCCTTGGGCGAGCTCACAGCCGGCTGCGAGCACGATCTGCCGCTGAGCCTCGGTCTCAACGCCCTCGGCGACCACCTGCATGTCGAGGTTGTGTGCGAGCGTCGCGACCAGCTCGATGATCGCCACCGACGAGCTGTCATGGGCAAGCGCCGCCACGTATGACTGATCGACCTTCACCAAGTCAGCCGGGATGCGGCGCAGATATGTGAGCGACGAGTACCCGGTGCCGAAGTCGTCGACGGACAGCTTGATCCCCATCTGGACGAGCGTATGGAGGGTGTCGTCGACCCCGTCCATCCCGTCATCCAGCAGGTAGCTCTCGGTGATCTCCAGGCGCAGCCATTCCGGTCTGGCGCCGGCATCGATGATCGCGCTTCGAACATCCTCGACCAGGTTTCCGTACATCAGGTGGACGCTTGAGATGTTCACCGCGATCGCAGCATCAAAGCCGGGGATCGTCTCGCGGAATGCGACCGCCGACTCGGCCGCGCACCGCAACGCCCAAATGCCGATGTCGACGATGACTCCGGTCTCCTCGGCGAGCGGGATGAACTCTCCGGGCGAGACGGCACCCACGCCGGGCCTGTCCCACCGCGCAAGCAGCTCAACCCCGGCCAAACTCCCGTCGGACGTGGCGACAACAGGCTGGAACGCCGGCCACAGCTCACCGTTGACGATCGCCGTCCGAAGTCCCTCCTCCATGTCCACCCGAGTGCACACGACGCCCTGCATGGAGTCGTCAAACCGTACGACACGGCCGCGACCCGACTGCTTGGCGGCGTACATGGCCACGTCCGCGAAACGAATGATCTCCAGGGCGTCGACCTCACCGCCGGCGACCACGATGCCTACGCTGGCGGAGATGTGCGCCACACCGCCGTCGAGTTCAAAGGGAACCTCGATCGCTTCGATCAGCCGCTCGCCGACGCGCTCCACGTCCGCGCCGTCGCCATGCGCGATGCGTGCGACCACGAACTCGTCCCCACCAAGGCGCGCCAGCACATCGTCTGCCCGCAGGTTCGACCGAAGCCGTTTTGCGACCTGTCGCAGGAGCTCGTCACCGAAGCGGTGGCCCATACCGTCGTTGACCCGCTTGAACCGGTCCAGGTCGATGAACATCACGGCCAGCTGCTCGTTCTGGCCGCAGGCCTCGGACAGCGCCGACAGTTCGTCATGCAGTCCGACGCGGTTTGGCAGACCCGTCAGTTGGTCGTGGCCGGCCTTCCATGCCAGCTCGTCTTCGAATCGCTTGCGCTCACTGATGTCACGGGCGAAGACCATCGCGTTTCTGGTGCCCTCGCCAAGTTGGACACGACGGATGGAGATGAGCAGATCGATGTCGTCGCCGTTGCGCAGCAATGTACTTTCCGCATCGGTGACTTCGATGATCGTGCCCTCCGAATCGTGCCCGAAGAAGCCGGGGCCGATCAGGGAGACGATTGATCGACCTTCCATGGACTCGACGGGCCTGCCGAGCAACTGGGCGGCGGCGTTGTTCGCATGCATGACGGTACCGTCAGCCGCCAGTGTCCAGATCGCTTCGACCGTCGTGTCGATCGCGAGACGTGCGGTCTGCTCGCTCGCGCTCAGTCGCGTGGTCATCCGGGTCAGCTGTTGCATCGATCGCGCCATCGACTCACCGATGTGTCCGGGCACCTGTTCGTCGAGCACCGGATCCTCGGTCCGGCCTTCGCCGAGCGCGTCGAGTTGGAACTGCAGCGTCCGCAGCGTTCCACTCATCTCGTTGAAGGAGGTTGCCAGCTGCGCCGTCTCGTCGCGTCCAAGCACCACGATCGGCTCGACGTTGAGGTCGCCCGCGCCGATGCGATTGGCATGGGTTGCGAGGCGACGTAGCGTTCGCGCCGTCGGGCGCAACGCGAGCAGGCCGAGCAGCAGCGAACCGACAAACAGTCCGAGCGCCCCCCAGATGCCGACCGCGAAGCGTCGGCGTGCGATCCGCTCCTGAGCGGCGGCGCCACGCGCCAGATTGATGCCGATGGTCTCCTCGACCTTCGCCACCGCCTGATCGCGCGCCGACCCGATTGCCACGATCGATGTCAGCGGCGGTGATCCGTGGAGGTTCACGATTTGCGTGCGCAGTTGTGCGTACTTGCGTCCGGTCGTCTTGTCGATGTCCGCGAACTGCGCTCGAACCGCCGGGCTGAGTTGGTTGACCACCAACTCTTTGGCGTGCGCGACTTGGACGGCGATCTCCGGGAACACCTCACCACTCGTCCAACCTGGCTGCAGCGCCGTCAACGTCACCATGCTTGATTCACGAAGCAGAATCGACCGAAAATCGGAAATGATCTGCATTTCGGCCGTTTCCGCCACGTACGGGTTGGCCGCCCCGCGCCGCAAGCGGTTCAGTTCGTTCAGCAGAACATCCCGGAAGCGCTCCACCGACGCGCGTCCACGCACGGTCAACACGGCCGTTGGCGAAGGGTCCATAGCCCGGGTGGTCAGAAACCGAACATAGGCCTCCTTCACGGTGCCGATCGAGTCATGAAGGGTCCCGGACGTATGTTCGATGTCGTGGAGGTGCTCCATCTCGGCGAGCGTATTGGCGTGTGAAAGCGCCACCTGCGCGCGCGCAAGCGTCGCGAGTGAAGAGGGGACCTTGTCGAGTCCGCCGACGTAGGAGACCATGTCGGTGATCTCCCGCGTGAAGTTGACGTTATCGTACACGTGCGTGTAGGCGGCGATCAGCTCCACACGTTCGCGTGCATCTCGCGCTTGCTGCGCCCGGTCACGCTGATCGAGGGCCCACACCGTCAAGGCCGCGCCGGCACCCAATGCGGGAACGAGTACTGCGACGACGATTCGAGCGCGAAGCGTGAGGCGCACCGCCACCCGGCGAAACCGATTCATGGGCGACTCACCACGGGGAGGTCGCGCAGGCGCCCGACCATCCACCCAGCGAGTGCATCGATCGGCATCGGCCGCGCGATCTTGTAGCCCTGGCAGAAGTCACACCCGGCCGCGAGCAGCAGAGCCTGCTGGTGCGGGGTCTCCACCCCTTCTGCGATCACGGTCATTCCGAGCTCGTGTGCCAGGCTCGTGACCAGACGAACAATCGGAATGTCGGTAGCATCGTCGTCGACGTCCAACACGTAGGAACGGTCCACCTTGACCGTCGCCGCCGGAATTCTGCGCAGATAGGTGAGTGACGAGTACCCGGTCCCGAAGTCGTCGATTGACAAGCCGACACCAAGTTCCGTGAGACGACGCAAGGTGTCGATCGTATGATCGGCCTCGTCGAGCAGCCACGTCTCAGTGACCTCCAACGTGAGCCAGCGCGCCTCGACGCCGGTGGCGTGCATCGTTGCAAGCAGGTCGCCCACAACGTCGCCGCGCATCAGATGGGCACCCGAGATGTTCACGGCGATCGGCGCATCGAACGCCGGGTTGATCCGGCGCAGATCGAGCGCAGCTGACGCGGCCTCGCGAAGCGCCCATCGCCCGACATCGATGATCAGGCCGCTCTCCTCGGCGACCGGGATGAACTCACTCGGAGGGATCTCCCCGCTCTCTGGATGACGCCACCGCGCGAGCAACTCGATGCCATGGAGCTCCTCGTCCTCCACCGACACGATCGGTTGGAAGGCGGGCCACAGCTGACCTTCGGCAAGGGCGACGCGCAAGCCTTCTTCGATTTCCATACGCCGCTCGGCCCAGCCCTGCATCGAGTCGTCAAATGTGACGACCTTCGCCCGACCGAACTGTTTGGCCCGGCACATTGCAATGTCCGCGCGACGCACGAGTTCGCTCAGGTCGGCGCCGATGCCGCTGTGCACGATGCCGACGCTCGCCGAAACGTGGACGACGGTCCCGCCAAGGTTGAACGGTGCCTCGATGGCCGCAATCAGACGATCGGCGAACTGCATCGGATCGATGTCGGCGTCGCCCCGGTAGACGATCACGAACTCGTCGCCACCCAGCCGCGCCACGAGATCCTCTTCGCGAACCTTGGCGCACAGGCGCGCCGCGACCTGACGAAGGAGTGAGTCGCCCAACCGGTGACCAAGTGCGTCGTTGATCGTTTTGAAGCGATCCAGGTCGACAAACAGCACTGTGAGCTCGCCGTCGGCGTCCGCGACCCAACGCGACAGCGCCACGCGATTTGGCAGTCCGGTGAGCGGATCGTGAGATGACTCCCATTCGAGCTGCTGTTCGAATCGTTTGCGCTCGGACATGTCGCGAACGAAAACGACGGTGTACAGGGCGCCGTCGACGCCAATGACGCTTCGTGTCGACACGACGGCCTCGATGATCGTCCCGCTCCAGCTCGTGATGGTGCATTCGGCGTCGGTCATCTGTCGATGGGCCGCATTCCAGATGGGCTCCGGATCCTCAAGGACGATGATGTCGTCGATGGAGGCGCCGATCATGGTGTCGCGGTGGCGCCCGGCCATTGACTGGGCGGACGCATTCGCCGACGTGATCCGCGCCTCGTGGTCGATCATCCAGATGGCCTCGACTGCGCTCGCCACCGTGAGTCGGGCGAGTTCTTCGCTGGAGCGAAGCTCGCGGGTGATACGGGTCAGGCGGTCGATGGAGCCGGTGATGGCCTCCCCGATCGGGCCCGGCACGTGCCGACCCCCGACATCCGACAGTTCCTCACCGGACGCGAGCTGGTCGAGCTGTCCCTTGGCGACGCGAAGCACGTCGGAGATCTCATCGAACGCCTGCGCCAGGAGCGCCGTCTCGTCGGCACCGGTCGCGGCAAGCGGGGGAAGGTCGAACTCGCCGGCTCCGATCCGTCGCGCGTGCTCCTCGAGGTGTCGCAGACGAGAAAGCGGCCGACGCACGGCAATCCATCCGAGCACGAGCGTCATCAAGATCACCGCCGCCGACATCGCGAGTGCACCGGCAAAGCGCCACACCGCGCGGATCTCCGACTCCCGTGACTGCGCCCGAAGGTCGGCGGTCACCTGTGTTTGGACATCGTTCGTGGCGTCCCGTCGCGCACGGAAGATTCGCCGCGCCTCCGCGGTGGCCGCACCGACCGTCCCGACCCACGTTTCGTCTTGCAGCTGGCGCCACGCGGTACCGTCCGGCGTGGACTCCCACTCGAGCAGTTGACTAAGAGCGTCACTTGGCAGGAGCGACAGGCGAATGGCGGTGTCCGTCTCCTCACGCTCATGGCGTGCCGCGGTGGCGCTCCTCGCCCGGGCCGCCGCAAGCACAGTGACCCGCCCTTCTTCAAGCTCATGTCGCTGGATCTCGGTGAGCGCGACGATGGCTCCCGCGTCCTTCGCCGTTTCCCGTCCGGCGTTCGTCGCGAGGATTGACAGCGCGTCACTGACCTCCCGGCCAAATCCTGCGATGACCGCCGCAGCCTGTGGGGATGTCGGAATCCTCGGGGACTCGTCGCCGGTGATACCAAGGCGGTCCTCCATTGCGGAAAACGCCCGGATGACGCGTTCCACCTGAAGCGACTGTGCGGAACCGTTCATCCGCACGGTGCCAAGATGGGCGACCCGTTGGCGAAGTTCCTGATGCGTCTCGGTCAGCGTGGCGTTCACCCGCTCACGCAGTTGGGTGGTCGGCGCGACGCGTCCCCATCCGCGCGTGTTGACCTCGCTCACGATCATCTCTTGCAGATCGCTGCCGGTGAGGAGAAACGAGGTGTCGATGAGCGCAGATTCAAGGCGCTGTGACTCCTGAGCGGTGCGGTAAGCCCGCCACTCGTGGAATGCCCACATCCCGGCAAACGTGCCCGTCCCGATCACTGGCAAAAGCAGCAGAACGAAGAGACGTGATCTCAGTGATGAAAAGTGTGACGAAACACGCATACGCCTAATGCATCGGCCTGGGATGCCCGAAGCGGAAGCAGGAGTTCGATGCACACGCAACTACTTACAATTGCATTACATCTCAGCGATCGAAACTTCCTAAAAAGTACCCGTAGATCGGGGGCTTCTTGCTCGTACCCGTCATTTCGCACCCGCATCGGATCACGAAAAATTTGCGAAATGGCCAACTTCGTCCTCGGTTCGACCAGAGCCGGACGAGATCCAAACAGCGTCGCCGCGCCCGATCCCCTGCCACCGACGTCGAATGACGACCCGAAGCGAAATTGGCCACTTGGCGCATTTCGCAGTGCCGATGCACGCAACCTGAAGCGGCCGCTCGGCCGATGGGCGTCACAGCCGCTGACGCTGCTGAAGTCGCCGGTTTGCCGCGCCGAATTGGCCACTTGGCACATATGCAGTGCCGACCCGCAATAGGAGGCGGCCGGCAGGCGTCACAGCTGCTGGCACCGCCGACGTCGGAGGCTCGCCGCGCCCAATTGGCCACTTGGCAAAATCGATGTGCACCTGTCTGAGGTGTAATCGCCAGTCCCATTGGCCACTTGACACGATGGCGAGGTCTGCCCGGCCGTCTGAACCTCGACGCTCACGATCGACATGCGGCCTCGGATCCCACACCGCCCAACCCGCTGCACGCAGCGTGATCGCCGTCCTCGAATTGGCCACTTGGCACATTTCGAGCGCTCGCCAACGTGTGCCGGACCATCAACCCCGGGGCACGCGCGGCATCCGTCAGACGCGCCGGCGCGAAGGGAGCACAACGCGTCGGAAACGAAAAAGCCCCGCCGAAGCAGGGCTTTTGTGAGTGGAGGATACCGGGATCGAACCGGTGACCTTCGCGCTGCCAGCGCGACGCTCTCCCAGCTGAGCTAATCCCCCTGGGCGGCAGTCAGTATAGGACACGCGCGACGGAGTTCGCCGCGCTCGCGACGAAAGCTTACTCGGACGCCTCCACGGGCTGCTGCTCGCCGTCCGGGTCGAAGACCGTCTGCGGGGCCTGACGCCACAAGCGATCAAGGCGATAGAACTCGCGGGCCTCCGGCGTGAAGATGTGGACCACGACATCGATGAAGTCCATCAGGACCCAGTCCGCCTCGCGGTCACCCTCGACACGGCGGGCGAACGCGCCCGTGTCTTCCTTGACCTGCTTGCGGATCGCGTCGGCAATCGCCTTCGTCTGCCGAGCAGTCTGGCCGGTCGCGATCACCAGGTAGTCGGTGTAGGCGACCAGACCCCGCATATCGACGATGACGATGTTCGACGCCTTCTTGCTGTCGGCGGCCGCTGCGATCGCGAGAGCGAGGTCGTGGGTGGATGGTGCTGTCAACTCAGTGGAAATCACAAACTCCTTGAACGGATACAAGTCCACAAGGGTACCGCGCTTCAGCGACCATACAAACCGCGGTCGGCGATCATTCGGGCCACTGCGGGCGAAACGAGGTGGGAAAACGGCGTTCGAGCGGCGATTCGCGCACGAATCAGGGTCGAGCTGATGTCGATCCGCGGAATCGAAATGACGTCGAACCGTCCCGGGGCATGCCTGCGCGCAGCGGCGGCCGCCTCCGCGTCGTCGGTCTCCGCGCGGGCAACCACACCCAGCCGTGCAAGCTCCACGATCGCCTGCGGCTCACGCCACGTGTCGAACACCTCCACCTGGTCCGCACCGACGATCAACGTCCACTCCACCTCCGGTTCGGCGGCGGCAAGGGCCCGCAACGTATCGATCGTAAAACTCGGCTCGGGACGATCGGTCTCAATGGTCGACACCCGCAGCGCGGGCAGGCCGGCGACTGCGCCACGCACAAGCTCGACGCGTGTGGCCGCATCCGTGTGCGGCGCGTGACGGTGGACGGGAATTCCGACAGGCACCAGCCGAACCTCGTCGAGCCCCAGCTGCCACGCGGCCTCGGCCGCGACGACGACATGGCCAAGGTGCGGCGGATCGAACGCGCCGCCATACACGCCGACCTTACGTGCGGACGTGGCCATCTCCGGTGACGACGTACTTCATACTCGTCAACTCGTTCACGCCGATCGGACCGCGTGCATGGAGCTTCTGCGTCGAGTTGGCGATTTCGGCACCCATGCCGAACTCCCCGCCATCGGTGAACCGTGTCGACGCGTTGATGTACACGCACGCGGCGTCCACACCGGCTTCGAACCGCCGTGCGGCGCTCAGGTCCTCGGTCACGATCGCCTCACTGTGACCCGACCCGTATCGCTCCACGTGGGCGATCGCCTCGTCGAGGTCCGCGACGACCTTCACCGCCATCGTCAGATCCAGATACTCGGTCGCGAAATCCTCGTCGGTCGCGGCTGCAAGCTGTGCAGCCGACTCGCCGATCGCCGCGCGGGCGTCGTCGCTGACGCGAAGCTCAACCCCTTGCGCAGTCAGCGCGCCGGCCAACGCGGGCAGCATCTGGTCGGCCACCGCGGCGTGCACAAGCAGTGTCTCGGCGGCATTGCACACCCCCGGCCGGTGGACCTTCGCGTTGACGGCGATCTTCACCGCCTTGTCGACATCCGCATGCGCATCGACGTAGACGTGATTGTTGCCCGACGCCGCGTAGATCACCGGAACCTTCGAGTGCTGCATCAGGAACGACTTGAGTTCCTCGCCGCCACGCGGCACGACCAGGTCGATCAGATCGCTCATCTGAAGCAGCGCCTTCAACTGATCGTAGTCGCCGTGCACCGCCGTGATGGACGCCTGCGGAAGCTCCGCCTCCATGAGCGCCCGCACCAACACGTCCGCAATGATCGCGTTGCTTCGAGCGGCGATGCTCGACCCGCGCAGCACCACGGCGTTGCCGCTCTTCAAACACAGGGCCGCCGCATCGGACGTCACGTTCGGACGGCCTTCGTAGATGACCGCCACGACACCGAGCGGGACGCGCTTGCGGATCACCTCAAGGCCGTTTGGCAGGCGGTACCCGACATCCACGGCGCCGATCGGATCCGGGAGGGCGGCGACGTCGCGCACACCCTTCGCCATCGCCGCAATGCGGTCGTCATCAAGCAACAGTCGATCGACCATCGCACTCGGCCGATGGGCGGCCTTCGCATCCGACACGTCCTGAGCGTTCTCGCGCAAAATCTCGTCGGTGCGCCGTACCAGCGCGTCGGCCATTTCATGGAGCGCGACGTTCTTCTGGGACGATTTGAGTGTGCGCAGCACAGACGCGGCAGCGTTCGCCTCGCCGATGCTCCGCCGGAGCGTGTTCAGGTCATCGGACATTTTGAACACCGTACACGACTGTGAGGCTCAGCTGATCAGGACGAACTGATCGCGGTGAATCACCTCACCGGGGAACCCGGGCTGGGCCTCGCGCGCGGCCGCGCTCGACATTCCGGCCACCGCAGCGACCTGCGACTCCGACATCCCCGAAACGCCCTTGCCGACCACGACGCCCTGACACGTCACGACCTCGACGACGTCGCCGACCTGGAAGCCACCTGAGCAGGCGGTGACGCCAACCGGCAGCAGGGACGTCCCCCGCTCCACGAGCGCGCGGGCCGCACCGTCGTCGACGGTGACGACGCCGGAAGGCATCCGCGCGTAGCGCAGCCACACTTTGAACGCCGACCGTGACCCGGACCCGGGCGGAAAGTGCGTGCCGACCAGCTCACCGCTGACTGCGCGCGACACCGCATCCGGCCGGGCGCCGCTTGCGATGACCGTGGCAATGCCTTCCGCGACCGCCATGCTCGCCGACGCGATCTTGCTGTTGATGCCGCCGCGCCCCTGATTGGTGCCGGCAAGCGCCGCAAGCTCGACATCCTCCGGGGCGACACCCTCCGGCACGCGTCCGATGAGCTCCGGACCATCCTGCCCGGGGCCGTACAAGCCGTCGCGGTCGGTGAGCAACACCAGCCAGCCCGCCTCCATCTGCACCGCCACCAGCGCCGCCAGAACGTCGTTGTCGCCAAACGTGATGTCGTCGGTGGCCGTGGTGTCGTTCTCGTTGATGATCGGAACGGCCCCAAGCTCGAGCAGACGCGCAAGCGTGTTGCGTGCGTTGACATAGGTCTGGCGACGATCAAGGTCCGCACGCGTGAGCAGGACCTGCGCGGCAGCGACCCCATGCGTCGCGAAGGTGCGCAGGTAGTGCTCGAACAAGATTCCCTGCCCCACCGCCGAGGCGGCCTGCAAATCAGGCACCGCGGTGGGACGCTCCGTGATCCCCAGACGCTCAAGACCACAGGCGATCGCGCCGCTGGTCACGAGGACCGGCTGATGGCCCGCCGCGCGAACCGCCACCAAATCCGCAACGAGGGCGCCCACCACATCGTCGCGAAGCCGACCGGATGCATCGGCCAGGCTCGAGGTGCCGATCTTGACGACAACGATCGCCATCAGTCCGCCAAGCGTCGCAGGATCTCGTCACGCAGCGCGCCGACACCTGCGCCGGACACGCTGTCCATCGCCAGGTCGGCGCCGGCCGGGCACGCGTCGGGCTCGGTGAACGTGGCAACCACGATCTCGTCCTGCGCAGGGTTGCGGTACTCGGCGATCCCGTCGCGCACCGCGGCGATCCGCGACGCGATTTCGTCCGGTTCGCGTCCGTCGACGCAGTGCACGATGAGCCGCGCCCGCTCGATTTGGGCGACCTTCCCATCCGGACGGGGCAGCCCTGTCTCGTCGACGCCCGGCAGGTCGGCGACCGTCATCAGATGCCCGGCCTCATCTTCGATCGGACCGAACGCGGGTTCTTTCGTGGAGCGCGGATACGGCGCCACTGTCGCCCGCGCGCCGGTCAAGGCGTTCAGCAGGGAGGTCTTGCCGCTGTTTGGCAGTCCGACGATGACGACGGCGAGATCCAGCCGCAGTTCGAGAACGAGCCACGTCTCGTCGCCCGGCGTACCGGGCACCGACTCGCGCGGAGTCTGATGCGTCGACGAACGAAACGCGAAGTTCCCGACCCCGCCCTGGCCACCGCGAGCGACCTCCGCGCGGTCACCTGGATGGTCGAGCGTCGCGATCAGCTCGTCGTCGCGCAGCACCCGCGTCCCGAGCGGGACGGGAAGAATCGCGTCGTCGCCGCTTTTGCCGTGCTTTCGCCGTCCGGCACCAGGGTCACCCGGCCGCGCCTTGTGATGGACGGCGTGACGAAACCAGCGCAGGTCCGGAACGGACGGATCGGCCACCATGAACACGGAGCCGCCGTCGCCACCGTTGCCGCCGTCCGGGCCGCCCTTGGGCGTGCGCGCTTCCCGGCGGAAGGAGACGGCTCCGCCGCCCCCATGCCCACCTTGCACATTGATCTTGACGCGGTCGGTGAAGGACACGCGCCCCGGACCTACTGGCCTACGCTCTCCGGGTGCACGAAGATCCGACGGCCCTTGTGGCCATTCGTGAACTCGACGCGACCGGTGACCGTGGCGAAGATCGTGTGATCCCGTCCGATACCGGTGCCATCACCCGGATGGAACTTGGTGCCGCGCTGGCGAACGATGATGGATCCCGCCGGGACGACCTGTCCGGCGAAGACCTTCACACCGAGCCGCTGAGCTGCGGAGTCACGACCGTTGCGGCTGGAGCCGCCACCCTTTTTATGTGCCATTCCGGGCTCTCCCTACGCGGTGATCGACTCGATGTGGATGCGGGTCTGACGCGAACGATGACCGCGCTTCTTCTTGCTGTCCTTCTTGGCACGGTACGTGAATACGACGACCTTCTTGCCGAGGACATGCTCCTCGACACGGGCGGTCACGTTTCCACCGTCGGTGATGCCATTCGCGTCGCCCGTGGCGACCACGGTCGGCGAGAACGTCTCACCCTCCTCGACCGCGAGGCGATCGATGATGAGGCGCTCACCCGCGCTGACTTTGTACTGCTTGCTGCCAAAGGCGATGACTGCGTAGTCCGGCATTCCCTCTCCCGTTTGAACGGACGGCACCCGGCTCGGGCGCGGTCGGAGATTGTACCCCATTCCTGCGACGGACGTCGGAATGGGACAAAAAGTTGTCTACATCACCGGGCTTCGCGTGGACACGGGGACGGTGCGACGATCGTCGCTGTCGTCCTCCGTCGGCTCGTCCGCCACCATGACGCGGTTGCGTCCGGCTGCCTTTGCAGCGTACAGGGCCTTGTCGGCGCGTCTGATGAGCTCCTCGAGCGTCCCCGGGCCGCTTGCCACGCCGATGCTGACCGTGGCATGGATCACGACGCCTTCGGTCGCCACACCGGTCTCCTCCACCGCGATGCGTACGCGCTCGGCGACACCGATGGCCGCGTCCAGCGGGGTGGCGGGCATCAGCAGTGCAAACTCCTCGCCGCCGAACCGTGCGGGCATGTCCGTCGCGCGGGCGCTGGCGCCGATGACCTTGGCGATTGCCGTGACCACCGCGTCGCCGGCAAGGTGGCCGTGCGCGTTGTTGACCTCGCGCAGGTAGTCGAGGTCGATCATGGCGAGTGCCGTGAGTCCCCGGCCGCGACGCACGACCTCCGCACCGCGCTCGCCGAAGAATCGTGCGTTGTAGAGCCCCGTCTTCGGATCGGTCCAGCTCTCCTGTTCGAGCTTCGGAATCTGCAGCGCCCGTGCGATCAAGATCAGCGGCAGCATCGCAAACAGGCTGGAAATCGGGTTCTGGTGCCACACCATGGCGATGGCGGCTCCGGAGCACAGGACCAAGGTGTCGAGCGACAGGTGCGTGAACGTGAACAGACGCGACTGACGAATCGTCTCGCCGCGGGCGAGTTTGACCACACCCGCGAGCGCCGCATGGTTGATCAGGGTGAACAGCACCGTGGCCGCACCGAGTCGAAGACCGCCAGCGAGCCCCATGATCTCGTCCACGTCCGGGACGATCAGCTTCGTGATCAGCGCCGGGACCGCGTAGTTGGCCATGTTGAACACCGGCATGTACCACGGGAACTTCGCCTGCCGCCAGATCGGCAAGAACATCAGGACCGAGACGAGCACCACCGACGGGGCGGGCAGGATGACCACCGCCGCAAACAGGAACGCCAGCGAAATGTCGTACCCGAGCCGCGGCGACGCGTACACCAGGAACAGCTGCGCGAGCGACGCACCGGACGTGAACGCGAGCAGCGCCCAGCGATCGCCGATATGCGGATCCAGCACGACCGCCAGAGCGGACGCAGCAAGTGCCACAAATGCGAAAGCCAGTACGTAGACGTACGCGCGTCGGTTCAGAAGTTCTCTCCCTCGTGTTCCTGGGGAACTATCGGCATTTTCACACGCCGACCCGAGTTCTGACAAAGACTTTACAAAGTTGCAGTTCTGGTTGCAGTGGTGCGCTCATCGTCGAAATCGTCAGATTGCACTGAGGCGAACAGCGTCCCGCGACAGGCTGCTGTCGGGCTCGAACCGGACGCGTTTGCCGGTCTCCGCCTCGATGTCGTTGACCCCTGCGTCGTCGTCACCGGCGACCATGTCGAGCACCACCGGGTGCAGCGAAACGGCGAACGCCTGCTCCTTGCGGTCCTTCAGCAGGCGGCGGATCTCGCGGTCGGCGTGCACCGCGTGCGTCTCGTCGCTCGCGATCACCCCCACGCCCTGACACACCGGGCATTCGACGGTCATGATCTCGCGAGGGCCGTCGCTGATGTTCTGGCGGGTCATCTCCACCAGTCCGAGCGGCGAGATGTCCACGACGTATGCCTTGGCACGGTCGCGCTCCAGCGCGTTCTCAAGCGCCTGGCGCACAGCCTGCCGGTTGCGCTGATCGTTCATGTCGATGAAGTCGATGATGATCATGCCGCCGATGTCGCGCAGCCGCAGCTGGCGGACGACCTCTTCCGCCGCCTCCAGGTTCGTCTGCGTGATCGTCTCTTCGAGCGTCGTCTTGCCACGCCCGACATGTCGTCCGCTGTTGACGTCGATGACCGTCATGGCCTCGGTATCGTCGATGATGAGGTAGCCGCCGGACTTCAGGTCTGCGCGCCTCGACAGGGTTGAGCGCAGCGCCTTGTCCACACCGTAGCGCTCCATGAGCGGTTTCGGATCCGAATAGAAGTGGATTCGATCGACAAGCTCCGGCGACGTGCGTCGCAGAAAGTCCTGGATTCGCTGGTACTGCGCCTCGTCGTCCACGAGAACCTCGTCGACGTGCTCGCCGAACAGGTCACGGATGACCTTGAGCGAACGGTCGGCCTCGTTGTACAGCAGCGACGGGGCATCCACCTGTGCCGCACGTGCCTGCAGGGCCTCCCACAGCTTGCGCAGCGTCGCCAGGTCGCGGGCGAGCTCGCGCTCGGTCACGCCTGCCGCCTGGGTGCGCACGATCACCCCGCCCGCGCCGGCGTCGAGTTTCTTGCAGACCTTGCGCAGCCGGTCGCGCTCCTCGTCGTCCAGCCGCCGGCTGACGCCGAACCCTTCCCCGTACGGCACGTACACCAGGAATCGTCCGGCGAGCGACAGCTGCATCGTCAGGCGTGCGCCCTTGGTGCCCATCGGGTCCTTGACCGCCTGCACCAGGATCGTGTCGCCCTTCTTCAGCAGGTCGGCGATCATCCGCTTGTTCTTTGGGACACCCATCGCCACGATCTCATCGACGTGCAGGAATCCGGCCTTCTCAAGCCCGACGTCGACGAAGGCCGCCTCCATGCCGGCAAGGACGTTCTCGACCTTGCCCTTCCAGACGTGCCCGACCACCGACCGACGACCGCGCCGTTCGATGTGGCATTCGCTGACCCGATCGTTCTCGGTGATCGCCACGCGTGTTTCGAAGCGATCGACCGACACCAAAATTCGCGTTTTCAATGTGATGTCCCTTTGCGCTGTGCCAGCGCACCGTTGAGTGCCTTCGCAAGGCCATCGAGCGGGGCGTCGGCCCTGTCGCCCATGCCTGCGAAATACGCCTTGCACGCCTCGCCCGCGGCTCGGGTACCGGAGTACGCGATGCCTGCGCGAAGCGCGAACCCTGCGACCGGAATACTCGTCACCGCACGTCGGGCGAGCGCTCGCCACCCGATTGCGCTGAGGAGCACCCCGGCGATCTCAAGCCCGCGACGCACGTCGAGCGGCCGTCCATAGACGGCGGCAAGCTGCGCCACGAGCCGAACTTGAATGATTGTGATGACCGGCATGTCGGCGCCGGGAACGACCACCGCCGCGCCGACGGTGCTCGCTTGACGCGCGGTCTGTGCGATCAGCGCGTCGGCCACCGCGTCGCGAAGGAGCGGATGGCTGCGCGCCACCGCTGCGCCGTCCGCACCGAGCACCGCCGCCAGTGTCCTGCGCACAAGGTCCGCGTCGTCGAGCGACACGATGTGAACGATGTTCGAAAGCTCCAGCGGCGCATGCCCGATGGCCGCACGCTCCAGCGCCTGTCGCTGCTCACCGGTGCCGGTGACGATCATGATGGCCCGCCGCCCAGCGCGTTTGGCGTCCGCCAGGGTTGCAGCAGCAGCGGCGTCCTCGTGGCCCGTCTGTGCAACGGCGATGAGAATCCCGGTCCCCGACGACGGGCGAGGGACGTCGACGCCGAGGATCTCCCGAAGTCGGGCGGTGGCGTCCTTTGGGCCGTCCACGACCGTGAGCGACATCTGCGCGGTGGCGCCCCGCTCGACCGAGCGGACGGCGTTCACCAACGGACGCAGCGCCGAAGCACCCTTGCCGAGTACGCGAAGTGAGCCCATCTAGTGGATGTCGACGTTCGTCCGAAGTATCAGAGCCATGTGTATCCAAAGTTCGCCACCGCGTACGCGAGTCCCTCGCCCGCGGATGCAACATTGCACATGACGGCTGGTCATCTCCGCACGAGTCGCGCGGAGCGGCGATGAATCCGCATCAACATGCCGATGGCGATGAAGTTGGTGAGCGTGTGCGTTCCGCCGTAGCTCATGAATGGCAGCGGGATGCCGGCGACCGGCATGATCGCGACGTTCATCCCGATGTTGACGAATATCTGGAAGCCGAGCATCGCCGCGATACCGCCTGCGACCAGTTGGTCGAACGGCGTGGCCGCACGCTTGGCGATTCTCAGCACACGCCACATGATGATTCCGAACATCACGATCAGCGCGACCATCCCGACGAAGCCGAACATCTCGGCCGCCGACGCGAAGATGAAGTCCGTCTGATGTTCCGGAAGCAGATCGTTCTGCACCTGGGTGGACCCGTCGAGTCCTCGACCGAAGGCGCCGCCGTGTCCCACGGCGATGCGCGACTGGTTCACCTGCCAGCCGTCGCTGCCCGGGTCCTTGCTGGAGTCGATGAACGTGGTGAGCCGCGCCATCTGGTAGTCCTTCAGGACCGGAAGCCCAACCGCCGGCAGGATCCACAGCACCATCGCGGCGACCCCCAACCCACCGACCGCCGCCCACTTGAACTGGCGCGTCGGGGTGCCGGCGAAATAGAGCATGGCGGCGCAGATCGCCACGTACACGAGTGATGTTCCGAGGTCCGGCTGGATGAACACGATGAAGGTCGGAAGTGCCGTCACCCCGATCGCAAGCGCCGAGAAGCGCAGCGAGCCCACCTGGGTGGCACGCTCCACACACAGACCGGCGAGGATCACGATCATCGCCACCTTGCCGACCTCGGATGGCTGGAACTGGAAGATTCCGAAGTCGATCCACCGGGCGGCGCCCTTTGCGCTGCTTCCGATGACGAGCACGACGGCGACCGCACCGATCAGCGCACCCCAGAGGGTCCAGACCCGCCGCCCGACAGCCTCCGAATCCGTGGCGATCGCCGCCGCCATGACGCCCACGCCAAGCACTGTGTCTGTCTCTTATACACATCTGACGCTGCCGACGAGCGATCTAGTGTAGATCTCGGTGGTCGCCGTATCATT
>CALMXK010000178.1 GCA_937871165.1 uncultured Actinomycetes bacterium
ATGATACGGCGACCACCGAGATCTACACTAGATCGCTCGTCGGCAGCGTCAGATGTGTATAAGAGACAGGGCCCGTTGGTGACGCTTCAACCATCGATCCGGCGGGAAAACCGCCGAAAAACGACTACTTCCTGATGCTCAGGATGTATGCGGCCACGTTGTCCAGGTCGGCACCGGTCACCTGCGGCTGCGGCGGCATTGCGCCCTTGCCGTTCGTGATCTGCGCCTTGATCTCGTCGGCGGTCATCTTGCTCACAGCCAGATCAGGGCCGACTCCAGCCTGAGTGCCGCCCGCCGGATGACAGGCCTGGCAGCTGCCGCCTTCGAATGCGGTCTTGCCCGCAGCCGCGTCGCCAGCGGCTTTTCCGCCGCCGCCGGCGGTCTCGGTTCCGCCCCCGGTCGTCGTCGCACCGTTGGTCACGGTGGGAGCATTCGTGGGCGTCTCCGCCTCTTTCGGATCCGATCCGCCGCAACCTGCGCCGATCGAGATAAGCGCCGCGCCAAGCAGTGCAGCGGCAACACCCTTGTAGTTCGCCATGTCAGCCCCCCACGGAAGAAACGTCATTTCCAGCAAACATAGCGACTTCCGATCACGTTATGCGGCGATCCGGCAGGGGGCGGTTGACCCTGACGATGTCGCCTGAATTCAAATGCCGGTTTCACACCGACAGCGATCGTGATCGGGCAGGGAACGGCGGCGCGAGTCATCGGTGCCGCAGCTCGCCGCCCGAGTATCGACGCGGTGGCACCAACCCGATCGCCGGCACGCCTGCGAGAGCACTCACGGGCCGGGACTGAATTCTGCAGCGGCCCTCGCGGGGGCGCTTGCCGCCCGATCGGACGTCGCGGAGGCAGGTGCGTGTCTTGTCGGCTGCGACGCGGTGGGTGACGCCGCAGACCGCGTGGCCGCTCGCCCGGACTGCGCGGTGGCAGCCGTTCGCCGCTGAGCGGCGTGCGTTGTCGCCGCGGACGGCGCCGACACGGTGCGCGACGTGGCAGTCCCGGCCCGCGGATGAGCGGGCCGGCCGTCGGCTCGCATGTCGGTGACCAGTGCCGGTGCGCTTGTTGCGAGCGCTGAGGCCGCGACGACTGCGGCGATCTTCGATGCGCCGATCCCGAGTGTCGTCGTTGTCGCCCCGGCGGCACCGGGGATGGGGTTGACACTGACGAGCCCCCAGATCGCATCCGACATGCGCACAAGCGCAGTCGTCGCCGCATTCCATAGTCGCGCAAACAGCTCACGGACGCCGTCAGTGGTCTCGGCACCGGCGAGTCCGATGACCGGAACCGGCAGACCGTGGTGAAGCAACTGCCGCTGCCTGACAAGCGCATGACGACATGCGGGACACCCTCCGAGCAGGTCGCCGCTTCCGTACACATGCGAGACGAGGCGCCGTGCCTCCTCCACCCCGACGACGTCGCTGAGCGACGAGTCGTCATGTCCCGACCGGTCGCTTCGATGTTGGCTGCTGATCAGCGCGAGGTGTGGCCCGGCTTGCCGGCAGAGCGCCCCGCTGAGCACACGCTCCACGTCGACGCTGATGATCCGTTGCACGCGGGTCCATACGTCGTGCACGGTTGACGCACCGATCCCAAGGCGGTTCGCCACGTCGCGAACGGTCATCTCATGAATGCCGATCAGCCGTGCGATCTGCGCGTCGCGGGAGTCGAGGCCGCGCAGGGCTTCGGCAAGTGCCCGCAGCTCGTCGGGATGCGCCACGGACGACGGCTGCGTGTCCAGCGCGTCGCGGTCGATGAGTGCGCCGACCTCGTAGTCGGGAACGAGATGCAGGCGCGCCGTATCCCTCCGGTGGCTCATCGCAGCATTCCTCACGGATACGAGGAGACTGGCCGTCAAGTGGTTGAACGCTTGCGGGGTGGCGAGCGTGATCGGCGCATCGGCAACGACGATCCGGAATCGACGGGCAACCACGTCGGCGACAACGTCCTCGGCCCAGTCGCCTGCACCGGCCTGCCGAGCGGCCCGGATCAATCGTGGGCGCAAGTGGTCGCAGATCATCGCGAGCTGCAAGACGGGATCGCGCTCCCCGACGAGCGCGACGCGCAGATCGTCGGGGAGCGTGGGGTACTGCGCCGCCGTCGGTCGGCGCCGTACCCCGCGAGTGGTGAGTGACGTGTCAGTCACGACCGTGGATCAACGGACTCTGACGGTCATCGTCCGCGAGGTTCCCGTGAGGTACGGCCAGCCCGCGTCGCGTGGCACAACGACCCGAACCTTCACCGTATAGCGACCAGGGCGGCTGAAGCGGTACGCCAACCTGAACGTGCCGGTGGAGGTGACGCGACCGTCCATGACCGGTCGCCACTTGCGCGTCAGGGAGTCGAACCACTGAAGACTGACGGCCTTCCCGCTGACGCCCACGCCGGGGTTCATCCGGCCTCGCACCACCAATGTCCGGCGCGCGTGATTCATCTTCGCTCGCGTAGTGAGCGTCGGGCGAACCTCAAGCCATGCAACGGGCTCCAGGACCCGCGAGCCAACGGTGTTGAGGGTCCAACCACCGCCGACACTTGCACGTGCCGTCACCGTGAATGCTCCGTCGGTGTTGGTGCGAAAGCCGCCGGCGTACCGACCGAGGCTGTCCCTGATCTCAAGCGCCGCGTCGGAGAACGCCGATCCGTCCGGGCGCTGGAGTCGACCCGTGATCGTAAATCCATGTCCGACGGTACGCCGCAGCAGGGGCACCGCGATGCCCGCGACCTGCCGGCGATTGAGCTCATTCGGACTCGCCAGATTCATCGGGATGAATCGCGCCCACGAGCCGGTGAGGACACCGTCCGGGTTGCCGGTCCAGCCCAGGGTCGTCGCGGTTGTGCTCTCGTTGCCTGCGCTGTCGCAGACGGTCAACTGGACTTTGTACTGCCCGTTGGGCATCGCGCCGACGGGCAGCACGACCACCGCTGCGGCGGGATTGAAGACCGACGCCGGCTGGTCGGCGGCGATGACGACGGCACCGTTGGTCCCTGGTCCTGCCAGCGTGACCTTGACACGACAGGTGCCGAGTCCGATGGCGTCGACCATGCTCCAGGTCAGCGTTCCCGCTGCCCCGTCAGTTTGGACGTTGCTGATGATCGGCGCTGTCCGATCGACACGCACGGTGCGGACGGCGGTCGCCGCACTCGTGCGCCCTGCATGGTCGACCGCCCGTGCCTGGACCGTGTGCTCGCCGTCGGCCGTGATGGTGTTCACGCCAACCGTGTCCTGCCACGAGCCACCGTCGATCCTGATCTGGTTGTGGCTCCAACCCGAGCCTGCACCATCCTGGGCCGGGGCGGTGGTGACGGTGATCGCCGTGTTGGTGAATCCTGCGACATCCGGGGTGACGGTGAGCGGCGGCATCGACGGATCGGTTCGATCCAGACGGATGGCCACGCACCGTGACGCCTCGGGCCACAGGGGCGCAGCGCGGTAGGCACACACCTCTTGGGCGCCATCGGCCAGCGCGCCAAGCCCGGCGCTCACGGCGCTTCGACCGTTGGCGGCGTTGCCGACATCCGCACTGCCGGCGCCGCGGACCCGCAGACCGGTGGTGCCGCGCTTGTACGCGTTGTCCGACGAATCCCACGACACGGTGACCGAATCGCCGGTGATCCAGTCGGTGGGAGCGACGACGTTCGCCACGGCCGGCCCCTGCAAGTCCTCGACGAGAACGCGATTAAGGCGCTGCGTGATGTGCGGGACGAACCCGCCGGTGTCGACGATGCGATCGTCGTTGCCTCGCACGGCCACCCGGCTGGCAACGCACTGCCCTCCGGGGAAGCGGTAGGTGTCGATGACCGACACGCGCGGTTGAAGTTCAAGGTTGATGCCGTCAACGACCTGGTTCTTGAGGAACCGCTGCGTCGTATGGGTGCTCGCCTGCCCGCCCTCGACCCCCAGGTACTTGCGCTGCGGGGTGTAGACCGTGACCGAGCCGTTCATGTCATCGGTGACGGCGTGCCATCGCGTTCGGGTGATCCCCATGCCCACGAGCTGGGTGTTGGCCCCGAAGGGATCGCAGTAGCCCGCTTCGAGAAACGCCTGCGTCGGATAGGCGACATCGGCCTTGCCGATGACGGTGTTGCCCATGTCGGTCGACGTGAACCATCCGCCGGGGGTGGCCGCCACCATCTGGTTCCACGAGGCCGTCTCCCAAGTGACCGGCCCGCCGAGCGCGGGTGCCACGCCCACCGCGCCGGTTGCCACAAGCGCGAGAGCGATCCGTCGCCCCCACCGAACCGTACGTCCTGTCGCGTTCATTCCGTGTGCACCTCCGTGCGCATCACGAGACCTCCGCAGTCCCGTTTCCCTGAATACGCACAACGCGCTCGGTTGTTCGGGCTTTCAAGAGATCGTTTACAAACCACGATCTACGTTGCCAGGTTTTTACAGTTTTTCACCTGGCCAAACGGACAGACCCAGTACGGGTTCACACTCCCCGAATGTCCGGTTGACAGCCGCGAACAAGCGGCCAGATGGCTCTACTGCTGCTGCAGGATGAAGGCGGCCACGTCGTCCAGGTCGGTGCCCGAGACGAGGTTCGGCGGCATCGCATCACGCGGGTGGGTGACCTGCGCCTTGATGGTCTCCGCCGTCAGGTTGGCGCCCAGCAGCCTGGGACCGGCCCCCACCTCGGCGTCGGTCAACTTGTGACAGACCTCGCACTTGGTTTCAAAGACGGTGCGACCTGCAGATGCTTGCCCGACAGTCGTCGTCGGCCGCGATCCCGCGGTCGACCGTGTCTGGACCGTGGAGGTGACCGGCGCACTTGGGAGTGCCGCCCCGGATTCGTCCTCGCCGCAGCCGGGCGCAGCGACGAGCACAGCGCACGCGGCAACGCAGCTCAGGCGACGCATCCATGGTCCTGCCAGGCAACGGGGGGTTTGGGTCATCGCAGAGAATGTTGACACGCCAACGACCTGGCGGCAAAGGCAAGATAGGTCATCCGCCATCGGGCCGATATCGTGTGAGACGTGATCGTTTCGCTTGCCGACCACACGCCACGACTCGCGCCGGGCGCATTTGTCCACGAGATGGCGTGCGTCATCGGCCAAGTCGAGCTGGGTTCACACGGGTCCGTTTGGCCCAACGCGACCGTGCGCGGCGACACTGATGCGATCACGATCGGGGCTCGGACGAACATTCAGGACGGTGCCGTCATCCATGCCGACAAGGGCGTGCCCTGCACCATCGGCAACGACGTCACGGTGGGCCATCTGGCCTGTGTCCACGGCTGCACCGTCGAGGATGAAGTGTTGATCGGGATCGGCGCGATCATCCTGAACCACGCACGTATCGGGACTGGATCGATCGTCGGCGCCGGCGCACTTGTGACCGAGGGCACGATCATCGCGCCGGGCTCCCTGGTGATCGGATCGCCTGCCCGCGTGCTTCGCCAAACGACGGATGAGCAGCGTGCCTCGATCCGAGAGAGCGCCCGCCATTACGCCTCGATGATCGGTGTGCACGGTGGCTGATGGGCACCCACCGATGGACGTTCCCGCACTGAGCGATCAGATGCAGCCGTTCGAGCTCTTTGCGGGGCTCGATCCGCCCTCATCGATCGAGGATGCCCTGCGCGCCATCGCCGAACGGCTGCGCGAGACATTCCAGTGCGACATCGTCATCCTGCGAGCCTCCGAAGAGGACCGCAAGCACGTCGCGCGGGCCTACAGCGCTGCCGACCCCGCGCTCGGCGCGGCCTACGGCCCGGCGCTGCTCGCCTTGCGACCCGAGACGCGCGACCTTGGCCTGACCAGCCTGCGAAGCGGCAGCGCGGTGGTCTGGACCGACCTCATGCGCCAGCCGGCGGTCGTCTCGCGCCTGGCCGAGGTTGAGGACAAAGGAATCCCCGTTGCCGATGCCCGCGAGCGCCTGAGCGACGCGAGCGTCGTCGCCATGCCGCTCCGCACCGTCAGCAACCCGCATCTCGGCGCGGTCGGGCTGATGAACGTGTCGGCCACGTCGACCCTGGGCTCCATGGAGCGCGACGCCCTTCAGGCGCTTGCTCCCCAGATCTCGTTGGCGGTCCAAAACGCGCTGCTTCGCGACCGCAACCGCAACACGCGGGTGGTGCTCGAAGCCATGATCGCAACCACGCGAAACGGCGTGCTCGTGATCGACACGGACGGCATCATCACCGTCGCCAACAAGGCGTACGCCGACATCCTGAAAGTCTCCACCGACGACCTGGTCGGGCAGCCCGCCGAGCGCGTGCTGCGCGAGATCATCGTGCCGCGCTTTGTCGATCCGAGCGCGTACGAACACATCGCCATGCGGTTGGATCAGCGCCCGAACGTGACCCTGCGCGACCAACTGGAGACCATTGACGGCACCGTGCTCGAGCGCTTCAGCGCCCCGGTTCGCGACCCGGACGGCAACCTGCTCGGCCGCGTGGTGATCCTGTCGGACATCACCGTCCGACACCGCGCGCTGATCGAAGCACGCGAGCTTGCCGAACAGAACGCCGCACTGCTGGAACGTGAAGAAGAACGCGGTCGCGAAGAGATCGCCATCGCACGCGCAGCGCACCTGTTGGCGTCGGCCCTTACCCGCCAGGACATCCACGAGCAGCTGGTCACCCAGGTGCAGGCGCTCGTGGACGCCGACAAGGTGGTTCTCTACAACATTCGCCGCAGGGGCGACATCATCCCCGCCGCCTCGTTCGGAGTGGCATCGAGCGCCCTTCGCGGCCTGCGACGAAAGCGTCACGAGGGCATCCCCGGACGTGTCCTGCAAAGCCGCCGCGCCTTCATCTGCCGCGACGTGCTTCGCGAGCGCAGCCTCGATCTGCGCGGGGCGGAGTTGGAAGGCACCCAGTCGCTGGTGGCGGTCCCGATCGAACTGGCCGACCGTGTCTACGGTGTCATCGCCATCTACGGAAACCGCATCGACCAGTTCGATGAGCGCGATCTGCGTGTGCTGGGAGACTTGGCCCACCACGCCGAGTCGGCGATCCAGAACGCCCTGCTGTTCGAACACGAGCGCCAGATCGCAGAAACCCTGCAGGACGCGCTGCTCGCCGAAGAGCCGCCGGAAGTGGACGGCCTCGAGATGGCCACCCTGTACCGCGCGGCCGCCGGCGCGTTGGTTGGCGGCGACGTGCATGACGTGTGGATCCTTGCACCGGGCCGGGTGGCGGTGATGGTGGGCGACGTGGCCGGCAAGGGCGTGCAAGCGGCTGGGACCACGGGCATGGTGCGCTACCTGCTTGAAGGCATCTCCGTGCATGAGCACGATCCGGCCAGGATGCTCGACCAGCTGTCCATCATGGTCACCGGTCGCCTTGGCGACGCGGCCTTCGTCACCGGGTTCCTCGCGGTGATCGACGTGGACAACAATGAGCTGACCTGGGCGAGCGCGGGACATCCGCCGCCGATCCTGATGCGGCCGGACGGGGCCTTCACCACGTTGGATGACCCCGATCCGCCGCTGGGCTTCCCAATGAATCGCGCCTACCGATCACACCTTGAGGATTTCTCCCCCGGTTCGCTGCTGGTGCTCACCACCGACGGCATCATCGAAGCGCGAAGCGGCGACGAGATGTTCGGCGAGGACCGTCAGGTGGAGACGGTGGTGCGCCTGGCATCGGGCTCGGCGCTGTCCATCGCCCAAGGCCTCTACCAGGCGGCTCGGGAGTTCGCGCGCGGCGCGCTGCACGACGACGCCGCGCTGGCGGTCGTGCGCCGCACCGTCTGAGGGACGCGTGTGGGGCGGGTCGGCCAGTTGACCGACCCGCCGCTCACACAATCAGCTAGCTGGCGGGGGTGGTCACCACGGGCGGGGTGGTCACGACCGGCGCCGGCGCCGGAGCCATGACCCGCTTGCGAAGCTCGACGATGCGACGGGGGGCACCGAGGGCGGCAACTGCGGTTCCACGCTTCGCCTTCCACGTGAGCAGCACCTTGTCGCCGCTCTTCAGGTTGGCCCAGCCCTGGATGCGCTGACGGTTCAAGATCGTGACGCGCGTGATCTTGGTGCAGGTGCCGATCGCGGCGGAGATGCCTTCAGCCGGCGCGTCCTTGGTCGCCCGCTTGCCGAAGACGTTGCCGCCCGTGACCTTGAAGGAGATCGACGTGGCGGTTGCATCAGCGGTCAGGGTGCCGCGCACCACATATGCGACGCCTGCAGCCGGGATCGGCTTGCACGCCGGGCGCGTGGGCTTGGTCGGCGTCGACGGCCTCGCAGCGATGGCTGGAACGGCCGGAATGGCGATGACGGTCGCCAGGGCGAGTGCCCGAATGGAGGTACGCATGGGTAAAGACTTCTCCTCGGTGTAGAGAACGCGCTCGTCCTGCAGCGCAGCGCCCGTGAAGCAGGCACTGCCCCGAGTCTGCATTGCCGCTGCCACGGAAATCGTCGCGTTCGCAATCTTCAAACAAAAAGCGAACGGGCACCACATGGGTGCCCGTCCAAAACCTGCAAATGAACCGTGGAAAGGGATCAGGTGATGCTGTATTCCGGACCCGAACCGCCCTCCGGCGGGGTCAGCTGGCCGCCCTTTGCGGTGATGGCCCCACACTGCACACAGTTGGACGGGTTGACCTTGACGTCGACCATGTGGCCGTCGCCTTCGACCTCGTACACCTTGGCCGGACACATCCACTCCCACATGAGTCCAAGCTCGCGTGGCACATGTGTCTGCACGCGGATGTGGCTCGGCTGGTCGTCGCGCGTCTTGTTGCCGCTGGCGAACACGCTCGAGAGCTTGTCGAAGTACACCGTGCCGTCAGGCTTGGGGTAGGACTTGTCGCGATCGCCGATGAAGATCGGCGCCTTGGCGTCGGCGGAGTGTTTGACGTGGCGCGGCAGGTGACCCATCGTCGCGGTGGCCATGCCACCCACGATCGCGCCGTAGACGAAGCCCTGCTGGAACGCGGGGCGCACGTTGCGCTCACGCCACAGGTCCTTGTGGATGAAGCTGTCGTTGATCTTCTTGTCGTACCCCCACAGCCCAGTGGTGGTCGTGTCCGTGTCGGCCTTGATGGAGTCGTAGATCGCCTCGGCGGCCAGGATGCCCGACTGGATGGCGTAGTGCACACCCTTGAGGGCACTCATGTTGATGAAGCCGGCCGCGTCACCGCACAGCACGGCGCCGGGCACGTGGAAGCGGTTGGGCAGCGAGTAGAACCCGCCACCGGGCAGCGTCTTGGCGCCCCACGCGACACGGCGGCCGCCGGCGATGATGCCCTGCACCAGCTTGTGCTGCTTGAACTGCTGGAGGATGTCGTGCACCGACGTGGTCGCATCGGCGTAATCGAGGCCGACGACGAAGCCGAGCGAGACCTTGTCATCGCCCATCGGGTAGATCCACGACCCACCGTACTCGCGGTACTTGGAGCCGATACGAAGCGGCCAACCGGCCGTGTGGATCAGCTTGGTGAGCGGCTTCGGCACCTCCCACACTTCCTTGACGCCGAGCTCGTAGGTCTGCGGCGCCTGATCCATGTCGAAGTGCTTGCGCATGATGCCCGCGATGTGGCCCTGAGTTCCTTCGCACACTGCGGTGACACGCGCGTGCAGCTCCATGCCGGGCTCAAACGTGCCGAGCTCCTCGCCTTCCTTGCCGCGCCCCTTGTCGCCGGTGACGACACCGAGGACGCGTCCCTGATCGACGATCAGCTTCTGCGCATCGGTCTCGGGCAGCATGTACGCGCCCAGTTCCTCCGCCTGTTCGGCGAGCCAACGGCCGAGCTGGCTGACCGAGATGACCCAGTTGCCCTTGTTGTGCATCTGCGGCGGCGGCACCGGTGCCCGCAGCGCGCCACCCTTGGTGAGGAAGTACATCGCCTCATGGGTGACCTCGTGCAGGATCGGGAAGTCCGCGTTGGTGAGCTCCGGAAAGAGCGACTTGAGCGGGCCGGGACGCATCACGGCACCCGACATCAGGTGCGAGCCTGCGGTCTTGCCCTTCTCGACCACCGCGATCGGCACCTCGCCGAGCTTCTCGGCGGTCTTCTCGTCCTCGGCGAGCAGCTGGCCCAGACGGATGGCGCCAGCAAGACCTGCCGGACCGGCGCCCACGAACAGGACACCGACGTCGATGCGCTCATCTTCGCCGGCAGTGGGATGGACCACGTAATCGGATGCGCGAAAACGGGGTGGATAGTCAGCTGGGACGATGCTCATCTGGCCTCTCGCGGGTGTTCGAAGTACTGAAAGAGCGCCATTCTACGCGACCGAGCGGCCAGGATTCGGCCAATCCGCGGCACAACGTGCGGCGTCGGAGGCTTGTCGTGACATTTGTCTGGCCCGTCGTGACCGTCGCCGAATCCCTCGCACCAGGAACCTTCTAAACTGACCGGATGCGGTCCAAGCGCACCAGATGGGCAATCGCAGCAGCTGTCGTCGCGGTCGGGGCGGTGCTGGCGGTCGGGCTGCTCCACGGTGGTGACGGCCCGTCTACGTCGATCGCACTGGACCGGACAACCCCACTTCCGGCGATCACCGGCAAGGATCTGGTCACCGGCCGAACCATCGACCTGGCCACCTATCAGGGCAAGCCACTGTTCATCAACGCATGGGCGGAGTGGTGCATCGAGTGCCGTGAGGAGGCACCGGTGCTGAAGCGGTTCGCCGCAGCGCATCCGGAGATTGCGATCGTCGGACTGCTCGGAAACAGTGAACGAAGCCGCTCGCTCAAGGTCAACCGCGAGTTGGGTTGGCCGTGGCCGTCGATCTTCGATCCGAACGGCATGATCATCCTGACGAAGCTCGAACTGCAGAACTATCCGAGCACTCTCTTTGTCGATGCAACGGGTGTGCTGCGGGGCATGAAGCGCGGTGTCGTGACCGAGGAAGAGCTCCTCGACGTGACCAAGCGCCTCACCTGACCGTCGCCTCGGCGGTCTTACAGCTGCCCATGTAAAGCACTTACAGGCCTCGAACAATCCTCTCGCTTTCCGATCACGGGGCCGAGGGAGTGTTCCCCCCGTCGGTTATGCGAACAACTGTTGGAGGGGACATGAAGCTGTCTCTTATACACATCTGACGCTGCCGACGAGCGATCTAGTGTAGATCTCGGTGGTCGCCGTATCATT
>CALMXK010000179.1 GCA_937871165.1 uncultured Actinomycetes bacterium
TGCGCATGGCGTCGCAACGGTTGAAAGGGGCGTGTTCGGACGAGATCCGGATTGCGCTTCGCGAAATGGAGCTTGGTGCAGTGCGCCGGGACGCCTACCGTGGGCTCGCCGAACGGGTCGGTGTGCCGCAGATCCAGGGGCTCGTTGGTGCGCTTCTTCAAGCGGACGAGTTGGGATCACCGATCAACCATGCACTCAGCCGTCAGGCGGAGATCCTGCGCGCCGGGAGACGGCAAGCGATCCGCGACGCGGCTGCGCGCACCGCGCCAAAGGTGCAACTGGTCGTCGCGATGGTGATGGTGCCGGGAGCTCTTCTTGTCGTCGTCGGCGTGATGGTGCTCCAACTGGTCGGACAGCTCGGAGCGGTGACCGGAGGGATGCCATGACGATGCACGCAGGCCAGCACGGCTCGGCGAGCGGGGAGTATCTGGCGGTGGTGGCGGTCGTGGCGGTCATGTTCGGGTCGCTACTCGTCTTTCGCCCGCAGACCGTCAGCCGTCACGTGCCCGTCGATGTCATCACGCCGGTCGCCAAGCTGCTCGGCCAGCCACTCACCGACAAACGTGTGCCCCGCCAGTCCACTCCACCACGTCCACCAGGGAGCGGGCCACCACCGGCGCCACGACGGCCCCGACCCCCGCGGCCCGAGCCGCCGCGAATCATGCTGCCCGAGTGGTGGCGATGACGATCGCGCGTCGCAACCGGCTGTTGGCTAGGCCATCACAGGGCTTGGCAACTCGTCGAGGGACCGGAAGACCGGTTTGCCGAGCCTGCGAAAGTGGTCGGCCTCCGCATCGGCGCCGGGCGATGGACCGCCGATGCGAAAACATGCGTCGCATCTGCTTGCGAGCCCGGCCGCCACCGGCTCCATGATCCGCTCATAGGCGTCCACCGTGCCGTCCAACTCGATCATCGGCAGCGCCAAATTGACGGCAATGATCGGCAGATGGCCGAGGCGCGCAACCTCAAGTGCGGCCAGATTCAACTCACGCAGATGTGCGCGTCGACGCTCCCGATCGGCACCACCAGCGGTATACGGCCCGGACACCATGATCCACATATCGACCTACTCCGTCGTCCCTGAGCGGGAAGGAATGATTCCCGTGAACCACCGCGGGCAGCTGAAGGGCTGACTGTACCGCCGCTTGGAGTGCGTTGAGGGTGCAATCGGCAGGGGTGCGGCCAGGTGCGGATGGGTACGATGGGCGTCGCCGACGCCCGCCAAGTGCTCTGCGCGCGAGTTTTCGAACTCGATGGTCACAGTAGGAATGTTCCCAATCCCCCCAAAAGCAACCGTACCGTGAACAATCCCGACACCTTGCCTCCCGTCCACCCGGAAATCCCGCACGTCGTGTCCTCCCCGCACGGGGATCGCACCGACGAGTACTACTGGATGCGTGACGACGAGCGCTCGTCACCCGAAATCCTTGCAGCCCTCGACGCCGAGAACACCTACGCGGACGGGGTGCTTGCCGGCACCTCCGATCTGCAGGCGACGATCTACGCCGAACTGGTCGCCATGATCAAACCGGATGATGCGAGCGTCCCCGTCAAGGACGGCAACTGGCTGTACGCGATGCGCTACCACGACGGAAGCGAATACCCGCTCTACTTCCGCACGCCCGTGGGCGGTGGGGCGGAGTACACACTGCTCGACGTCGACGCGCAGGCGCAGGGATTCGACTTCTACAGCATCGGTGAGATGGAAGTCAGCCCGGATGACCGGCTGCTCGCCTACACCGAAGACACCGTCAGTCGACGCCAGTACACCGTCAAGATCCGTGATCTGGCGACCGGGGTCGATCTGCCGGACCGCGTCCCCGGCTGTGAATCGGCAATTGCATGGGCCGACCACGGCACCACGATTCTCTACATCGAACAGGACCCTGCGACCCTGCTTGGCATTCGGGTCAGGGCGCACGTCATCGGGACCGACGCGGCCACCGATCGGCTGGTCTATGAAAACACCGACGATCAGTACTACCTGGACGTGCGACGCAGCCGATCGAACCGGTATCTGTTCATCGATCTCGACAGCACGGACACCACGGAGACCTTGGCCGCGCCGGCGGATGATCTGACCTTTCCGTTCCGGCCCGTCTGTGCTCGAGAACGCGGCCATGAATATGTCGTCGACGACCTGGGCGACGACTTCATCATCCGCACCAACCGGGGCGCGCCCAACTACCGCGTCGTGCGGGTGCCGGCCGCCGAGAGCGCAAACCTTGACGCCTGGCGGGAAATCGTCGCGCACAGTGACGACAGCTTCATCGAAGAGGTGCTCGCACTTCGTGGCTGGCTCGTCCTCAACGTCCGCGAAGATGGCGTGCTTCGTCTGCGCGTCATGCCGTGGGATGGCCAGGAGTCATTCGAGGTGCCGAGCGACGATCCGTCGTCGATCATGTACATCGGCGCCAACCGTGAGCAGGACGCCACAACGTTGCGCTACGTCTACAGCGCGCTCACCACGCCGACGTCGGACATGGAGATCGACCTGCCGACGCGTGAGCGGCGGCTGCTGAAACGCGCGTTCGCCGGCGAGGACTTCGACGCGACCAGGTACACCTCCGAGCATCTGCACATCACCGCAGGTGACGGCACCGAAATCCCGGTCAGCACGCTGCGTCTGCGTGACACGCCGGTGGACGCCACGGCACCCCTGCTGCAGTACGCCTACGGCGCATACGGGCTGAGTTCCGACCCGATCTTCCGCGCGTCGATCATCCCTCTCGTCAATCGGGGATTCATCTTCGCGATCGCGCACATTCGCGGCGGCCAGGAATGTGGTCGCCGCTGGTACGACGCCGGGCGCACCCGTCACAAGCGCAACTCGTTCACCGACTTCATCGACGTGACACGCGGCCTCGTTGCCGCCGGGTACGGCGCACCCGACAAAGTGTTCGCCCTGGGCGGGAGCGCCGGTGGACTCCTGATGGGTGGCGTCGCCAACATGGCGCCGCAGGACTACCGCGCCATCATCGCCCAGGTCCCGTTCGTGGATGTTGTGACAACCATGCTCGACCCGACCATCCCGCTCACCACCAACGAGTACGAGGAGTGGGGCAACCCGGACAACGCCGCCGACTACGCGTACATGCTGAGCTACTCGCCCTACGACAACGTCACCGCACAGGCCTATCCCGCGATGCTCGTCACAACCGGACTTCACGACTCACAGGTGCAGTACTGGGAACCGATGAAATGGGTCGCCCGCCTTCGACGCATCGGCACGGGCGACAAACCCATCCTGTTTCGCACGCGGATGGACGCCGGTCACGGCGGCGCCTCGGGTCGCTACCGCAGCTTCGAAGACATCGCCCTCAGAAACGCGTTCATCCTGGGGCAGCTCGAGCCCTGACACGGCGGCACCGCGTCAGCGGTGCTTCGCCGCGATCCTGAGCGACCCCACGCACGTTCCGAGTGACACCTTCATCGTGCCGGTCGCGCGCAGACCCGACAGCGTGCCGGAGAACAAGACGGCATGCGAGGACGCAACCTCGGCGTACACGAAGCCGCCGTTCGGAGCGATCCGCACAGACGTGGCGGTGACCGTCAGAATCTGAATCGTGAAGCCGCCAGGGGCGGTCGCCGACGGACACGTCGCCGTCACACGCACCTTCACGTTGCGCATCGTGCGCCCGCCGTTCACCACCGACCACGAAACATTCGCAGGGCTGGAACCCGTCGACTGGGAGCCGATCCACCCGCCGACCCACCGCGCACCCGACGGCCACGACACAGCTCGAACCACGGAGATCGCACGGACAGTGGAACGAATCGTCCGGCCGCCGCCGGCGTTGACCGTCGCGCGCAGACCCCGGTCACCCAACCGCAATGTCGTCGGCGCCTTCGCGACGCCTTGCAGCACCGTTCCCGTTCCAACCCGTCGCCAGACACCGTTGCGCTTCGTCTGGATGACCACACGCACACCGTTCGGAAGCTTCGCGGCGGCGATCGTCGAGATGAACGGATAGGTGGCGTACGCACGCTTGGGGGCGGTCAGTCCAACCGTCACACCAGGGCCGGCGAGCGTCACCGTGAACCGGCTGATCGGTCCGACCTCGTACCCGCCGACACAGTCGAGGCAGAGTCGGTGCGCCTGCCAGTAGTACGTGCCCGGGGTCGTCTGCGGGTTGGTCGCGGCCGCCATCGTCCCACGACACCGGTCCTCCGGCAGATCGTCGGCGAAATAGTCGGGACCCGACGCGGCGATCACGCTTGACAGGCGACCGGTCGAATCGACGGCCGTCGACCGTGAGAACCGCACCCCGTACTGGCGGCGTCCGCCGCCGTTCGGGAGGCTCTCGAAATTCGTGTAGACCGGGCAGCCGTAGATCACATCGATGCCTGCGGCGCGAGCGGTGACCGTGACGCCGTTTGCCGGGGTGATGTTCGTGATCGGCGTGTCGTTTGGCATCGCCGCGGCCACAGCCGGGAGCGTCAGCGCGATCACCGCCCCCGCCATCGTCGCTCGCCACATCCGTGTGCCCGCCTGCCTGCTGCCATGCATGGAGTCCCCGATCCGTCGCGTCGAAACAGACTATCCGGTGGCCGACCATCCGAAGGGAGCATCCTCGAGCGGCGGCCACCACTCGAGGATGCACACGTGGTGACTACGGGTTCAGTCTGAACGACCAAGCCCGGACGGGGGCGGACGCGTAGTTGACGCGCCCCCAGATGACGACAGCCTTGCCGGTACCCGCGGCCTCGATCTGGCTCGGAAACACTGCGGACCCCAGAACCGGGTAGACGACCGGCGCGACCGCCGTGTTCGTTCCCTTTGGGATGGCGCTCACGAAGCCCTTGGTCGCAAGCGTGTTGGCGGCGCTCGTCTCGAGTACGCCCGCCACGAATGCGTTGCCTGCCGAATCGAAGGTGGCACGCCACAGCGTGGGCTCACATACGCAGCCGCCGAGCCTGGTGGAGGTCAACCCCCATGTGCCGTCAGCGGCCTGGGATGCAACTCTGACGACCTGGCCAAGGACGGGATCCTTCGCGCCACCCACGAGAATCAGTCGGCGTGCTTCGCTCAGCGCCGCCATGGGATACGCACCATCGGGCATGGTAATCCGGGTCGTCGGCCAGGTACTTGCTGATGCTCGCCGGATCATCGCGGCTGTCTGGGTCCAGGTGTCGCCCGTTCGCACCGCCCAGACGGCGGCAGCGTCTCCCGCCCGGTTGAACGTGACGTCTGCGACGGCGTTCGGCGACGTTGCCACCGTGATCGGCTGCTCCCACGGGGCCGACCCGCGCGTGCGCGACAGTCGGATCGCCCCTGTGCGATTTCGCCAGATGAGTGCGGCCATCCCGGACGGGCTCACGTCAAGCCCGAACATCACATCGCTGCTCAACTTCATCGAGAGCGCAGTGGCCGTGTGGCGCCAGATCGCACCGGTCGATCGCACGCCGCCCTGGAACACGCGGGCGGTGATCTGCGGCGCATACTGCGTCCCGACATCCCGCCCGACGATCGCTGTGGCGCGTCCATTTCCGTCGACCACGAGCATCAGTGCGTAGTCGTTCGGTGAGCTGCTCAGCGGGCGCTGTTGCCAACGCGTTGTGCCGGCCGGACGTGACGACAGTCGAAGGCCTTGAGCCGATGACCAGATGACCGCGAGATCACCCCGCGGCCCGACGGCGACCCGCGGGGCATACGCGTTCCTGCCGAGGATGAGGGGCGCGCCCCACACGCCGGTGGACGACCGCACCGCGACGCGCAGAACGGGTGACGTGCCCGAGGTACGCCACCCCGCGAGGGCACGTCCACTGTCGTTCAGGTCGATGTCCGGATGGACACCGCTCAACGAGGGAGCCAACTTCGGTGAGAGCGTCGTGATCTGCGCGCCGCTCGCGAGAGCGGGAATACAGATCGCGGTCGCCGCCGCGACACTCGCAAGCAGCAGCGTCCGCAGACGCGTGGCACGGGAAGACTGGTCGCTCACGGTGGGCTCCTCGTCGGGGGTACATCGACGATAGCTCCAAAACCTGGTACGACGAAACCGGCACCGAGAATCTCAACGGCCGATGCGCCGCCGACCGGCGACACACCGGCCGTCGGCCGCACCGGGCCGCGACTACGCGGCCCGGCGGATCTGCCCCGGGCGGGGAGCGGCCGCGGCGGCTCGTCCCACTGCGCGCGGGCGACGCTTGGCGCGGCGAACCTCATCCCGACGCTGACGGATCCGCGCGACGACCGTGCCCGCCGCACAAAGGGCCGCAAGGCGGAGCGAGGTCGACGGGTCACCGCCGCCCAGGACGGCGGCGGCAGCCGCCATGACGAAGCCGGTGGCGAGACCCGCCGCCAGTGCGCCAACGCCGGCGCCCGACGGGGGACGGCGGCGATCGACTGGTGGCGTCTCCACGAGTGTCAGCCGCCGTGCGATGACCGGCGTGTCGTGGGAGGTGGCAAGGGCGTGTGCGCTGTTCATGGTCGAAACGCTAGGGGCGAACAAACGTTCGTGCAAGGGGCGAACACATGTTTGCAATGCAACGTTGCGGAGCATGCGGCCGTTTCAGCAACGGGCGGTGCACGGGTGCTGAACGGGGCGCGTGGGGGACGAACGAGCGGTGTTGTGGGGAATTTGGGTTGAATTGTGGGGTGATGTGGGGTACGGTGGGGCCCGCATGCAACAGTCACAGCTCACTGGAAGGCATGAATGCAGCCTTGACGATCGGTCGCGACTCGCGATTCCGGCCAAGATGCGATGGGCGTTCGCCCAGGGCCTGGTGATGTGTGCGTGGCTCGATCCGTGCGTGCTCGTGGTCCCGCGTGACCAGATGGAACAGAAGATCGCCCAGGTGTTCGGCAGCGTCGAGAACGTGCTCGACGACAACCAGCGGAAGCTGCGGCGGTATCTCTACAGCTCGATGGCCGAGCAGGAGACCCTCGACAAGCAAGGGCGCATCTTGATCCCGTCCTTGCTTCGCCAGCGTGGCGGATTCGAGGGCAAGGTCAGCGTCATCGGAAGCGTCGACTGCATCGAGCTGTGGAACCCACAGCGTCTCGATGCGTTGATCGATGAAATGGATGAGGAAGGGGTGTCGAACATTGGCAAGCGCATTGTCGAACGTGAGCACTGAGCGCCAGATCCACGACCCCGTCCTCGTGGACGAGGTCGTCGCCGCGCTGCGCCCCACCGTGGGCGACACCGTCGTGGACTGCACGTTCGGTGCAGGCGGCCACGCCCGCGCACTCGCGCCGGCGGTTGGCCGCAAGGGCACCTACATCGGGATCGATCGCGATGCGACGACCGAGCCCAACTTCATCGCCTTCTCCGAACAGGTTGACTGCCGCACCCGGTTCGTACGCACGGACTTCGCGGAGGGGCTCAACGAACTCGACGGCGAAGGCGTCGTCGCCGACGTCATCCTGATGGATCTCGGACTGTCGTCCATGCAGATCGATCGTCTGGAGCGTGGGTTCTCCTACTCCCGCAACGCACCGCTCGACATGCGGATGGACCCCTCATGCGGGGAGTCCGCCGCCGACCTGCTGGCCACCGCGTCCGAAGAGGACCTCGTGCGCTGGATGCGCACCTACGGCGAGGAGCGCTACGCAAAGGCCATCGCCCGCGCCATTGTGCGTCGGCGCACGGAGAAGTCGATCACGTGCACATGCGACCTGGTCGAGGTGATTCGCGCAGCGATCCCGACGCCGGCCCTGTTTGCCGGCGGTCATCCGGCCAAGCGGGTGTTCCAGGCACTTCGCATCGTGGTCAACGACGAGCTCGGCATTCTGGAGCGTGGGCTTGAGCGGGCGTTCGACGTGCTCGCACCGGGCGGACGCCTCGCCGTCATCTCGTTCCATTCCCTCGAGGATCGCATCGTCAAGCGCTTCATGCAGGCCAAGTCACGCGGCTGCATCTGTCCGCCGGACCTTCCCGCGTGCGTCTGTGGACGCGAGCCCGAAGCGGTGCTTGCACTTTCCAAGTCGCAGGCTCCGCGCAAGGACGAGCTTGAGCGCAACCCGCGCTCGCATTCCGCTCGACTTCGCGCACTGGTGAAGGCCGGCTGATGGCCCGCTCGGCAGCAGCACGCCAGCCGTCGCACGCGCCGTCACACGCCCCGCGCCACCGGCCGCGCACGAAGCCGCAGGTCGTTCACCGTCAGCGCCGCAGACACCGATTGCGGCGGCGGTGGCGGCTGGGGTTTGCGGTCATTCCGATGATCGCGATCCTGTTCGGCGGCGTCGTGTTCGCAAACTCGATGGAACTCGGCCTCGTCAAACAGCAAGGCGCGGTCGCCAAGCACACGATTGAGGTGCAGGGGCAGATCGACTCGCTGCAGACGCTCAAAGCCCATCAGGATCTGCTGGTGCGCAACCGGGCGGCAAACATGGGATTCGTCCGCCCGCCGACGAGCGAAATCGGGTTCATCGACGTCCGCCCGGTCTCTGGGCCCTAAGGAACGCGACGTGGCACGACCAATCGCCAGGCGCGCTTCGACGCGTCGTATTCAACTGCTTGTCGTGCTCGTGCTCGTCTTGTTCACACTGCTGCTCCTTCGGGCGGCATACCTCGGCACCGTCCGGTCCAGCTGGCTCTCCGCGAAGGCCGACAGCCAGCACCTGATCCGAGTGAACGAACCCGCTGAACGCGGCGCGATGATGAGCACGGACGGCCTGTTTCTCGCGATGGACACCCCGACGGTGCAGATCATCGCCGACGGCCGGTACGTGAAGAACGCCCTGCGCACCACCGATCGTCTGGTGGCGGTGTTGGGTGGGTCGCCCAAGCGCCGCGAGAAGCTGCTGTCGGACCTGTCGGCCCGCAAGGCGTACGTCGTGGTTGCACCCAACGCGTCGCTGCGCGATGCCCGGGTTCTCAAGCGCATGAAGATCGACGGCGTCGTTTACCGTCGCAACTCGAAGCGCACCTACCCGCTCGGAGCCGTCGCGGGGCAGGTGCTCGGTTTCACCAACCTTGAGACGCGCGCCGGCGTCGAAGGACTTGAAGCACGGCTCAACACCCGCTTGACCGGTCGCGACGGCGGCTTCACCGAGGTGCAGGACATGCGACTGGGACAGACGGTGCGCATCCTGAACGAACGCAAGAGCGTGGCGGGCCAGTCGGTGGAGCTCACCATTCACGCCGACATCCAAAAGCAGGTCGAAGAGGTTCTTGCGGCCACGCGGACGAAGTACAAAGCCAAGTCCGCGATGGCGATCATCATGGATCCGAACAACGGCCGAATCGTCGCCATGGCATCGGTGCCTCGGATGAACGCAAACAACCGTGCCACGCTCGACGTCACCGCGAGCCAGGTTCGCGCAATCACCGATCCGTACGAGCCCGGGTCGGTGTTCAAGGTCGTGACCGTCGCCGGTGCCCTTGAAGAGGGACTCACGACGCCGAGCACGATGTACACCGTGCCGGCCAAGTTCCCGTTCGAGTTCGAGGGACGGACGCGGTACATCACCGACGCGCACAAGCGGGAGAGCGCGGAGGACATGACCACCACCGACATCCTGCAGCGCTCCAGCAACGTCGGAACGATTCTGATCTCCCAACGGCTCCAAAAGCGCGACAAGCTGCGCTACTGGATGGATCGCTTCGGGTTCGGTCAGAAGACCGGCATCGACCTGAACAACGAGTCGGACGGTGACCTTCCAAAGACGCCGTGGGACGATGGTCGGCGCTACAACATTCCGTTTGGACAGGGGCTCACGGCAACGATGTTGCAGCAGACGCGCGCCTACGCCGCCATCGCAAACGGCGGACTGTTGGTGACGCCACATGTCGTCGCCGCGATCGACGGTCGCGCGAGCGCCGTGCCGTCGCCCAAGCGCATCATCTCCACCCGCACGGCCGCACAGCTCACGGGCATCATGCGGACTGTGGTGGAGGCCAGCACCGGGACCGGCGGGCTCGCCCAGATCGCCAACTATCAGGTGGCCGGCAAGACCGGTACGTCGCAGAAGGTGATCAACAAGCGCTACTCGGACAAGCATTTTCAGGCGTCGTTCATCGGTTTTGTGCCTGCAAAGAACCCGAAACTCGTCATCGCGGTGATGATCGACGACCCAAGCCCCAACGGTGGTCCCCACACGGCGGCCGAAGTTGCGGCTCCCGCCTTCCAAACGATCGGCGACTATGCGTTGGGTCGGCTCGGGATCGCGCCCTGACGACCGGCCCGGACGACGTCTCCCGCGGGCCGGGGGAGGTGGCCAGCCGACCAGTCCCTGTAAGATCGCCTGACCGATGATGCTCCGAGACCTCACGGCGGGTATCCCCGGTGCCCACCTGATATCCCGGGGCCCTGGCGCCGACATCGACAGTGTGGTGTACCGCAGCGACGATGCCGCCCCTGGCGCGATCTTCGCGTGCCTTCCCGGCGCGCGTGCTGACGGGCACGACTTCGCCCAGCATGCGGTGGCCGCGGGGGCGTCGGCGTTGATCGTGGAACGTGAGCTGCCGCTGGCGGTGGACCAGGTGCTGGTTGCGGACGCACGCCTCGCCATGGCCCTCACGGCCGTGCAGTTGGAAGGCGATCCCAGCACGCAGATGCGCGTCGTGGGGATCACCGGCACCAACGGCAAGACGACGAGCGCGTTCCTGATGCGTGCCGTGCTTGAAGCGTCCGGTGCGCGTTGCGGACTGATCGGCACGATCGAGGCCCGCGTGGGCGGGGAAGTTGTGCCGGTGTCGCACACCACGCCCGAGAGCGTCGACTTGCAGCATTTGCTTGCACGCATGCGCGTCGCCGGGGACACTGCGTGCGCGATGGAGGTGTCCTCCCACGCGTTGGAGCAACGGCGCGTCGCGGGCCTCACGTTCGCGGCTGCGATGTTCACCAACCTGACGCGCGACCACATGGATTACCACGAGACAGAAGAGGACTACTTCGCAGCGAAGCGCAAGCTCTTCGAGCGCCCGCCGGCCGAGGGTCCGTCCCCGCCCGGTGCGGTGAACATCGACGACCCGTTCGGTCGTCGCCTTGCACAACGCAGCGGGGTGCTCACCTATGCGGTGAGCGATCTGTCGGCGGACGTGCGGCCCACGGACCTGCGGATGTCACGGGGCGGGTTTCGCGCGGTGATGCAGACCCCGCGTGGCCGTTTTCCGATTCGCAGTCGTATGCGTGGGTTGTTCAACGTGGCGAACGTGACCGGTGTCGTCGCGGTCGCGGAGTTGCTCGGTCTTCCTCATGAGACCACCGCCGCGGGAATCTCCGGGATCAACGGCGTGCCGGGACGGTTCGAGCCGGTCGACGCGGGGCAACCGTTCGAGGTGCTCGTCGACTACGCACACACCCCGGATTCGTTGCAGAACGTGCTGGTGGAAGGGCGCAAACTCGTTCCCGACGGCAGCCGGTTGATCGTCGTGGTCGGGTGCGGCGGTGACCGCGATCGCGGCAAACGCCCCCAGATGGGGGAGATCGCACGCCGACTGGCCGACCTCGTCGTCATCACGTCCGACAATCCGCGCACCGAGGATCCGGACGCGATCATCGGGGAGATCGTCGCCGGTGCGACCGTGGGCCATTCGGATCTGATCGTGGAACCGGACCGCCGTGACGCCATCACGATGGCGATCGAACGTGCCGGGGATGGGGATGTCGTCATCATCGCCGGCAAGGGACATGAACGCGGGCAGGAGCGCAACGGGGTGATCACTCCGTTCGACGACCGCGAAGTGGCACGCGAGGTTCTTGGGGAGGTGCTGTGAAGCTGACCGTGAATGACGTGCTGAAGGCGGCCCCCGGATGTCGCCTGCCGTTCGGCAACCCTTCGGTGGAGTTCGAGGGTGCGAGCGTCGACTCGCGAAACGTCGGTGAGGGCACGCTGTTTGTCGGCATTCGCGGTGAACAGCAAGACGGCGCCATCTATGCGCCTGACGCGCTTCGCGACGGCGCTGCGGCGGCGGTCATCAGCGAGCCCACCTGGCGGTGGCTGGAGGGCGAGTTCGTTGCGATCGGCAAGCCGGTCATCATCGCCGAGGACCCGCTTGCGGCCATGCAGGCGGCGGGACGGGTTGCGCTTGAGCGGACCGGCGCGACGGTCATCGGCGTCACGGGAGCGACGGGCAAGACGACGACGAAGGACATCCTGGTGGCCATGTTGGCCGCGGTCGGTGTGCGCGTGTACGGCACGCCGGGCAACCGCAACACCGAGATCGGCGTGCCGATGTCCCTGCTCGAGATGCCGGCCGACACCCAGGTCGCCGTGATCGAGATGGGCATGCGCGGCATGGGGCAAATTGCCGAGCTCGCGCGTCTGGCACCGCCGACGGTGGCGTGCATCAGCGCGATCGGTCCGGTTCATCTCGAACTGCTCGGCTCGGTGGCGAACGTGGCGGCGGCGAAGTTCGAACTGCTGCAGGCCCTTCCGCGTCGAGGAACCGCGGTCGTTCCGGCCGGTGACCCGCACCTGGAGCCGCTGCTTGCGACGTTGGATCCGCAGGTGAGCGTGGTGGGCTTCGGCGAGCGGCCGCCGGTTGAACTCGACATGGATCTGACCACGCAGTGGCAGTACCGCTGCGCCGCCGCCGCCTACGCCTGCTGCGAGGCGATCGGCCACGCGCCACCGGACGGGACCCGTGTGGAGATCGCGTTGTCGCCGATGCGTGGGAACATCCGTCCACTGGCCGTCGGTGGCACACTCATCGAGGATTGCTACAACGCCAACCCCATCGCCATGAACGCCGCGCTTGCAGATCTCGTCGCCCGACCCGGACGCCACGTTGCGATTCTCGCCGACATGTTCGAACTCGGCAGCGATGAGCGCGCGCTGCACCTTCAGGTCGGGGCGGCCGCTGCGGCCGCGGGCGTTGATCTCCTGATTGGCGTCGGCACTCGAAGCGCGTGGTACGTGCAGGGCGCCGGGGAGACTGCCAGCGTGCACTTTCGAAGTGTCGACGATGCGGTTGCCGGAGTCGGTGAGCACCTGCGTCCTGACGACGTGGTGCTGGTCAAGGGCTCACGCGGAATGGCGCTCGAACGCCTGACGCGTGCGATCGCGGCTGACGCCCAGTGAACATCGAGCGGGTACTGATTTCCGCGATCGCGGCCGCAACGCTGCTGATGTTTCTCGGGCCGAAGGCGATCGCGTGGTTGCGTGCCAACGAGGTGGGGCAGTTCGTGCGGCCGGAGGGATTGATTCCGGACGCACATGCGCAGAAGCAGGGGACGCCGACGATGGGTGGCGTGCTGATCCTCGTCGCGATGGCCCTGCCGTTCCTGATCCTTTCGCAGCGCAGCACCGTCGCGATGCTGGTGTTCGGAACCACGGTGGTGTGCGGTGCGATCGGCTTTGCCGACGACTTCATGAAGATTCGCAGGCGGCGATCGGGTGGACTCGCGGGCAAGTGGCGCATGTTGCTCCTGCTCTTGCTGTCCATCCTGTTCACGTTTGTCGCGGTGAGCGTCGCCGGGCTTGACACGACGCTCCAGCTCCCGGTGGCCAACCGGGCGGTCGAGGTCGGCCCGTTCGTGTTCACGGCGATCGTGTTTCTCATCATCAGCGGGTTCGCGAACGCCGTGAATCTGACCGACGGGTTGGACGGTCTCGCCGCCGGCACCAGTGGTGTGGTGCTACTCGCCTACACGGGCATGGCGTTCGTGGCGAGTCAGACGGTGGGCAGTCCGATCGTCGGCCCGCACGGGCGCGATCTCGCGATCTTCTCGGCTGCGATGGTCGGCGCCTGTCTGGGCTTTCTGTGGTTCAACTCGTTCCCGGCAGGCGTCTTCATGGGCGACACCGGCTCATATGCGCTCGGCGGCGCCATCGCGTCGATGGCGATCATGACCAAGACCGAAATTCTGTTGATCATCATCGGCGGCATCTTCGTGCTGGAGGCGCTCTCGGTGATCGTGCAGGTCGTCGTGTTCAAGAAGTGGCGCCGACGCGTCTTCTTGATGACGCCGATCCCTGTCTCTTATACACATCTCCGAGCCCACGAGACTAAGGCGAATCTCGTATGCCGTCTTCTGCTTGAA
>CALMXK010000180.1 GCA_937871165.1 uncultured Actinomycetes bacterium
CGAGATTCGCCTTAGTCTCGTGGGCTCGGAGATGTGTATAAGAGACAGACCCTGTGGTGTGCCACACGTAGCCGCCGGCCGCCGAGGTGCCGAGCCGGCGGTGGTTGGTCGACACGACGATGCGCTGCAGGATCTGCTCGGTGGCCACGATCTGATACGGCCGCATGGCCAGCAGCATCCGATCGGCGGTGAGCACGCAGTACTTCGTGAGGAGGTTCAGGATCGTGTGCTTGGCGAAGAACGTCCGCGCGAACCCGGCGAGATCCTGGATCGGCCGGTTCGTGGCGTCGGCCCACCAGCTCGTGAAGTCGAAGCTGTTCGACGTCTTGCGGGCAGGTCGGGGAGTTGCCGCCTCTCCGAGATGCTGGCTGCGGGTGGTGTTGCTGTAGTACTTGGTGAGCGTGCCGTTACTGATCACGAACAGCTGCACGTACTCGAACAGCCCGGAGCCGGCCCAGAAGCTGTCGCGCTGGTAGCGGTTGATCTGATTGAACGCTTCGCGGATGTCGACACCCCGGCGCTTGAGCTCGACGTGGATCATCGGCAGCCCATTGACGAGCACCGTCACGTCGTAGCGGTTGGCGTACGCACCCTCCACCTCGTACTGGTTGACGACTTGCAGCCGGTTGTTGTGGATGTTGGCCTTGTCGATCAGCATCACGTTCTTGGTGGTTCCGTCATCGCGCTTGAGCAGCTGGACGTGGTCCTCCTGGATCCTGATCGTCTTCTCGACAATCCCGTCCTTGTCCCCCGCGATCCGCTCGCTGAAGAAGCGGTCCCACTCGGCGTCGGAGAACGTGATGCCGTTCAGCGCTTCCAGCTGAGTCCGTAGGTTGACGATCAGCTGCGCCTCGCTGTGCAGCCGCAGGAACTCGTACGCCTGACTCTGCAGCAGCCCGATGAAAGTGCGCTCGAGCTCGGCCTCCGACTGGTAACCCGCGTCCTCGCTCGGTCCCGGGACGAACTCTGCGACGACGGTGCTCTCCGAGCTGATCGCAATCGGCTCGTACCGCGGCGCAGCCCCGTCGGTCACGCAGCCTCTTCGAAGGTGAGGAGCCGATCGCGGTAGTACTCGTACTGCTGTCGTCTTGCCACCAACTCGGCCGGGAGGCCAACCGAGAGATCGGCCACGAGGGCATCGAACTTGTCCAGAACGGCAACGACACCATCCTGAACGAGCAGATCCGGCAACGGGAGTCGGATGCGACCCAGGACGTTGGCATTGAACTGTGGCTGCCCTCCGACGCTGACAAGCGCATCAGCCTGCGACCAGTACGAACCGCTTTGCGCGAAGTGCCAGAGGAACGACGGCCTCATCAGCTTGCGGTCGACTCCGATCCGGATCAGAAACGAAGCGAACGCCGCTTGCGTATCGCCTGTGACCAGGGCTGTCTTGCCATACGACGCCCCCGTGCGGGCGACAAGCACGTCACCGTCACGGAGCCTGTAGCGCTCGGCCTCTGGGGTCGCGTCGACGTACTTTGCACCGCTGGCACGGATGCGGCCATCGTCTGAGATGTCGGTGATACGGACGAATCGGAGGTCACCAACCTCCTGGGCTGTCGCCGTGTAGCCGTAGGTGAACTTTGCAATCTCAGCCAACGTCACCCACCTGACTCTCTCTCTTGAGTCGTCGAATGTGAGCAGGGAGTCGCGGTAGTGCGCGTACTGACGCCTCCGGGACTCGAGCTCCGCTTCCAGCTCCACTTCCAGCTCCACTTCCAGCGACTGGAACACGTCCAGAACGCGCACGATCTCGGCCTGGACCTCAATCGGAGGAACGGGCACGCGGATCTTCGCCAGGTTCTTTGCAGAAACATCGATCACCTTCGTGCCGTTCGCGAACCTGCGCTTCTGGGCGTGGAACTCCGGAGTCTGCGTGTAGTACGAGAGAAACCTCGGGTCTTGTGCGTGCTTTAGCACCGTGGCGTGTCCGCCGGTCACGATCTGCGAGTCCCCCATCCACGCGACCGCCTTGCAGACGTCGTCAAGGTTCTCACTCGTGTTCGTGATGACGAGATCCCCGGGGTTGACCTTCGCCAGCTTCGCCGCCGTCTGTTCCGACACGAACGAGAGCGTCTCGGTCGCCCATGTTCCGTAGTTCATGTAGACCTGTCCGTAGTGGATGCAGCCGACGCCGGAGTCGACGAAGTCGCTCCGAGGCATGCCATTTCCCCGGACGAGCTCGCCGATCTCGCCGATGGGGCGAAACTCGATGCCGTTGGGGCAGTGCTGCCGCAGCAGGTCGTCTATGCGACTCATGGCGCACTTCCTGAGGAAGATGGCTGTGCGCTCTCCTGCCACCCCAGGGAGGAGATCGCCTCCGCTAAGCCTCGATCCGCCGTTCCCTGAACCGGTGGTGGCGGGCGTGTCCACCAAAAAGGCCTCCTGAGCTGGGAGTCTGTTGATGTTCGAAGTCAGCAGTACTCACAACTCGGGAGGCACTTCTTGTGTCGTCATCTTCGCGCATTTTGGACCGGTTGAAAGCGACCTTCGATCATGAGGGTTTGGTCGCCAACGCCGGGTTGATCGTGCCCGCCACGCTGATGTCCCGGCTCGGGCTGGAAGCCCTGATCGATGAACGCGTCAACACCGGCTCGTCACGCCCGGGTCGCAAGATCCTGACCGTGGTCGCAGCGATCATTGCGGGCGCCACGCATATCGATCATGTCGACATGTTGCGCGCTGGAGCGACGCAGCGGGTGTTGCCGTTCAAGGCCATGGCGGCGTCGACGATCGGGACGTTCCTGCGCACGTTCACGTTCGGGCATGTCCGCCAACTCGACGCGGTGCTGTCGCGAGCGCTGCAACGAGCATGGGCGACCGGTGCCGGACCCGACGCGACACCCGTCGTGATCGATCTCGACTCCACGATCTGCGAGGTCCACGGCAAACAGAAACAAGGCACCGGATACGGCTACACCGGTGTCCTCGGCTACCACCCGCTCCTCGCCACGCTCGCCGGGAGCGGTGAGGTGCTGTTCGCCAGGATGCGCCACGGGTCAGCGAACACCGCCCGCGGCGCGGTCCGTTTCGTTGACGAACTCGTCGCTGTCGTACGACGCGCCGGCGCCACCGGACCGATCACGATGCGCGCCGATTCCGGGTTCTGGGCGTGGAAACTGATCGACCGGCTCGACACCCACAACATCTGCTGGTCGATCACTGTCCGCCTGCACAAGCACATGAAACAAGCCATCGCAGCGATCGAAGAGGACGCCTGGCAAGACATCGACTACACCATCGGCGGGCAAGCCCAGGTCGCCGAAACGATCTACACCACCGGCAAAGGCAAACACGCCCGCAGCTGTCTCTTATACACATCTCCGAGCCCACGAGACTAAGGCGAATCTCGTATGCCGTCTTCTGCTTGAAAA
>CALMXK010000181.1 GCA_937871165.1 uncultured Actinomycetes bacterium
TACGAGATTCGCCTTAGTCTCGTGGGCTCGGAGATGTGTATAAGAGACAGGCCTTCGACGGACTCGGTCGTGCTCCCAAGGGGGTCAACGACGGCAACGGATTCGTGTTCATCTCGCACACGGGCGACGTGTTTCCATCCGGGCTGCTCCCGGTGAGCGGCGGCAACATCCGACAGACGCCGCTGGCCGACATCTACCGGGACTCCCCGCTGTTTCGTGCGCTTCGCGACCCCGACGGATACAACGGCAAGTGCGGCGTCTGCGACTACCGGTACATCTGCGGAGGTTCACGGTCGCGCGCGTATGCGACGACGGGTGACATGTTCGGCAGCGAGGAGTACTGCGTCTACGTGCCGCCCGCATGGCGCGCGTCGCACTGGGCGCACGGCGCGCGGTGACGATCCCGACAGAGCGCTGGACGAGCCGGCAACGGACGTGACAGTGGCAGTCGGCGCAGGGATGCACCGGCCCGGGCACAGCGGTCCGAATCGTCGCCAGATGTCACATTTTCGATGACAACTGCCCATAACCTTACATAAAGCTCAACAAACGACTCTTTGAGGCCGATGCAAATCAGCACTCCACGCTGATCAAAGGTCTCAAATGCTCTTGGCCACCCGCCGACTGATGACGCTCGCGCTTGCCATGGTGCTCGTGCTCGCTGGCTCAGCAACAGCCCAATCCGTTGTTTCGCTCACCAAGTCGGCACAGCCGACGGTGTTGCTTGGCGCGGCGACGCCTGTCGAGCTCACCGCGAACAACCCGGCATCGGGCCCGTACGGGTACAACTTGACGTTTCGGGACGTCCTTCCGCCAGGTGTACATCTGGCCACGAGCCCCGCTCCCTCGCCGGCCCCGGACACGGTCATCGCCCGCATCGACGGATCGACCGTGCTGATCTGGTCGAACGTCGCGGACCTGGCGCCCGGGTCGAGCTATGCGATCAGGTACAGCGTCGTCCATGACACCAATGGGACGAATGCCTTCGACGTTCCGGACACATACGTCAACACGGCCACGGCGTACATCGATACCGACCCGCGCATGGTCCCGTTGTTCTCCGATCAGGGCGAGCCGCTCGACAACCCTGTGACCGGTTCGCCGACGTTCACCGACAGCGCCACCGCGAGTGCAACCTCCCGTCTCACGGCGATCGACATCACCAAGAGCGAATCCAGTCCCGAGCGTGAATTGATGCGGGGCGTCCACGACTTCCAGACGCCGTACACGCTGACAATCCGAAACAACGGTGTGAACCCGACCACCGGCATCGTCGTCGACGACTACCTGCCGGCTGCACTCGAGTTCCTCGGGTGCGGCGACATCGACAACAGCGCCGCCGAGGAGTATCCCGGTTCCGGATCGCTTGCCGGCACTGCGCTGACGCCGTGCGTGACGCCAGGCCTGGTGGAGACGGTCGACATCGATCCGGATGGATCGGGCCCGCTTGCACCGGGCGTCTACACACACGTTCGTTGGACCTCTGCCGAGATTCCGGGACTCGCCGCGATGACACCGGACGACACGATCACGATCCGTTACCTGGCGGGCATCCCACTGCACGCCAACACGGTGAACTGGCCGGGCCCGACACCCGACAGTGCAGGCACGCAGACGGCGAACCTCGACAACAACACCGGGCCGCTGACCCTCGACGAGCAACTCATCCGAAACGGCGCAACCGCGTCTGGCACCTTCGACCGCCCAACCGAGACCGACAGCCTGGTGACCGACACCGCGGTGCTGGATCGTACCGCCGAAGATCTGCGCATCGCCAAGAGCTCACCCACGAGCACATTCGCCAACGGCGGGGTGCTCAGCTACGGGCTGACCATGACCGCGTCCGAGTACACCAGTCTGTCCGACCTTGTGGTCACCGACACGTTGCCCAACGGTCTGTGCCCGTTGGATCCTGCGGTGAACCTTGAGAACGCGACAAGCCAAGTGGCGGAATGTGATCCGGCCGTCGATCCTTCGGCAAGCCCGGCCATGTACGGGCCGTCACTCCCCTACTCGGTCGCCACCGAACATGCCGACGGCACCTGGGCCGTCACGTGGCAAGGCCTTTCGCTCGCCGCCGGCACCAGCACGACCTGTCTCTTATACACATCTGACGCTGCCGACGAGCGATCTAGTGTAGATCTCGGTGGTCGCCGTATCATT
>CALMXK010000182.1 GCA_937871165.1 uncultured Actinomycetes bacterium
TGATACGGCGACCACCGAGATCTACACTAGATCGCTCGTCGGCAGCGTCAGATGTGTATAAGAGACAGGCTGAGCGCTATCCCATCGCGGTCCTTGTCAGCGGTGCCGGCACCAACTTGCAGGCGATCATCGACCGCCTGCACACCCCTGCCGACAGCCCGGTCGAGATCGTGCTCGTGGTGACATCGAGCGCCGAAGCAGCTGCCAAAAGTCGCGCCGAGGCCGTCGGTATTCCCGTGACCGTGGTGGATCGCGACAACTACGAGACCCGGGAGGATCGGGACCGAGCGCTTGCCGACATTGTCGACGGCGCCACCCCGAAGCTCGTGGTGCTCGCCGGCTGGATGAGCATCCTGACGCCGTGGTTCTTGGACCGTTTCCCGGACCGCGTGATCAATCTGCACCCGTCGATGCTGCCCGCGTTTCCGGGAATGCATGCCATCGAGGAAGCCCATGACTGGGGGGTGCGCTACACGGGTGTGACCGTGCACTTTGCCGACCCCGAGGTGGATGGCGGGCCCGCGATCATCCAGGAGCCGGTGCCGGTGCATGATGACGACACGGTCGATGCGCTTCGGTTTCGCATTCGCGAGGTGGAGCACCGCATCCTCACCGACGCCATCGGCCTTTTCGCGGCTGGCAGAATCCACCGCGATCCCGCGCGCAGGCGCAAAGTCCAGATCGACAACAATGGGAGTCACCACCAGTGAAGGTCCGCCGCGCGCTTCTTTCCGTGTCCGACAAGAACGGCCTCGTGTCGTTCGCCCGTGGCCTCGCCGATCTCGGCGTCACCTTGATCTCCACGGGCGGCACGGCAGCCGCACTGCGTGAAGCAGGTCTGACGGTGGTGTCGGTGGACGAGGTGACCGGCCATCCCGAGATTCTCGGCGGACGCGTCAAGACCCTGCATCCCAAGATCCATGGTGGCATCCTCGGTCGCGCCAACCATGAGCAGGACGCCGCGGAGATGGCCGAACACGGCATTGAGCCGATCGACCTGGTCGTGGTGAACCTGTACCCGTTCGGCGAGACGGTCGCCGCCGGCGCGAGCGATGCGGACATCATCGAGCAGATCGACATCGGTGGCCCAGCCATGGTGCGCGCGTCGGCCAAGAACCATCAGCGCGTCGCGATCGTCACCGAGCCCGCGCAGTACGACGCGGTGATGGAGGAGTTGCAGGAGAGCGGCGGCGAGCTGAACAAGCACACGTTGAAGGCGCTCGCCGTGGACGCGTTCCGCCACACGGCTCGCTACGACGCCGCCATCTCCGAGTGGATGTCGGTGGACGAGGGAGACTTCTCCGACTTCGTGACCCTGGAGTTCGAGAAGGTCTCGGACCTGGTCTACGGCGAGAACCCGCACCAGCGCGCCGCCTTCTACGGCGACCGCGGCGCACGTACCCATCTGCTCGCGCGGGTGGAGCAGCGCCACGGCAAGGCGTTGTCGTTCAACAACCTGTTTGACCTGGATGCGGCCCGCAACCTGAACAACGAGTTCGAGCTTCCGGCCTGCGTGATCGTCAAGCACAACAACCCCTGCGGTGTTGCCGTCGCGTCGGACATCAACCAGGCCTACGACCAGGCGCTCGCTTGCGATCCCGTCTCGGCATACGGGGGCGTCATCGTCGTCAACCGCACCGTCGACATGGCGCTCGCCACCAAGCTGGCGGGCACGTTCGTGGAAGTGCTGATGGCGCCGGGCTTCGATGAGGAAGCCTTCGCGGTGCTCACCAAGAAGCCGAACGTCCGCCTGCTCGAGAACCGAGAGCGCCGGCGCATGAACCCGGGTGAGATGGACTTCCGTCGCGTGACCGGTGGCCTGTTGGTGCAGGACCGCGACACCGAGAGCGAAGACCGCGACCGCATGGAGGTCGTCACCAGCACGCAGCCGACAGAGGATCAGTGGGGAGATGCGCTGTTTGCCTGGCGTGTTGCGAAACACGTCAAGAGCAACGCCATCGTCTTCGCCCGCGGTCTTGCCACCATCGGCATCGGCGCCGGCCAGATGAGTCGGGTCGACTCCACGCGCCTTGCCACCGAGAAGGCGGCCATCGCCGGACTGGACACCGCAGGGTGCGCGGTTGCGAGCGACGCGTTCTTCCCGTTCCCCGATGGTCCGCTGACCGCACTCGATGCCGGGGCGACGTTGATCGTGCAGCCCGGTGGCTCGATTCGCGACGACGAGGTCATCAAGGCCGTCAACGACCGCGGCGCCGTCATGCTCTTCACCGGACGACGCCACTTCCGCCACTAGTGGGTTGATGCGTCTGGTCGGCATCCTGACGCGGTGGGCGGTGGTCCTGCCGATCGTCGGGCTCGTCGTGCTGGGTGCAACGTGGGGCCGCGATCTCGGCGTGGCTGCGCTCACACTTGTGGCGCTCGTGTTGGTGGGCGCGGTGCTCGCAGCGGTCCAGCACGCCGAGGTGATCGCCCATCGCGTGGGTGAGCCGTTCGGCTCGCTCGTCCTCGCGATCGCTGTGACGGTCATCGAGGCGGGGCTGATCCTGACGCTGATGGTGAGCGGTGGGTCGGGGGCCTCCACGCTGGCCCGTGACACGGTCTTCTCGGCATTCATGATCTGCCTGACCGGCATCGTGGGAATCTCGCTGTTGGTGGGCACGTGGCGAACGCGGTTCACGCACTTCAACGCCGAGGGCACGGGCAGCGCCCTTGCGACCGTTGCGACCTTGGCCACCCTCTGTCTGGTGGTTCCGACCTACACGACAAGTGTGCCCGGACCGGAGTTCACCCCTGGGCAGTTGGCGTTCGCCGCGTCCGCATCGTTCGTGCTGTGGGCGTCCTTCGTGGCGAACCAGACGGTCCGCCACCGCGACTTCTTCCTCCCGGTGAGCGGCCAGGGTGAGGTGATCGATGACGACGCGCACGCCACACCGCCGACCATCCAAACCACGTGGCTCAGCGTCGGGCTGCTGGTGGGGTCGCTGATCGGCGTGGTGGGCCTTGCCAAGGTCACGTCACCGGCCATCGAGTCCGGGGTGTCGAACGCGGGTCTTCCCCACTCGTTTGTCGGCGTGGTCATCGCGCTGCTGGTGTTGCTTCCCGAGAGCATCGCGGCGGTTCGAGCGTCGCGACGCGGACGGTTCCAGACCAGCTTGAACCTGGCGATCGGCTCGTCGATCGCAACCATCGGCCTGACGATTCCAACCATCGCCATCGCCAAACTGTGGATCGACACGCCGCTTCACTTAGGCCTCAGCTCGCTGCAGGTGGTCTTGTTGACCTTGACCGTGTTGGTCAGTGTCCTTACAGTGGTACCAGGGAGGGCGACTCGCCTGGAGGGTGTGGTGCACATGGCCTTGTTCGCGGCCTTCGTCTTTCTGGCCACGAGCCCATGAGACGCCACACATGGGTGGGCCCAATCGCGCGACTGGTTGGTGCCGGCGCGCTCGTTGCGATGTTCCTCGCGTCGCCGGCGCACGCGTTGGACGACTCTCCGCGCGACCCTCTCGATCGCGCCGCGTTCTCGGCGTTGCCGTCCGTCTATCGCATGACCGTGACGATCCGGGTCGATCAGTTTGCCGACGACCGTCGTGTCGTGCGGATCGGTCGGGCCGTCACGATCGAGGGAACAGCCTTCGGTGTCGGCCCCGGCATCGTCGTCACCGCACGCCCGCTGGTTCGCCCACCGACAGTAGCGCTTGCCGCCGCTGTGAGTGAGCTGGACATCCCGGGAGTAGCGGCGTTCGATCCCAATGACGTCCGCATCACGTCGTCGGTCACATCGATCGTGCTGCGTCGTGCGAGCCCGGGGCCGACGCCCGCGACGACGACCGTGAAGGCCACGGTCCTGCAGACGACCAAGGCCACGGCGCCGTCCAAGTTGGCGCTCCTTCGCATTCCCGTGCGCGATGCGCCTGCCTTGGCGCTGGACGATTCCACGACGCTCGGCACACCGGTCGTGCTGGTGGCATTTGGCGGCCAACGTGATACCGAGCCGGCGCTGCAACGAGGCGCGCTCGGCCCGGCCGGCAAGGTCGAGGGCAGCGACGATGCGAATCTGGTGACGGTGTCCGGTATCGGCGACAACGTGGGTGACACGGGGGGACCGGTTCTCGACGAAAGCGGACACGTTCGCGGCGTTGTGATCCAGCGTGCCGTTGCACCGGGCGAGTCGTCGGTGATGACGCGGTCATCCGGTATCCGTCAGCTTGCCTCGAACGCCAACGTCGCTGTGGGGACAACCCCGGCCCAGACGACGTTCGCCGACGGAATGCGGTCCTATTGGGAGCGCGACTACACCGCAGCGTCCGAATCACTGACGTTTGCAGCCGACCGATTGCCGAAGGACGAGTGGGTTGCCGGGCTTGCCACGCGTGCCGAGGAACTGGCGAGCGCCGACTACGAGGTGGTGCAGTCCGCGCCGTGGCGGTTGCCGCTCATCCTGGGAGGCGTCGTCGCCCTGGCGATTGCACTCATGCTCGCCTTGCGCTTTTGGTCCATGGAGGAGTAGCCGGCGCACGCCGCCCGCCAGTTGGCCGTCTACGGGGCGTCCAGCAGCCCGAGGACGCGCCGGTATTCCACACTCCCCGGGTCTTGCGTGTGCCAGAAGCGCCGTGCTTTGCGGTCGATGGTGTCGAAGATGTCCAGCACTTTGATGATGGTTCCCACCACGTCGCGTGAGGGTCCGTGCGATGCAGCTGTGAGCCATCGCCCCTCCGCAAGCCACCGTCTGATGGTTCGAAGCGACGGGGGATGGCCCGGGAAACGGTGCGGGTCGCGCACCTCCCGGATCACCTGGTCGGGTTCAGTCCCGGCTGCAAAGCGTGCCTCCGCATGGGTGCGCTGCGCTTTCCAGGCATAGCTTCCCGGCAGGTCATTGGTCGACGCGACCAGGACGCGCCTGAGGTGACCCCGCAAGGCGGCGCGACGCTTGAATGTCAGTGACCCGTGGGCTGCCCACAGCTCCATCAGGCGACGGGCGAACGTCTGGCCACCATCACGCCGCAGATAGTTCAGATCACCATGCACCGCGCAGAGGTGGACGACGACGCCATGGGTCATGAGGTGCGGCGTCGTTGCCCTGGGGGCGCTGCAGATTGCGCAGAGCAGCCGCAATGGCCGCGTTTCCCGCTCATCTGACTCGTCTCGCTCGTCGTGTTCGTCGTGTTTGGCACCGCTCGCCACAATCGCATCCTCGCTCAGATCCAACGCCTTGCCACCGCACCGCACCATTCCAGGCCGAGGATGCCGATCCGAACGTCACACGTCTGTATCGCTCTGTGCCAACTTTGCATCGCAATTGGATCGCAATAAACACGATTGGCACAACTCGCAGGCCAAATGTGTTTTTTCGCATTGTCGGCTCGCTCTCTCGCGGTCCGCCGGCGCGGCCGAGACCGGGAGGCGCGGCCCGCGGCTAGGCGAGCGTGGCCTGGTGCGCCGGATGGGGCCCGTCAGCGGAGCTGTTTGGCGAGCGGTCGGATCGGCCGCTCTGTGGGATGAAAGCGGCCCGAGCGAGGCGTCGGCCAATCTGCGGCCTGCAATACTCCACACGTGCAACTTTCGCCGCGCCGCAAGAGCGATCATCCGACCTGCCGGTGGGCCAAATCAGCAAGTGGCATGAGCGCGATTGCTCGCCCCAACGCGCCCACGCCGTCCTTGCTTCCGGCTGGATTCGACACCGCTGTACCCGCTCCTTCCCGGATGGGTTGAGGATGCGGCTTCTCCACACCGGTGACTGGCACATCGGCAAACGCCTGTACGGCGTCGACCGACTCCGCGAGTTCGCAGACGCTCTCGAAGAAATCGCGCAGATTGCGGCCGACAACGACGTCGACGCCATCCTGATGAGCGGCGACATCATGGACCGACGCATCGTCGAACCGCTCGTGCTGTCCACCTGTCTGCAGGCCTTCGAACGCCTCGCCCAAGTGGCACCTGTGGTGGCCATCACCGGGAACCACGACGAACCGCTCTTCTGGGCCGAAATCGCACCGTACCTGGCGCCGCGCATCCTGCTCGCCGCATCCGAGGCAGTCTTCGGCGTCGACACCGCCGCAGGCCGACTCACCGTCGCGTGCATGCCGTGGCCGGAACCGGCCGAAACCCCCACCGCCACCGGTGACGATCGCGGGGTCTCACGCGCCGCATACGCCGAACTTGTCACCGAACGCCTCGAGGGACTCGCACACCAGGCGGCCGCCAGCCGCCGTGACCACCCAGGCCCATGCGTCCTGCTTGCACACGCCATGGTCAAAGGCGGCGTCTCCGGCGGCGGTGAGCGCGAGCTCACACTGGCTGGGACCTACGCCGTTCCCGGCGGGGCCTTCCCCGCCACGTTCGATTACGTGGCCCTGGGACACCTGCACCAGCCGCAGATGATGCGGGCAATTCCAACCACCGGTCGCTACTGCGGCAGTCCGTTGGCACTCGACTTCAGCGGGGACGGCACCAACCCCTCCGTCACCCTGGTCGACCTGGAAGGAGACGTGGCACAGGTGACCGAGGTTCCGGTCACCGCGGGACGGCGACTCATCCGCCTGCGCGGAACGCTCGACCAGCTGCCGGACCTGGCCGCCCAACATGACAACGCCTGGTTCTTCTGCGAAGTGCAATCCGACGGTGTGCGCCTGGACGTCGTACGCGAGGTGCGCGACCGCATCCCGAACGCCCTGCGCGTGGAGCAGCTCAACGAAGGCTCCCCGACGCAGCCGCCCTCCACCGAGGACGAGCCGGTCGCCGCGTCACTGCCCGACATGTACGCACAGTGGCTGACGACAACCGGGCGAACGCACCACAGCGACCTGCTTGCCACGTTCACCGACGTCGTCGAGCGGACAGGCGAGCGATGAGACCACAGACGCTCCGCCTGATCGGCTTTCGCTCCTACGCCGACGAGACCGTCGACTTTCGCCACCACGGGCTCGTCGTCATCTCAGGAGACACCGGCGCCGGCAAGACCTCCATCCTCGACGGCATCTCGTTCGCCCTCTTCGGCCGGACATCCGAGGTCGCCGCGTCTCGCGAGCTCCTGACCCTCGGTGCCACCCACGGCGAAGTGGTGCTGACGTTCTCGGCCGGTGAAGGGACCTGGCGCGTGACACGACGATTCGGTCGCGACGCACCTGAGCCCGCCCACCTGCTGGAGCAACTCGAAGGTGACGATGAGGTCGTCGATCGTGCCATCGGCGCCACCACCGTCAACACGGCCGTCACCACACTCATCGGGATGACCTTCCAGTCATTCACGAGCGCCGTGCTGCTCGCGCAGGGCCGTTTCGCCCAGTTCTTGCAAGCGGCACCCAAGGATCGTGACGGCATCCTCCGCGAACTCTTCGGCATCACCAGCCTGGACGCGGTTCGGGCCACGGCGGTCGGCGCACGCGACGCGCATCTGGCGGCCGCCGACGCACTCGATGATGAGCGCGGACGCCTCGGCCAAATCACCCAGGCAGAACGCGCGGCACGGGCGCGGGCCGCACGCACCGCCGCCGCCACCGTCGCCACACTGCAGTCGCTGCAGCCGCTTGTGGCGCAACTGGATGGCGCGTCCACCGACATCGCGCGTGCAACCCACCGGGGCGAACAGATCCGCATCGCACTGGATGAGGTCGGCACGAGCGAATCCCACGCCGACGTCGTTGACGAACATGCCGCGCTCCTTCGCACACTCGCCGAGGCCAGAGCCCGCCGCGACGACGCGCAACGAGCCCTCGACGAAGCCATGGCCGGACGCGAACAGCTTCGGCTGCGCCATGGCGGCACCGCGACGGAGCTCGGTGCACTTCGCGCCCACGCCGAGCGTGCTGCCCTCGCCAAGCGGGCGCTACCGGCCGAGCGCGAGCAGCACGAACAGCGTCGAGCCGATCTGCATCAACGCCAACGCGAGTTGAACTCCAGCAGAAGTCGCCTTGGTGTCCTGGCCACGGCACGCGAGACGCGCGAGGCCATCGCCGATGCCCTGACCCGCGCCATCTCAACACGTTCAGTCGTCACCCAATCGACGCACGCTCTGGCCGCCGCGCGCACCGTTCGGGAAGAGGCGCGACGAAGCGCCCAGCAGGCTACAGAGGAGGCGTCGGTTGCCGAGTCCGCGATGGGTGAGCTGCGCCACGCGCATGTGACTGAGCAACTGCGCGGAGAGCTCGTGCCGGGCAAACCATGCCCCGTGTGCCGACAGACCGTGTACACCGCGCCGCCGCAACCGGTCGAGGATCTCGCCCAGGTCGAAGCCGGAGTCGCCACGCTGCACGCCCGCTCCCAGACGTTTGCCGCCGCCGCCATGAAGGCGGACGCGAACCTTCGCGCCGCCGAACTTCACGACGCCACCGCACGGACCGCCGCGGCGGATGCCGTGGCCATGTTGCGCGCCGTCGGGGGAGTGGTGGACGGCGATGAGGCCACCCTCTCGGCGCTGCGGGAAGAGCTGATGGAACTGGAACGTGAGCATGGGATCCTTGCGCCGCGCGTCCAAGCACTCTCGGCTGCGGTTGAACACGACAGCGGATCGCTCCTCGAAGCTGAACGACGCCTGGAACGCGACCAGGCGGAGATCGACGCGCTCGCCACGCGCCTGGGGGACTGGGCCACGCTCGATGATCCCGTCACTGCGCTGTCGTCGGCGGTCAAGCAGCTGGAGCTGCTGGAGCAATCTGTGCTGCAGTCGACACGCTACGTCGGGCAGGCGACGACGCACGTCGAGGCGGCAGAAGAGGTGGTGCGCACCTTTGAGACGCAGCGGATGGGTGCGCTGCGCCAGGCGCTTGCAGTCCTTGCAACCCGGCTCGACACCCCACCACCTGCACCTGAGCTTGCACCGGCCGAACTCGTGAGCGAGGCGGCGAGGCTCGTCGCGTTCGGCGAGACCCAGGCTGGGCAGGCCGCCGACACGATCACCACCGCCAACGCGCGCGTGGCGGAACTGTCGTCGGAGATCGCGGCGCTCGGGGCTGACGTGGGCGTGCAAAGCGCACGTGACCTGGCACCGCGTCTGCGATCGGCGACCACCGCTCGACGCGCAACCGGTGAGGCGCTTGCCGCAATCGAGACCGGCGCCGGCGAGTCGCGGCGTCTCCAGGCACGCGCCGATGACGAGCGCCGACGAGCCGACCTGTATGGGCAGGTGGCGATCGACCTGCAGGCCAACCGCTTCCCCCGGTTCCTGCTGAGCCGCTTTCACGAGCGCCTGGCGGTTGGCGCGACCACTCGCCTGCTCGCCCTGTCGCATGGCGCGTTCAGCTTCACGGGCAGTGAGCCGGACCATCTTGCCGTGGTGGACCATCGCCGCGACCACCGCGTTCGCAGCGCCGCAACCTTGTCGGGTGGAGAGCGGTTTCTCGCGAGCCTCTCGCTTGCGCTCGCGCTCGCCGACATCGCAAGCGGCGCCGAGGGCCGCCTGGAATGCCTCTTCTTGGACGAAGGGTTCTCATCACTCGACGCCGACTCGCTCGAGCTCGCCATCAGCGGCGTGGAGCAGATGGCAAATGACGGCCGCCTGGTGGTCATCATCACGCACCTGCCCGGCGTCGCCGAACGCCTTGGCGCCGCGATCCACGTCCGAAAGGACCCGGGCGGAACCAGCCACGTCATCGATCTGGGCGAGCGGCGGCGCTCGGGCGGCGGACGCACCGCTTCTTCCCGCTGACATGAGCGCGGCCACGACCGCACAGTTCCATTCAACCTTTTGGGCGGTTGTAGCGACTCACTGATGTGATCCGATATCCCACACGCCCCTCGCTGCCGCTCACCGCCGAGACCGACCCCGATGACACCAGCGAGGTCGATGTCGACGGCATCTACCGCAGCCAGTGGCACACCATGGTTCGCTTGGCGGTACTCCTCGTCCACGATCTGCCAAGCGCCGAAGACGCCGTCCAAGATGCCTTCGTAGCGCTCCACCGAAACCACACACGCCTGGACGACCCCGGCGCGGCGATCGGTTACCTGCGTATTGCCGTCATCAATCGCTGCAGGTCGCTGATTCGCCGACGCGCGGTCGCCCGACGCCACATCGCGGCCATCGGCATGAACGCCGACGCCGCTGCACCGGAGGCGGACACCGCCATCGACGAGCAGATGATGGCGGCGATTCGCACCCTCCCACGCCGCACCCAGGAGGTGATCGTGCTGCGCTACTGGGCAGACCTTTCCGAGACGCAGATTGCCGACGCGCTTGGCGTTTCAACCGGCACCGTCAAGTCAACCGCCAGTCGTGGCCTCGCCCGACTCCGCGAGATGCTCGGAGATGCGCCGTGACCATCCACCAGCCCCTCGAACAGCGACTGCGCCGCGCCCTCGACGTGACCGCGCAAACGCAGGTGCCCGATGAGCAGCCCGTTCCGACGGCGCCATGGGCGTCGGGTGACATCGCACATCGCGGAGCAAACCGCCGCTGGTTGGTCCCGCTCGCAGCGATCGGTGTCACAGCGGTCGTCGTCGGCATCATCGTCGCCAGCGCCGTGCGGGCGCCCACTCCACCGTCGTCTCCCAACACTCCTCCGACGAGGACCGACGGCCTCATCCCGGGAGTACCAACCACCCCGGCGGCCGCAGGGCCGGGCCCAGTCACCCTGGCGGGAGCCGACCTCGTCGTTCCAGACGGGTGGCGTGCCGAGTACTCGCCGGATCGCCTCAGTGGCCCGTACACGTGGTGCCTCGGCCCGCAGTCGAGCTGCCCCGTGATGTTCCACCGGTACTCCCCGGGGTCGACCGGGCCGGTGCCAGAGAGGCCCGTTCGTGGTGGGGACATGTACAACGTCTGCCAACAGACCAGTCCGAACCCACTCGTCCTCAAACAAGCGCACAGTGCGATTCTCGGACGTCGTCACGCGGACTACCGCATGTGGACGATCGAGTGTCCCGGCGGCACTCGAACGATCGCTCAGTATGTGATCTCCGATCCGCCGGCATTTGAGCTGGCGGCCACGACGACGGCAACCGGGACACGTCTGGCGTCGATTCTCGCCGAGATGGACGCAATCGCGGCGTCGGCACGGCTGCCACCGACCCCGACAGGCCTACGCCTGTACGACCAAGGGCAGGTCAGATCCGCAAGGGCCACGGGCGACGGCTTCGACATCGTCCTGTGGCGCTACTCCGGCAGTGCTGTCCGTGACTGGGTGCGCGAAGACATCGTCACGCCGTACCACATCCCAAGGAGCCTGCTGCCACGGGAATACACGACCAGGCGCCTGGTCGGTGAGCGTCTGATCGTGCTGACGAACGGGGCTGACGTGACCCAGGTGATCGTGCCCGGAGGCTAAGCGTCTCCTAGTTAACCGTTCTGGTGTCTGACACCAGAACGGTTAACTACTCGGCGGCGCGACCCCCCAGGTGCGTCGCCAAGAATCGTTCGACAACCCGGTACATGTCTTTGCGGTTCTCCGGCTTCGCAAAGCCGTGTCCCTCGTCGTCCTTCACCATGTACTCCACCGGCACGCCGCGCTCGCGAAGCGCATCCACGATCTGGTCGGACTCGTGCTTGGTCACGCGCGGATCGTTGGCGCCCTGGATGACAAGCAGCGGCGCCACGATCTTGTCCACCCGGTTGATCGGCGAGCGCGCCTTCAGGTCCTCCAGCTGCTCCGGGTCCTCCGGGTCGCCGACGAACTTGAACCAGGTTCCGGCGAGCAGCGGACGCCAGTACGGCGGGAAGCTCTTGACCAACGTCACAAGGTTGGACGGACCCACCACGCTGATCACCGCGGCGAACACCTCCGGCGTGAACGTTGCGCCCACGAGTGCGGCGTACCCGCCGTAGCTTCCGCCGTAAATCGCGATGTGCTGTTCGTCGCCAATGCCCGACCCGATCGCCCAGTGCACCGCGTCGATCAGGTCGTCATGCATCTTTCCGGCAAACTCGTGCTCCGCCGCATGCGTGAACGCCTTGCCGAAGCCGGTTGAGCCGCGGTAGTTGACCTGGAGCACCGCGTACCCGCGGTTGGCGAGGAACTGCGACTGCGGGTCCCAGCCCCAACTGTCGCGCGCCCACGGACCGCCATGTACCAGCAGCACCATCGGCAGGTTGCGCTCCTCACCCACAGGGCGCGTCAGGTAGCAGTGCAACGTCAAGCCGTCGCGCGAGGTGATCTGCACCGGCTCACGCACAGCAAGCGTCTCGGGCACCAGCCACGGCCGCGACCTGAAGAGCAATCGTGCCTGCCCGGTCTGACGATCGAACAGGTACGTGGCACCCGGGTCGCGATCATCGTCAAAGACGACCGTCCAGTACCGCTCCTCGTCGTCGCTCGAACCGATCATCGGATCGCCGGGATGGATCGCCCGCACCGCCGCCAGGTCCGCGGCGAAGCCGTCATCGAACGTATTGATCACCAGACGATCGCGACGGTACACCGCGCCGAGCAGCTCACCGGTGCGATCGGAAATGATCGGTCCGCCGAGATCAGCCTCGTCATCCCCATCGATCACACGCTCCGCACCGGATCGCACGTCGACGGCCACCAGACGAACGCGGTCATTGTCGACGGCGCTGCCCACATACAGCTCGGTTCCGTCTGCGCTGAACGCATACGGCATCCCGGAATCCTCGTTGGCGTACTCCGCAAGAAGGCGGAAGTCCTGCGACTCGTCGTCGCGGACAAGCAGCTGATGATCACCTGTCGGAGTCTGGGCCGACGCAGCCCGAAGCGCGCCGTCGCGGTCGGTCAACCACCCCATGATGTTGCCGGGGTTCTCGGCCACATGCGTGGTCTCACCCGTCGCCAGATCAAGGCGCTCCACGTCGAACACCGAGCGATCGCGGCGGTTGGCCGAAATCAACACATGCCCGGGATCGTTCTGGGGAACATCGACCACGCTCACCTTGACGCCGTCCCACGGCGTCAGATCGCGATCGGCGGCGTTCGGGGAGTCGAGTTCGGCGACGAACAGGTGGGTGTTCTCATCACCGCCGGTGTCCTGCAGGTACAGGATGCGCGACGAGTCACGGGTCCAGGCGTACGAGCGCACACCCCGATCACCGTCGTGCGTGACCTGCACGGGATCTCCGCCCTCAAGCGGACTCACCCAGACGTTCAGCACACCGTCGGCCGGGGCCAACCACGACAGGCGCGACCCGTCAGGCGACACGCGCGCGGCAGCACGTTCAGGGTCGTCGAAGAAGTGTTCAAGGGGGATCACGGGTACGGACATCCGATCAGTGTGACAGCAGCCGTGCCACACCCGCCTCCGTGGCACGACTGATCACGTGCAAACGACCGCCGACCCTCCGCGCGGCCACCACACGTTCACCACACGTCTCCCACCAGCTCACCCATCCGAGCGTCGCCAGCACAGACACTCGTGGAGCGAAGCATCCAGCTTCATTCACACAGGAGAAATGCATGAAACGCATTGTTCTTGGCGCACTACTGATCGCTGCAGCATCGACGACTGTGGCAGGCGCCTTGTCGGGACGCGGAACCGGTCCGCATCCCTTTTCGCCGATCGCCGGTTCGGCCTACAACCAGACCGCTGACCTCACCGCACCGTTTGTCATTCCTTCGGGATACACGCAGAAGGTCGTGTCCGACGACACGGACCTGGACATCTACAACAGCCGGTGCGCGAGCGGCACGACCAATCCGGACTCCGACTGGCCGGACATGACCGTGAGCAACGAGAGCGGTCGTCAGCGCGGCCGCTACCTGTACCGCACGCATGAAGTTCGTCCGTTCCTCTGGGATGTCGCCTGCGGCGCGTCGGGACTTCCCCAGTCTGCGAAGGACGGGTTCGTCGCCGACGGTGGCGGCGCACTCAGCGTCATCGACACCAAGACGGGCGAGACGAAGGTGCTCACGCAGCGTGGCGATTGGGAGGCGTTGGACGGCCTGGTGTGGACCCCGTGGGGAACGCTCCTGTTCGCCGAAGAGGCGATTGCCGCAGACCTGCCCGATCCCCGGGTGCCCCAGGCGACCTCCGGGCTGCTCTACGAGCTGAAGCTCAACAAACGCAACCCGATGAAGGCGCGGTCGGTCAAGGTGCGACCGATGCTCGGATCCCTGTCGCATGAAGGTATCGAGATCGATGCCCGCGGCAACGTGTACGTGATCGATGAGGATCGACGCGGTTCCATCTACCGCTTCGTCCCCACGCGTCGCGGTGACCTGTCCGCAGGTCAGCTGCAGGTCCTGAAGGTCGACGCCGGCAAGACCGGAACGGCCACGTGGGTGGACCTCGACATGGCGCAGGCCCAGATCAGCGCGCGCGTCGCGGCCGCCGCAGTCGGAGGAACGGAGTTCTGCCGCCCGGAGGATCTGGAGCGCATCGGCCAGACGCTCTACGCGGCACTCACCTGCGAAGACGTGACCAACCCGGCCAACACCAGCGGACCCGGCGCGATCGTGGCCGTCACGTTGGGCTCGACACCGACCGTGCACTACGCGGTGGCGCCGGGTGTCAACGCACCGCAGGAGAACAAGGCCCTCGGCATCACCGGCCTCCGCGCCGTGGACAACCTGGCCAATGGCCCCGACGGCAAGCTGTGGATCGTCGAGGACAACGTTCCGGCCGACATCTGGGTTGCCGATGTCAACGCCAACCACGGTGGCTACGCCCCTGCGATCTCGCTGTTCGCGTCACTGAAGGACCCCGGGGCCGAAGGCACCGGCATCTACTTCGGGCGTGACCCGCACACCCTGTTTGTCAACACGCAGCACTCGGTGACGGGCAACGATGGCACTTACGCCATCACGAACCGTCGCGCCGGCAGGTAACTGCCGACCGAGTCGGGAAATGGGCGGGGTGGCGGGCGCGTTGGCCGTCACCCCGCACCATCTGACCGCCGCCACGGCGGGCAGCCGGGAACGCGGCCCGCAGAACCTGCGAAGGTTCACACGTGTCGGTCGCCCGCCTTCAGATCATCGTCGCTGCGATCCTGTTTTCCACGGGCGGCGCCGCGGTCAAGGGCACAAGTTTCGAAGGCTTCGATGGCGGCCTCGCGGTCGCCGCACTGCGCTCGGCCATCGCGGCCGCAGCCCTGGCTCTGCTCGTTCCGGTGACCCGCCGCAACTGGAGTTGGCGCACAATCGTCGTCGGCCTTGCGTTCGCCCTGACGGTGGTGGCCTTCGTGGCCGCCAACAAGCTGACCACGTCGGCAAACACGATTTTCATCCAGTCCATCGCCCCGCTGTGGATCGCGATCGGGTCACCGATCCTGCTGAAGGAACGCGTCGCGGCGCGCGATCTGGCGTTGATGGGCACGCTTGTGGCGGCGCTCTCGCTGTTTTTCATCGACGCTCCCGACCCCATACGCACAGCCCCGCAGCCCATGCTCGGCAACCTGCTCGCACTGGTCTCAAGCGTCGGGTGGGCGGCGACCATCATGGGCCTTCGGTGGCTTGGCAAGACGCAGGGATCGGATGCCGCGTCCGCCGCCACACTGGCCGGCAACATCATCGCGTTTCTGGCGTGCATCCCGTTCGCCATGGACACCATCCAGACCGCCACTCGGACCGACTGGCTGCTCGTCACCTACTTGGGACTCATCCAGATCGCGTTTGCCTACATGCTGCTGACGCGCGGGGTACGCCACGTGGCCGCCATCCAGGTGTCACTGCTCCTGTTGGCCGAACCGGCGCTCAATCCGCTCTGGTCGCTGTGGTTCCACGGCGAGCGCATCGGTGCGTTGACGCTTGTCGGCGGGATCGTGATCCTTGCCGTGACCACCGCAATGGCCCTGCGACGAGCGGACCCGCTTCCGCCGAAATCGATTCCCAGCGAATAGGCGATCCCAGGGGCGGCTACGATGACCGGATGAGCAACCCCGTCCTCGTCGTCGTCCCCGACCTGATGATGCGCCAGAAGATCGTCGGCGCCCTGCAGGCGCTCGGTTACCCGGCACAGGGTGTCGCCAAGGTCGCGCGGCTCGACGCAGCGCTTGCCGACGGAGTGCCGTCGGCCATCCTGGTCGAGATCGACGGGGTGGACATCGACGCCCCGGCGCTCACCGCGTCACTTGCCGGGGACGACCGCCGTGGCGAGGCGCCGGTGGTCGGCTTCTGCTCGCACATGCGCACCGAACTGATGGACCAGGTGCGCGCCGCCGGCGCCGATCGGGTGATCGCCCGCGGGGAGCTCATCCGACGGCTCGAAGCCGTGATGGCCGAGATCATCGGACCGCCCGCCCCCTAGGGGCAACGCAGCGGGGTCGCGGCAATTCGGCGAAGCCCGATGTCGGAGGTGAACGGCAATGCGCCGTTGCGACAGGCCACGTCCACGGCTCGGCGGCGCGCCGTCAGGTTCGCGGCGAGCATGTAGTCGGTTGTCATGACCACCTTGCCCGCTGCGCGCAATCGGCGAATCGCCGCCGTCGCATACCGGGTATCGGTGACGCCGACCGACCGGTACCGGCCGGTGTCGAAGTCGAATGTGGCTGTCACATCCTCCCGGTTCCAGCCGTCGATCACGGGGAGCATGGGGCCGAGGATCTCCTGACCGTTCTGGGTGAACAAGAGCCTGCCCGTGCCGTGCACCCGTCGACCAAGTGCGCGCACCACGGCCACCATGCCGGTCGCCTGTGCCGGGTGCGTCTCGATCATGTCGACGTTGTCCAGAAACAGGCCGTCAAATCCCTTCGCAAGAATCCGGGGCGCCACACGGGTCGCGATCAGGTCGCGGTAGGCGACCGTGGACGTATCCGCATACCACTCGCCCCAATCGCCCCACAGCTCCAGGCGGTACGGTGCGGCCGCCCGGTACCACCATCGCGTCGGTTCGATCGTGCCGACACTCAGGTAGGCAAGGACGACTGCTCCCTGACGCTTCAGCTGTGCCACCCGCGTGGCCGACGTGTCACCGTCGACCACGACCAGGTCGTAGCGCGACAGGTCGCGCGTGCTCGCCCCGTCACCGATGGCAAACGCAAACGACCGTGCCGCGTGGGCACGCTGGCGAAGTGTGGCGCCGTCGGCCGCAGCGGTCCACACAAGAGCGGCCACGGCGGCGGCGGTGATGAGGTGACGGAATCTCATTCGACAGACGGTCGTCGGAGCCACGCGCGGCGGCTACCGCGTCCGGTAGCCCCAACCCCGAAGGCGTCGTTCGATCGCCCGAACTGTGCGGGCGCCGGATGTTCCCATCACTCGCCGAGCCCGGCCCCAACCACCGCTCACCGCGACACCCCCCACGTTGGAGGCGTTGGCCAGATATGCGGCAAGGGCGCCGGTCGTGGGATCACCACGCCGGCGATGTTCGAGGAACATCGCCCAGCTGGAACGCATGGCCGCCATGGCATAGGGGCGGTAGTGCCGCGTCGTCACCGTCGGCCCGTCCGCTGCGAGCGACCACACTCGGGCGGGGAACTCTGCCACGGCATACGGCCCGAACGCAGTTGCGAACCTGTCGTCGACCCCGACGAACTCCAGGGCGCCGTCGCCGTTCAGGTCGCTCAGCGATGCCGCGCTGTTGCCCCACCGGATTCCGCGCATGCGGTAGCGCGCGGAATTCTCCGACCGCCACGCCACGTAGCTCACCGAACAGCAGTGGGCGCCACCGGTGTAGATGTCGACGAGGACCTCCGCCTCGCCGTCGCCGGTGATGTCCACCAGTTGCACCGCACCGTCCCGCGACACGATGGCCTGGTCGGGCCCCCACGGCCTGAATGCCGCACCGCGCCATCTGGTCGGCGATCCGGCGCCCTGGTGCGTCACCACGAGCTCCAGATCGTCGGCCCGCAAGATGACGTCAGCCGCATCCGCATACGTGGTGGTGAGGGTGGCGCTCACCATTCCCGCGCTCACCGTCTCCGACCAGGTCGGCGCAGCGGCGCTCGCAGAGGAACACCACACAAGCAGTGCAGCTCCAACCACCACCCCACGCCGGCCGGGCACGAATGCCGGTGCCATCAGGTCCTCCCAGTCAACTACTTCATCACCATCATCTCCGCCGACCACCGTGCGTACAACATCACCGGTCACCGTGACCCATTGTCCGTCACAACGGCGACGAACCGGTAGTCCCACTTCACCAGGTGCGACCGGATGTTGCGCAGCATCCGGACGCCGTCCGCGTCGGGGTGCAGGCGTGCCGCCCGCTTCCAGGCGCCACGAGACGCATCTCGGCCAACCGACGATGCCGACGCCAGGTACGCCGCCAGTGGTCCCGCGACCGGGCGATGCAGCCGTCTGGCCAACAGGTAGGTGCGCCAGTCACGCCGCATCCAGGCGATGGCGCGCGCCCGGTAGCTGCCGGTCGTCACCTGCAGCCGACCGGCACGCAGGTTCCACACCCGGGAGGGCATCACCGAATCGACGTAGGCCCCGAAGGCGTAGGCGAAACGGTCGTCGAATCCCGCGATTTCGACCATACCGTCGTGGTTCAGGTCCACCCGTCGCGCCGGCCAGTTGCCCCAGTACCCCGTGAGCAGGGTGTAGGCGCCAGGGGCGGTCGGCGGCCGGGTCGCGATGAACGACACGAAGCAACAGTGCGCCCCGCCGGTGAATACGTCCACCACCGCTTCGGGATCGCCGTTTCGGTCCAGGTCGACCAGCTGGAGCGCCCCGGTCTTTGCGACGAAGTCACCCATCGGTCCCCATGGGGCGAACGACGCACCGGAGTAGGTGGCTCCCGCGCCGCCGTCCGACCGAGTGATGGTGAGCGTCATGTCCTCGGCGTCCAGCACGGTGTCGTAGGAGTTGGTGTAGGTGGTGGTGAGCGTTGCCGTCACAGGTCCCGCAACCGCCGTCTGCGTCCATGTGGCCGCCTGTGCCGACGCAACACCCCCGCCCAGTATGGCAACAGCGGCCGCACACCCCCGCGTCCAGGTCAACCCGCATCGCCGCCACTGCATCCTGGCCCCCTTCGCCATGTCGTCTGGCAACGCTACGCCGGTCGGCGACTGCGCACCACCTGCGCCGTCACTGGGGCGTTCCGCCCACAACGGCCGTGAGGTGCAGGCGATTCGCTACCCTGCGGGGATGTCCACACGCACCCAACTCGAGTCCATCATCCGCGAACGCATCATGCTGCTCGACGGCGGAATGGGCACCATGATCCAGCGCCACGGGTTGGAGGAGGAGGACTTTCGCGGCACGATCCTGGCCGAGCATCCGAGCCCGCTCAAGGGCAACATGGAACTGCTGGCGCTGACGCGTCCGGACGTCCTTGAAGAGATCCACGGCGAGTACTTCGCGGCAGGCGCGGATTTCGCCACCACCAACACCTTTACGGCCACCGCCATCGCACAGGCCGACTACGGCACCGAACACCTGGTTGGCGACATCAACCGTGCGGCCGCGGGAATCGCCCGCAAGGTGGCCGACGAGTGGACCGCACGCGAGCCGCACAAGCCGCGATTTGTCGCAGGTTCGATCGGGCCGCTCAACCGGACCCTGTCCATCTCACCCGACGTCGACGACCCGAGCAAGCGTCTCGTCACCTTCGACCAGGTGCGCGAGGCCTACGCGGAGCAGGTGCATGCGCTGATCGACGGCGGCGTGGACACGCTGCTCGTGGAGACGATCTTCGACACGCTGAACGCCAAGGCCGCCATCGTGGCGATCTTCGACGTGTTTGCGCAGCGGGACGTTGAGCTTCCCATCCAGATCTCGGTGACGATCACCGACCGCAGCGGACGCACCCTGTCGGGGCAGACCGTCAGCGCCTTCTGGACCTCGGTGGCCCACGCGCAGCCGCTGAGCGTCGGGATCAACTGCGCGCTGGGTGCAGAGGAGATGCGCCCGTTCCTGGAGGAGCTCGCCACCGCCGCGCCCACCTACATCAGCTGCTACCCGAACGCCGGCCTGCCGAACGCCTTCGGCGGCTACGACGAGACGCCGGAGCAGCTTGCCGCCCACGTGGCGGAGTTTGGTCGCAGTGGTCTGATCAACATCATCGGCGGCTGCTGCGGAACGACGCCGGACCACATCAGCGCAGTTGCCGCGGCCGTGAAGGACGTCGCCCCGCGCGTGCCCGTGCCCGCCGACACCATCACGCGCTTCAGCGGCCTGGAGCCGTTCACGCTCTTCCCCGGCGCAAACTTCGCCATGATCGGAGAGCGCACCAACGTCACGGGAAGCAAGCGCTTCGCGCGTCTGATCATCGACGGCGACTTCGCGACCGCCACCGAGGTGGCCGCCGACCAGGTGCGAAACGGCGCCAACATCGTCGACGTCAACATGGACGAAGGCATGCTCGATTCCGAGCAGGCGATGACCACGTTCCTCAACATCATCGCCACCGAGCCCGACATCGCCCGCGTGCCACTCATGATCGACTCCAGCAAGTGGTCGGTCATCCAAGCGGGGCTGAAGTGCGTGCAGGGCAAGCCGATCGTCAACTCCATCAGCCTGAAAGAGGGCGAAGCCGACTTCCTCGAGAAGGCGCGCGAGCTTCGCCGATTCGGCGCGGGCTGCGTGGTGATGTGCTTCGACGAAGAAGGACAGGCCGACACGGCCGACCGGCGCGTCGCGATCGCCGAACGCGCCTACAAACTGCTGACCGAGCAGGCCGGCATCCCTCCGCAGGACATCATCATCGACCCCAACGTGCTCGCCGTGGCCACCGGCCTTGAGGAGCACGACGACTACGCCCGCAGCTTCATCGACGCCACCCGGCGGATCAAGGAACGCTGCCCCGGCGTGCACATCAGCGGCGGCATCAGCAACCTGTCGTTCGCGTTTCGCGGCAACGAGCCGGTGCGCGAGGCCATGCACACGGCGTTCCTGCTGCATGCCATCGAGGCCGGCCTGGACATGGGCATCGTCAACGCCGGTCAGCTCGGCGTGTACGAGGACATCCCGAAGGACATGCTGGAGCACGTCGAGGACGTCATCCTCAATCGCCGCCCCGATGCCACCGAGCGCCTGATCGCGTTCGCCCAAACCGTGAGCGCCAGTTCCGACGAGCCGCAGAAGGTGGACGAGGCTTGGCGATCGGGCACGGTCGAGGAGCGCCTGTCGCACGCGCTGGTGCGCGGCCTTGTAGAGCACATCGACACCGACACCGAGGAAGCGCGCCAGAAGTACGCGACTCCGCTCGAGGTGATCGAGGGTCCGCTGATGGACGGCATGCGCATCGTCGGTGAGCTGTTCGGCGAAGGGAAGATGTTCCTGCCGCAGGTCGTGAAGAGCGCGCGCGTGATGAAGCGCGCGGTCGCGGTGCTGGAGCCGTACATGGAGGCCGAGCGCGAAGCGTCCGGCGCCACGTCGGCCGGCAAGGTCGTGATGGCGACCGTGAAGGGCGACGTCCATGACATCGGCAAGAACATCGTCGGCGTGGTGCTCGGCTGCAACGGCTACGAGATCGTGGACCTGGGCGTGATGGTGCCCGCCGACACGATCCTGCAGGCGGCCATCGACCAGGGCGCCGACATGGTGGGCGTGTCCGGTCTGATCACCCCGTCACTCGACGAGATGGTCACGGTGGCGCGCGAGATGGAGCGGCGCAAGATGACCATGCCGCTTCTCATCGGTGGCGCCACCACGAGCAAGCAACACACGGCGGTCAAGATCGCCCCCGAGTACTCGGGACTGTCGGTCCATGTGCTCGACGCCTCACGCGCCGTCGACACGGTCTCGCAGCTGATCGATCCGACGCGGCGAGCACAGATGCGCACTGACCTCGGTGCCGCACAACAGAAGCTGCGCGAGCAGCATGCCGGCAAGCAGGCGCGCCCGTTGATGTCGTTCGCCGACGCCACCGCCAACCGCTTTGCCATCGACTGGTCCGCCGACGACGTGCCGACCCCAAGCTTCACCGGTCGGCGGGTCCTTGAGAACGTCCCGCTCCGCGACATCGTCCCCTACATCGACTGGACGTTCTTCTTCCACGCGTGGGAGCTTCGCGGCAAGTTCCCGGCCGTCCTCGATCACCCCACCTACGGCGAGGCGGCGCGTGAGCTGTACGCCACCGCCACGACGATGCTCGACGCGCTTGTGGCCGACGAGTCCATCCGGGCGAGCGGCGTGTACGGATTCTGGCCGGCCAACGCCGACGGTGACGACATCGTGCTCTACACCGACGAGGCGCGCGACACCGAGTTGATGCGGTTTCCGATGTTGCGCCAGCAGCGTGAGAAGGCCGACGACAAGCCGTCGTTTTCCCTGGCGGACTTCGTCGCGCCGGTTGGCAGCGGCGTGTCCGATCACCTTGGCGCGTTCGCCGTGACGGCGGGCCTCGGCGCCCACGAGCTTGCCGATCGCTACACGGCCGATCGCGACGACTACTCGGCCATCATGGTTCGGGCACTCGCCGACCGGTTGGCCGAGGCGTTCGCCGAAATGCTCCACCAGCGTGCCCGCACCGAGTGGGGGTACGAGCGCGACGGAGAGCTCACCACCGACGACCTGGTGGCTGAGCGCTACCGCGGCATCCGCCCGGCATTCGGCTATCCCGCCTGCCCGGACCACTCGGAAAAGACCAAGCTGTTCGAGCTGCTCGACGCCGAGGCGATCGGCATGCAGCTGTCCGAGCACTTCGCGATGTTGCCCGCCGCGTCGGTCAGCGGCATCTACCTGGCGCACCCCGAGGCGCGGTACTTCGCCGTCGGTCGGGTCGACAAGGACCAGATCACCGACTACGCACGCCGCAAAGGCATGCCGGTGCAGGAGGTCGAGCGGTGGTTGGGGCCGAATCTGTCTTACGTGCCGTAGTGCGCACTCGGCACGGGAACGATTCGCTGGTCGATCGGAGTCACCAATCCTTTCAACGGTTCCATACCGTCGCCGTCGCCTCGCCGCCGGTGTGTTGCTGGTCGCGGCAGTCGCCGTCGCGATCACCGCGTTCAAGCGCGACGTTGGGCTGAGCCGGGCACCGAGCCTGCTCGGAGACTCCGGTTTGCTCGACGACGCACGGCCGGGGCACCCGGGCGACTTGGTGATCACCGGCATGCGCGGGACCGCACCTGACGACGCGCTGCTCCAGCGCATTCGATCCGGCGAAGTGGCCGGCGTGCTGTTGATGGGCGGGAACATTCGCTCGCGCGCACAGGTGAAGCAGCTGACGAGCACGCTCCAGGCGGCCGCCGAGGCCTCCGGGACGGGGCTGCCACTGTTGATCGCGGTCGACCAGGAGGGCGGCCTTGTGCGACGGTTCAAGTGGCTGCCTCCCGTCGCATCGGCGCGCACGATGGCCAGTTGGTCGAACGCCAGGATCCGCCGGACGGGCCGGGCCACGGCGGTGGCGCTTCGGGCGGTGGGTGTGAATGTCAACCTTGCCCCTGTCGCCGACGTGCCGACGACCTCCGCCAACTTTTTGACGACCCGCGCCTTCTCGTTCAACCGCACCCGGGTGGCCGTGGCGGCGTGCGCCTTCTCCCGCGGGCTTCGCGACGGTGGCGTGGTCAGCGCACTGAAACACTTCCCCGGGTTGGGGGCCGCCGGGGCGGCGAACACGGACTTCACCGTCACATCGATTCGTCGGTCGGTCGCCCTCCTTCGACGCGACACCGGGGCCTACCGGCGCTGCGGCGCCGAGGCCGGAACGCTCGCGATGATGTCCAATGCGATCTACCCGCCGCTGACCACCCGGGCGCCCGCCGTCCTCTCACCGGGCGCCTACGCGCTGGCACGGTCGATCGGCGAGCCCGGCCCGTTCATCACGGACAGTCTCGATGCCCGCGGACTGGCCGGTCAGCGAAACATCGCCACACGTGCGGTCAACGCCGGGTCGAGCCTGTTGCTGTACGTCAGTCCGCTCAGTGCCGAGCGCGGGTATCGCGAGCTCGTCGCAGCCACGACCCGCGGCACAATCGCGGAGTCGACGTTGACGGCGCGGGCGGTGCAGGTCCGTCAGCTTCGGCGCTTGATCCGCGCCTCAGGGCCCTAGCAAGCGTCAGCGGTCAGATGTCGAACTGCTGCTTGGTGAGGTAGAGCCGCACGAGCTTGGTCCCCTCCACCATGGCGCTGAGCGCCAGCTCGGCGTCATCGGCGGAGCAGTCGTCGAGCCCGCGCGCTGCGACCCACCAGTGCGCCGGGTTCTCGCGCACCGCTTGCAGCAGGACCGCCGCCACGTCGTTCTGATCGTCGTACTGCAGCCCGTCCTGCGCCACGAGAATGTGGGCCGGATCGAGCGGAATGCCCCCGGATGCCTGGTCGTGCGTCTCCACGAGCCATGCGCCCTCTGCGAGACGTGCCTGATCACCGGTGGCCTTGATCGGTCGGTACGGGGCAGCGTCCTTGACCGCCGCCAGGGTGGCGTCGGTGTCGGGCTGGGCGCCGCTTGAGACGACGTCGATGCCCAGGCGAAGCAGTCGCCCCGTCCAATCGGCGCCGCCCGGCAGGCCGCCGAGCACGAGTGTCGGCAACACCGGCAGTTGGATGCCGACCGTGGAGAGCGCGTTTCGATCCATTGGGCAGACGCTACCGACTTGGCCGCCGCCGGCGTCGCGTCACCCGACCCGCTGCCAGGTGCTGATGTACCCGAATGGAGGAATGGAGGAGCCGCCTGCCGGATGGATCTCGTAGTGCATGTGCGGCGGGGTGGTCTTGGCGTCGCCGGTGTTGCCGATGAAGCCGAGCACTGTGCCGGCCGTCACTTGACTTCCCTCCACCGCTGCGGGGGAGAAGGACGACAGGTGTGCGTGGTAGTACTCGTTGCCCCACTGGTCGCGGATCCAGTAGCGCCATCCGCCGACGTCGTTCCAGCCGACGTTGAAGATCACGCCGTTGACTTCGGCCACGACCGGCGTCGCCTCTTTGGCGAACAGGTCGATGCCCTGGTGCACCCGGTCGCCGGAGCGGGTTCCGCCCCAGTCGTTGGTGAACGAGGCGCCGCCTGCCACCGGGAACACGAAGGTGGTGTCGGGTGGCGGCGGGTAACTTGAGATGGATGGCGTCGCGACCGGCACTGGCCCGGGCGGGGTGGCGGGGCTCGGATCGGAGGCTTTGGTGGTCTTCGTGCCGCCGGTGCCGTCGGAGCCGATCTCGCCCGCTGCGCCGACCGCCTTGTTTGCGGCGACGACGGTCTCTTTGGACGTCTCGCCGGCGGTGACCACCTGCTGGCCCTGCACGGTGCGCTTGGTCAGGGCGTTCACGACGTCACGCGGATTGTCGATCGCCTTGATCGGGTTGGGGACGTCGGTTGCCGTCCATTGCGGACCACCGGCGGTCTGACCGTGTGCGTCGGCGGACCGTGCGCCCGTCGGAACGACGGCGGCGACGGGTGCGATGAGAAGGAGGCCGAGAAGAAGGCGGCCGCGATCCATGATCTTGGCGGCGGTGATCACATCAGGTCAATCGGCGTTCTGAGGGAGGGACTTGAGCGCTCCGGTCGCTGTGGAACGTGGGGATACGGTACTCCAAGGTGCCCGGAAGCAGGGCATTTGCAGGATCCGACAGTTAACCGTTCTGGTGTCAGACACCAGAACGGTTAAGTACCCGTCGACGGCCGCGCCTCACCGGCTCCAGTTGGTCACCCACTGCCGCCACGCGAAGGTCGTCGGGCCGATCGAACCGCGCGCACACGAGCTCGCCGAAAGGGTGCAAACAACCAGGGCCGTCGGTGCTCGCGTCTCGGGCGGGGTCGCCGTACTTGTGCCGTCCGGAAGTCGTGCGGTTCCGATCACCGTGTCGTCATTGACAAATTGCGGCTCGCTGATTCCGCCGGGCATCGCCTTCGTCGAGGGATGAAACGCCGCCACATGCAGTGTTGGCGCGGTGTCGAGCACCACAAGGCCACGCGCGGTGCTCGCCACGATGCGCGTGCCGCGCCAGCCCCCACCCGGCCGGACCACACCCGGGTCCGGCCCGTCGCCCGTGCCGCGGAGCCCGACGGCGTCGGCAATGCCTCCCGACTCGACATCCACGAGCGAGATCGTGCCCTGCCGTTCGGCGACCGCCACCTGCGTGCCGTCGGGCGACACGGCGATCAGCGTCGCCGAACGCATCAGGGTCCGCGACGAATCCGGGCCGGAGAACGCCTGCAGCTCAAGCGAATCATCCTCACCGATCACGTAGGCAAGCAGCTGAGACCCGGCCCACGCCACCGGCACGTACCGCCCCGGCGTCGTGGTCCACCAGGACGTGGACGACGAGTCGAGGGACCCCACCGCGATCCGCGCCAGATATGGGCCGTCGGTTCGTCGCTCCGCGGCCACGCCCTTCGCATACGCGATGACGCCATTCGGACCGACTGCGGGCGCATATGCCCCGTCTGCCACGAGATCGTCGGTGCCGCCGACACCGCGCCACACACGAATCGACGGTCTCCCGACCGTGACAGGTTCCGGTCGCGTTGCTGCGCCCGCGGGAAGATCCGGCGCGGAGCTCCGCCAGGTCGAATAGACGACCACATCGGTCACCGCGTCCTCACGCACCGCAAGTGGAACGAGGCTGGCGGCGATCTCCGGCTGAAGCCGCTCACCGGCCGCCAGGTCCGCCGAAATCGGATCAGACCCCGCATACAGGCGTCTGCCGACAATTCGCGCCATGCCGGTCGCCACCAACGCCTGGGAGTCCGTTTTCAGCGACAGTGGGCGTGGCCGACCATCCGACGAGCTGCCGTCCAGCCGCAGTACCGCCCATCCGACGCCTGCCGCCACGATCGTGACAGCGGCGGCACCGCCAACAAGTGCCTGCCTACCCGGACGTCGCCGGTCTCGGGGGTCGGTCGGATCCATTCCCAGGTCGGTCCTTCAGGTCGCCTCAGTGCTCTCCTGAAGTATGAAGCGTGGGTCCGCCTGAACAACCTCGACCAGTCACGCCGGCAGCTCGCGATCGAGCACCTGCGGCCAGTCGCCATCGGCGAGACCGGCAGCCACGAGCAGATCCCGCCAGTCGATCAGCCCGAGCTCGAGTGCACGGCGCAGTGCATCCACGTCGCCGGCGGCGACCAGGACCGGGGCGGCCTGCAGACGCTCCGCATCCTGCAAGTCGGCGTTCGGCAAGCCCGCGACGTACCGAGTGAGCAGTGAGATGACGGCATCCGATCCGGGTCCGTAATCCCGTCGAATCCGTTGCTTGAGCCGCGGCGACAGTGGAGGCATGCCACAGACAATGCCAGCGCTCGACCACCGGCGACCAGCACGCACGTGCGGACGCGATCACGTCACCGAACAAACAGCGGTGGGGCCGACCCGACATCCGGGCGGCCCCACCACGAAAAACGCAGACGCTACGAGCAGCCCGACGTGCTGCCGCAGTTCTCGCACTTGTAGCAGCTGCCCGAGCGGATCATCGTCCAGCCGCAGCTGGAGCAGATCGCGCCGTCCACCTGCATGCGGAACGTGTACGCGCCACCCTGCGCCGGCGACAGCGGAAGCTCCGTCTGCCCGGGCGTGTGTGCGGTCACCGACGGCGTCGCCGTCGGCAGTTCCACCACCTGCGCCGATGCACCCGCACCGTTGGCGTCGGAGACAGCCTCCTGGCGGTACTGCTCGGTGATGATGCCGACCTGGCGCTTCTCATCCTCGGAGAGGAACTTGGAGCCGAGCCAGCGCACCAGGTAGTCCACGATGGACTTGGCCATCGGGATCTCCTGATTGCCGGTGAAGCCCGACGGCTCAAAGCGCATGTGGCTCAGCTTGTCGGTCAACACCTGCAGCGGGACGCCGTGCTGCAACGCAAGGGACATGCAGATGGCGAGCGAGTCCATCAGACCGGACACCGTCGAGCCCTGCTTGGCCATCTTCATGAAGACCTCGCCCGGGCTGCCGTCCTCGTACTTGCCGACGGTGATGTAGCCGTCATGGTCGGCGATCGAGAAGTGATGGGTGATCGCCTCACGCTCATCCGGCATGCGACGACGCACCGGACGGGCAGCCTGAATCGGCTCGGGCATGGAGCCACCGGTCGACAGCGGCTGCGTGCGCTTGGAACCGTCACGGTAGATGGCGAGGGCCTTGACGCCCTCCTTCCACGCCAGCATGTAGGCGGACGCGATCTCCTCCGGCGTCGCCTCGTTCGGCATGTTCACCGTCTTCGAAATGGCACCCGAGATGAACGGCTGCACCGCACCCATCATCTTGATGTGGCCCGAGGCGGTGATCGAACGGGTGCCCTTGAGCGGGGTGAACGCGCAGTCGAACACCGACAGGTGCTCGTCGCGCAGCGCCGGAGCGCCCTCGATCGTCTCGTGCTCGTCGATGTACGCGATGATCGAGTCGACGTCCTCATCCGAGTAGCCGAGCGTGCGAAGCGCGCGGGGCACCGTGTTGTTGACGAGCTTGATCACGCCACCGCCGACCAGGCGCTTGTACTTGACGAGCGCGATGTCCGGCTCCACGCCCGTGGTGTCGCAGTCCATCATGAAGCCGATGGTGCCCGTGGGCGCCAGCACGCTGGCCTGCGAGTTGCGCACACCGTGCACCTGGATACGGTCCACCACGTTGCTCCACGCGGTGCGCGCGGCGGCCGACAGGCCCGGGTCGGGGACGAGGTGATGCTTGATGTCATCGACTGCGCGCTGATGCATGCGCATGACGCCCTGCATCGGCTGTGCGTTGACCGAGTAGCCCTCGAACGGCCCCATGCGCTCGGCAAGACGGGTGGACATCTCGTATGCCCGGCCGGTCATGAGCGCGGTGATGGCTGCGGCGTAGGCGCGTCCACCGTCGGAGTCGTAGGCAAGGCCGTGCGACATGAGCAGCGCACCGAGGTTGGCGTAGCCGATGCCGAGCTGACGGAACTTGCGGGCGTTCTCGCCGATCTCGTCCGTGGGGTAGCCGGAGCGCGTCACGATGATGTCCATCGCGGTGATGGTCGTGTCGACGGCCTGGTTGAAGTCCTCCACCAGGAAGGTGCCCTCGTCATCCACGAACTTCATCAGGTTGAACGACGCCAGGTTGCACGCGGAGTTGTCCAGGTGCATGTACTCGCTGCACGGGTTGGAGCCGTTGATACGACCCGAGTTCGGGCAGGTGTGCCAGCGGTTGATGGTGGAGTCGAACTGCATGCCCGGGTCACCGCAGACCCATGCCGCCTCCGAGATGTCGCGCATCAGCTCGCGCGCCTTCATGGTGTCCATGACCTCGCCGGTGGTGACCGCGCGGGTGTGCCAGTTCTCGTCGGCGTCGACCGAGAGCATAAACTCGTCGGAGACGCGCACCGAGTTGTTGGCGTTCTGGAACTGGATGGACTGCCAGGCCTCGCCGTTCAGGCCCATGTCGTAGCCCATCTCACCAAGGGCCCAGGCCTTCTTCTCTTCCTTGGCCTTGCAGTCGACGAATTCCTTGATGTCCGGGTGGTCCGCGTTGAGGATGACCATCTTCGCCGCACGACGGGTGGTGCCGCCGGACTTGATGGCGCCGGCACAGGAGTCGGCGCCGCGCATGAAGCTGACCGGACCGGAGGCGGTGCCACCAGCCGAAAGCGCCTCACGGGAGGAGCGGATGCGCGACAGGTTGACGCCGGAACCGGAGCCGCCCTTGAAGATGACGCCTTCCTTGCCGATCCACTGCAGGATGGAGTTCATCGTGTCGTCCACCGACAGGATGAAGCAGGCGCTCGACTGCGGGCTCTCGCGGGTGCCCATGTTGAACCAGACCGGCGAGTTGAACGCCACCTTCTGGTTGACGAGCAGGTGGGTCATCTCGGCAGCGAAGGTGTCGCCTTCGGCGGCATCGGCGAAGTAGCCCTCTTCGTCACCCCAGCGACGCAGCGTCAGCACGACGCGGTCGATCAGTTGACGGACACTGGACTCACGCCGCGGTGAGCCGAGCTGGCCACGGAAGTACTTGGAGGCGACGACGTTGGTGGCAAGCTGCGACCAGTCTGCCGGCACCTCGATGTTGTCCTGTTCGAAGACGGCTTGTCCGCCTTCGCCCTGGATGCCGGCGGAGCGCATTTCCCACTGCACTTCGTCGTACGGATGCACGCCGGCGGTCGAGAAGTACCGGCGCAACGCCAGACGTGCGCGGTTGTCACCGGTGACCTGTGTGGCGGCGACTTGGGTGGCCATTAAGGGGAATCCTCCTGCTCGGATGATGATGCGGTGGTGAGACCACCCGCGAGCGCGCGCAAGCGCCGGCCGGTGGGTTGAGGATCGTCAATGCTATCGAACATGTGTTCGTCGAGCGAGGCCTGGCCGCGGGGAAGCGGCGGCTCGTGCTCAAGGCGTTCGAGTTCCTCCTCGAACTCCTCGACATCGCTGAAGCGACGGTAGACCGAGGCGAAGCGCACGTAGGCGACCTGGTCGATGTCCTTCAGGCGACGCAGTGCGAGCTCACCGATCAACTGGCTGGACGATTCCTGCCGAAGTCGGTTGCGCAGCTCGCTTTCGATGTCACGTACGGCCATCTCCAACAGCTGCGTGGAGACCTGGCGCTTGTGACATGCGCGCTGCAGACCCGAGAGGAGCTTTTGCCGATCAAACGGCTCGCGCTCACCCGTGGACTTGATAACGACGACCGGCATCTCTTCGAACCGCTCGTATGTGGTGAACCGCTGTCCGCACGCGGCGCACTCGCGCCGACGCCGAATGGCGTCCTTGGCGTCGCTCACGCGGGACTCGACCACGCGGTGGTCGGGGTGTTCACAAAACGGGCAGATCACGAGTGGAGGCGCTATCCCTGGGGTCTGACGAGGTGGGTGCACGCTATATTCAGCGCACAGGGGGTTCATCCTGCTTCATCTCGGCCGTCGCTGCAAGCCCGAATGTCGGGCTTTAACCCGCGTACTCCGACATTCGCCGGTCGGTGCTCAAGCAACGGACTCGCAGCCTTCCGCAGGATCGTCGACAACACCCGCCGCAGTCCCCCAAAATCTGACTGCGCGGAGGCGCTACTTCAGGAAGGTGGCGCTCCGAAGCGGCCAGTACGTCACTTCGGCCTGGCCGATGACGTTGCCGATGGGCACGAACGAGTTCTCGCGCCACAGATGCGAATCGCAGGAGTCCGGCCGGTTGTCGCCGAGCACGAACAGGCTTCCGGCCGGGACGACCCACACCCGCTGCGCGTCGCGCTCCGAGCTCGGCGCAACGCTATTCGGTACGGCAGAGGGAACGGTGAACCGCGCGCCGTTGATCAACACGTCGCGAGTGCCCCACACGATGGAGACACTGTCGCCCGGCAGCCCGATCACCCGTTTGACGTACGGGGTGCCCGGAGGCGCACTGCTTGTGCAGGTCTCGCGTGCCGCGTCGGTGGGGTTGAACACGATGATGTCGCCGCGCGAGATCTCACGGAAGTGGTAGATCAGCCGGTTGGCGATGATGCGGTCGTGCGGACGGATCGTGGGATCCATCGATGCGGTGGGGATCTCATACGGCTTGGCGACGGCGGCTTGGATCAGCAGCGCGAGCGTGATCGCCACGGCCACCGGCAGCACCAAGTCCTTCATCAATCGGCGAAGGAACATCAGCGCACCCGACCCCGCGCCGTCACGGTCACAACCTCACATGTGTCAACGCGCAGGGGGAACCACCAGGATCGGCAACGGGCAGAAGCGCAATCGTAGCGTGCAGGTCCTTGAACCCTCAACCGTCGCGGCGAAGAACTGCGCCTACTTCAGGAACTGTCTCTTATACACATCTGACGCTGCCGACGAATAGAGAGGTGTAGATCTCGGTGGTCGCCG
>CALMXK010000183.1 GCA_937871165.1 uncultured Actinomycetes bacterium
GCCTTAGTCTCGTGGGCTCGGAGATGTGTATAAGAGACAGCGCACAGGCAGCGCTTGTCCGGCTGTCGCTTCCCATGCTGCGCGCATGGCGTCCACGACGTCGGCGCCCGCCAGAATGTTTCCCTGGATCGCGACATTCGGCGCGGCCCATCCGCCCGCCCAGTCGAAACAGTCGGCACCGGTGAACGTGGTCGACGCTCCGGTCGCGCTCACCAGCCCGAACTGTCGCTGTTCGATGTCCGGATCCTCTGCCCGAAACCTCGCCGCCACAGCATCCGGCGCCATCGCGTCGGCCATCCCATCAAGCCCTTGCGGGCCGAACATGGGGTTGACGTAGCTTTGCGTGGCAACGGCGCCGACACCTGCGCGCACGTACGGCACGAAGGCGCCGACCGCCAGGAACTTGCTGGCCACGGCCACGCCGACATCGCCTGTTTGGTCGTCACGGCCAATGATTGAGAAGGTCATGGCGCCAGCGTACCGTCACGGATCATCGGCGGCGGAGCCGCCTCGTCACCCGAGATCTGTCCAGGCGACGAGGGCTCCACCGCGTCGGGCGTCGCCATCCCACTGGCGCGCGCCCATCGCATCGGCCCGATCCGTCGCGCCGGTGTGCGAACCGCGAAACCCCGTGGCGCAATACTGCGCGCCACGTGCGGCACTGACCATCCGGAACCCCACGGGCATGGCTCCGGGATGTCCCGGAGCGATGGCGGCCGCGTACGGAGTCAGCGTGCTCACACCTGTGACATGTCCGGATGGGCACCGGCCGTTACACACCTGTGCGGGCGACGCGGCAAAGGCCACGTCGCCCGCAGGGAGCGTTCGATCAGGGAACGACGGTGATGCGATCCGTCGCGGTCGGTGTCGTCGGGTTGTTCGCCGTCATGTAGTTGGCGAGTGAGTCGATGTCGAGTCCACCGAAGTACTTGTTCGTGCCGGCCGCGAGGACGGAGAACCCGTCGCCGCCGTCGGACAGGAACGAGTTGACCGCAACTCTGTAGGTGGCCGCGGGATCGAGCGGCACCATCGGCGTGTCCGGATTGACGTCGCTGTCGACCATGACCGTCCCGGCAACCACGTGGTTGCTGTTCGGCGTGGCCGGCACCGGTGTGACCAGCGTGCCCTGGAACGTGTAGCTGAGCCCCGAAACCTGCAAGACGCGGTTGGCGCCAGGGGTCGGGTTGTTCCACTGCTGGTTCAGCACCGCGAGCACCTGGGCGCCGGTGAGATCCATCGAGACCACGTAGTTGTTGAACGGCTGCACGTTGAAGGCGGCCGCGTAGGTGACGTTGCCTGAGGCATCCTCAAGCAGGTCCGCCCGGATACCACCCGGATTCATCAACACGATCTGCGGCGCACGGCCACCGGGAGGGATCACCGTCGGGTCGGCGCGCTGCGCGTCGGCGATGAGGTTGCCAAGGGGCGAGTCGCCCGACCCGTCGGCATCGGCGGTGCGGGTGATGGCGTTCGTCGTGCCGGCCGGCGCGATCTGACCGAGCACCTTGTTGGCGATGGTCGCCACAAACGCCCGGTACTTGGCGATCAGCGCGGTGATCGTCGGCGTCGGTGCCGTGCCGTCGCTGTTGGTCACGATGTTGTTCTTCGCAACCGCGGTGGAGCGGACGATGTCTCGCGTCTTCGGGCTGATCTCGACCGACACCCGTGTGACGAGCCGACCAAGCGAGGAGGCACTCGTCAGCAGGCGCGGATTGCCGGCCGGATCGAGCACGGTGCAGTTGTAGGCCTGATGGGTGTGACCCGTGATGACGACGTCAATCGCAGGGTCGAGCGCCTTGGCGATGTCCACGCCAGGGCCGACCACGCCGGCACACTCGTCGTACTTGGTCGGATCCGACGGGACCCCACCCTGGTGCAACAGCACGACCATGGAGCGCACACCCTGATCGCGGAGCACCGGCACGAGCGCGTTCACGGTCTGCACTTCATCGGTGAAGGTGAGCCCTTCCACGCCGGACTTGGTGACGATGTCCGGGGTCTCCTTGAGCGTCATGCCGATGAACGCCACCTTGATGCCGCCGTACTTCTTGATGGTGTAGGCCGGCAGGATGGTGCCGCCGGTGGCCGTGTACTTGACGTTGGCGGCCAGGTAGCTGAACGATGCGCCGGGAAATGGCGCGGCGGGGTCGGGACAGGAGTTCTGGTTGTTGGCGCCCGTTCCGTCCGGCAGGCATCCACCGTTTTGCATGCGAAGGATTTCGCTGTAGCCCTCGTCGAACTCGTGGTTGCCGACACTCGTGATCTGCAGACCCATCAGGTTGAGCGCCTCGATGGTCGGCTCGTCGTGGAAGGCTGCCGACAGCAGCGGGGTGGCGCCGATCAGGTCGCCGGCGGCAACGGTCACCGATGCGGCTCCCTTGGCCGCGGCCTCGGCACGAAGCCGTGTCAGATGGGTGGCCAGGTACTCGCCGCCGCCCGCCGGGGTCGAGTTGATGCGACCGGACGACGTGCGAGCGGCATCGAGCTTCTCGAGCTGCCCGTGAAAGTCGTTGATGGCGAGGATGTCGAGCTTCACCGGCGCAGGTGCCTCAGGGCCACTGCGAGCTGATGACAACGCAGGGAGGGCAAGGAGCGATGCGGCACTGAGTCCGACCACCCCCGCCAAGAGATTCGGACGGCGCATCTGGCCTCCTTGTCTTGGGGCTTGTGGCGTGACCGTACCGGTCGCCGACCACCGCTTCAATCCGAACTGGCCACCGACTGGTGACGACCCTGTGTGTCAGATGTCGCGCTGGTTCAAACACCGCGCGAAGGCGCAGTCGTCGGGACGGTGTACGTCCGCCGTCAGACTGAACACGAGCGTGCGATGGCGGTACCCTGGGCGACACGACGCCGCCCAGGGTGTGCACGCAGGGTCAGACAGAGGCTGCGGGTGCCGCGGCCGCGACCTCATCGGGACGATTCAGCATCCCCATCGCGATGATGATCAGGCCGATGCCGGTGAGCAGCAGCGCAATACCGATGATGATGGTGAACAGGCCGAGCTGTTCAGCCATGTAGGACACGTTCAGCGCCGTGGCCAGCGCCGTCTCGGTCACCCAGGTTTGACGTGGCCCGTTGTTGACCGGCTTGCCGTCGGCCTTGAAGGCGAGCGTTTCATCGTTGGTGCCCTTCGGATCGGAGGGGTTGCTCGCAAGTGCGAAGCGACCCATCTGCGCGTAGGTCAGGCCTTCGGAGCCTTCAAGCGCGTGCACGCGCATGTATGCGGCGAAGCACCGTGCATCGGATCCGTTGGTGATGCTCTTGTCGGCGACATTGCACGAGGGCAGATCGATGTTTGTCAGTCCCGCCTCTTTGGCGGCCGCTGCGATGTCGGTCGGGTTCATGTCGGGCGTGCCGACGATGGCTTCGCGCTTCAGTTCGGTACCGACGGTGCCCCGGGCGCCCACGCCCAGCACAATGGATACGACGCCGAACGCGATCAGCACAAGCCCGGCGATGATCCCCCCGACTTTGAACATTTTCTGCATAACCCCTCCGATGTTTGAGTGCGGACAACGCCTCACGTTGGTGGACTCCCACGGCCCGGATGGCATGTCTGTGGGGTCCATGCTCATCATTTCGCGTGAAACGATTTTCCGCATCGGTAACTACATAGTTGGAAGTCTGCGTAGAAATCCCCTGATCGATGCACCTGCAACTACCGACGGCCGCGCAGGTAACGCCGTGCGGAACGATGTAAGCGCCCGCAGCGTGTCGCGTATGTCACACGCTCGTGTACCGGCCGGCTGCGGTTACGCAGTTGGCCCGGCCTACCCCACCCGCACCGAATAGACGGGCGGCAGACGCGTCGCAACGGTGAACCATGTGGCGGCCGCGTCCTGCGAACCGAACACGTCGCCGGATGTCGCCCCGAAGTACAGACCAAGGTCCGCACCCGCACCGGTCGAGTCGAACGCTTCGCGCAGCACGGTCAGGTACGCGTGCTCTGCGGGCAGACCCTCACGGCGAGCCACCCAGGTGGCACCGGCGTCGCGGGTCTCGTACACCGCCGGTCGGCCACCGGGCGTCACCCGGTCCTCTGCACCGGTCAGCGGAATCAGGAACGCGCTGTCGGGATCGTCCGGGTCGACGGCGATCGGAAACCCGAAGTCCGACGGGATTCCGGCGCCGTAGGCGTCCAGCCACGTCTCGCCGCCGTCGTCAGAGCGGTAGATGCCGTCGTGGAACTGCATGAAGAGCCGCTCGGGACGAGCCGTCGACCGACGAAACCCGTGCACGCAGTGCTGGTGTTCAATCTCGCCGGCGTCCTCGGGCATGTACTTCAGCACGATGCCGCGGTTGGAATGACGCCATGTGGCGCCGCCATCGTCGGTGTTCATCACACCAACCGCCGAGATCCCGATCGACAGACGCGACGGGTCTCCCGGCCACGGAACGATGGTGTGGAGGCACAGCCCACCGCCGCCCGGCTGCCAGTCGCCGCGCGTGGGGTGCTGCCAGATCCCCTCGTTCAACCGCCAGCTCTCGCCGTTGTCGTCACTTTCGAACAGCACGGCCGGGTCACCCCCGGCGTAGAGCAGTCCGTCGCGTTCACCCGGGACGATCACCCAGATGCGCTGCAGTGCCTCGTCGCCACCTTCCGGCAGCTGAACGCCCGAGGCCTGGGTCCACTCGCCGTCGGGGTCGTCGGCCCACCAGAGCTTCGGGCCGAAGAACGGTGAGCCGGCCCCCGCGAAGTAGCGCCCGGTGCGCGGATCGCGCATTGCGAACTCCACCGGCTCACCGGCGAACGCGCGCGTCGCGATTTCAAATCCACCGCCACGGTCGCCGCGGAGGATGAAGAGCCCCTTCTTGGTCCCGACAAGCAGTTCGGTCATGTCATCCCCCGGTGATCGATAGCAGCACGTGGATACGGCTCGATGCCTGCACGGCAGTCTCGCCGGTGGCCGGTTGACCGTCAACGAACACGTTGAGGTGGCGCCGCAGCACGCCGCGCTCGTCGAGGATCCACCCGGCGATCTGCGGGTACGTGACCTCCAGCGCTCGAAGCGCGTCGATCACCCTGTCGCCGGACACCTGATGATCAGCCGCCCCGACCATCGCGCGCAGTTGACCGCCGATCCGCACCGTCGTCATCACGCGATGGTACGCACTACGGATGGGCCGTGGTCGCGTGCCCATTCTCGTCGGCGAGCGCCTCGGCCACGGCCTGGTTGGTGATCCGACCCCCACGAACATTCACCCCGGCGCGCAGCGCCGGACTGTGCGCGATCGCTGCGACAACGCCCCGGTCGGCGAGTTGGCGCACGTACGGGAGCGTGGCGTTGCAGAGCGCCTGAGTGGAGGTGATCGGAACGGCGCCCGGCATATTGGCTACGCAGTAGTGGACTACACCGTCGACGACGTAGGTCGGGTCCGAGTGCGTTGTGGGATGGGTGGTCTCCACACAGCCGCCCTGGTCGACGGCGACGTCGACGATGACCGAGCCGGGTTTCATCGTGGGCAGCATGTCGCGCGTCACAAGGCGAGGGGCTTTGGCCCCGGGCACGAGCACCGCGCCGACAACGAGGTCCGCTTGCGGCAGCAGTTCTTGGATCGCCAGCCGCGTGGAGTAGATGAAGGTGACCCGTCCGGCGAGCGCCAACTCCAAGTCGCGCAGCCGGTCAAGGTTGACGTCGAGCACGTACACGTGCGCCTGCATTCCGACCGCGACCATGGCGGCGTTGACGCCGACGATGCCGCCGCCAAGGATCACCACGGTGGCGGGTGCGACCCCGGCAACGCCGCCAAGCAGCACGCCCCGTCCACCGTGGGGGCGTTCCAAATGTTTGGCGCCCGCCTGCACCGACAGTCGCCCGGCGATCTCGCTCATCGGTGCCAGGAGGGGCAGTCGGCCATTCGCGTCCTCCACCGTCTCGTACGCGATCGCGGTGGTACCGGAGTCAAGCAGGGCGACGGCGACGGCGGGGCCCGCTGCCAGGTGCAGGTACGTGAACAGTGTCGCGTCCTCACGAAGCCACTGAAACTCGCCCGGTTGTGGCTCTTTCACTTTCAACACGAGCTCGGCGCCCCATGCGGCGTTCACGTCACCGATCGTGGCGCCGACAGCGACGTAGGCGGCGTCGGGGAACCCCGCACCGTCACCCGCGGTCGTCTCGATCACGACCGTGTGACCACGACGGACAAGTTCGTCCGCACCGGCCGGCGTCAGCGCGACGCGGTACTCATCGGTCTTGACCTCCCGCGGCACTCCGATACGCATCTGCACTCCTCTCACGAGGGACATCGATCGCGACAACCTGGGCGGATTCATCGTACTGCAGGCGATCTGGACACGTAGCCGGCGAAAGTCCATGTACCGGCCAGGAAGGTCCATCGAGGTGTGCGCGAAGTCCATGCGGCGAGCCGTTCCTGCCATACACGCGGCCGACTGATCGGCGGAAAGTGTGCGTAGCAAAACATCGTTTCCCCTTACGAACAGGAGCACGACATGAGCACGTCCACTGTCACCATCGCCCCCACCGGCGTTTGGAACATCGATCCGTCCCATTCCACCATCGGCTTCAGCGTCAAGCACATGATGATCGCCAAGGTGCGCGGGCGCTTTGCTGAATTCACCGGCGCACTGAGTGTCGACGAGGCCGGCGCCGCATCGGTCACCGGCGTCGTACAGTCGGCGAGCGTGGACACGAATGAGCCGCAGCGCGACGAGCATCTTCGCTCAGCCGACTTCTTCGACGCGGCCGCCTTCCCCGAGATCACGTTCACGTCGAGTGCGATCACGGCCCGCGGCGACGAGTTCACCATCGTCGGCGACCTCACCATCAAGGGCGTCACCCGACAGGTCGTCTTGGACGCCGAGGTGAACGGCACCGGTGTGGACCCGTGGGGCAACGATCGGCTGGCCCTTGAAGCGAAGGGTCAGATCAATCGCAAGGACTTCGGGCTGAACTGGAACCAGGTGCTTGAGGCCGGCGGCGTGCTTGTCGGCGAGAAGGTCACGTTGACCTTGGATCTGTCGACGGTCCGCGCAGCCGGGTAGGCGGTCACGCCAGGGCGGTGAATGGTCGCACACCCGTTCACCGCCGAACCGGTGTGCCGCCGGGCGTCCGGCGGCACACCGTATGCCTGTTACCGCGGTCGCAGGATGGCCGGGATCTGAGCGACGCAAAGGGCTCCGGTTCTGGGCCCGAAGTCGACGGCTTCGAGCGTGCCGACCTGTCGCTTGGTGACTGTGTAGTTGACGCTGGTCGACCAGGTGCCGTTCGGGAATCCGTTCACCATGACCGGCGCCCGTCTGCCGACGACGCGGCCGCTTACGTTGCGAACGACGACCGAGAACTGGTTTTCGAAGATGCCGCGCGCGGTGCCGCGGGCGGCGATCCTGCCGGTGCCCGGTGACGCGTACGTGAACGCCAGGCAACCGGCGCTTCGGACCGTGGCGCCCGGGTAGATGGGCCGTGCTTTCCACAGATCCATGTACATGCGGCCGGGCAGGATGCCGTCGCCGTAGTACTTGAACCGTCCGGCCGTGGCCGTGATCGTCAGGCGGAGTGTTCGTCCGCGCTGCGTCGGCGTGATGGTGACGTTGGCGAGCGTGGTGCGTCCCAGCACCCCGATGCGTGTGCGTGGAATGTCGACCACGGCGGTGCCGTCGCGGATCTCGGAGTCGACGGCGAACTCGGCCAGTGCCGGCGTCGCGGTGCGGTCGACGACGATGCGCACAAACGCCGGATGGTTGCCGCCGCGGATGGCAGTCGCGGTCGGATCGGCCGCGGCCGCGAGGCCGGGTGCTGCCAACGCTCCGGCCGTGATGAGTACGAGTGCACGAGCATTCATGACCCCTCCTCTGCCGCATTTGGTTGGTACTTGAAGCGTACTCCTGGGATGGCGTCCACGGAGGCGCCGGACAGTTAACCGTTCTGGTGTCTGACACCAGAACGGTTAACTAGACGCCCTGCACAGACGCATATTTCGGGCGAAATCGGCTCAACGATCGCTCAGGCGCGGCCCAGGGCCACGGGCCGTCAGCGTGCCCAGCGGCGGCTGGAACGTCACCAGTGCCACGCCGGGATGTCGGCTGAACCCCCTCGACACCCGAAACGCTACGAACGCACCAGCTCGATCTGTCTCTTATACACATCTGACGCTGCCGACGAGCGATCTAGTGTAGATCTCGGTGGTCGCCGTATCAT
>CALMXK010000184.1 GCA_937871165.1 uncultured Actinomycetes bacterium
ATGATACGGCGACCACCGAGATCTACACTAGATCGCTCGTCGGCAGCGTCAGATGTGTATAAGAGACAGATCTTCAGCGAGGTGATCCGCGGGGCCCACTGGCTCATCTCCTCGCGCGGTGCGGGGATGTGCTCCAGCATGATGCCGAGGATGTGCTCGCGACCCTGCTTCGCCTGTGCCAGCGCGTCGCGCAGGATGTCGAACGTGACGCCCGAGATCTTGATGTCCATCTGCAGGGCGGTGATGCCCTTCTCGGTGCCAGCGATCTTGAAGTCCATGTCGCCGAGGTGATCCTCGTCGCCCTGGATGTCGCTCAGGATGACGTAGTCGTCGCCTTCCTTGATGAGGCCCATCGCGATACCGGCGACCGGCCGGATGAGCTTCACGCCGGCGTCCATCATGGCGAGTGTCGATCCACAGACCGACGCCATCGAGGAGGAGCCGTTGCTCTCGAGCGTCTCGCTCACGAGCCGCAGCGTGTAGGGGAACTCGTCCTCGCTCGGGATCATCGGTGCAAGGGCACGCTCGGCGAGCGCGCCATGGCCGATGTCACGGCGCTTCGGTCCACGCATGAAGCCAACCTCACCGACCGAGAAGGGCGGGAAGTTGTAGTGGTGGATGTAGCGCTTGGTGGTCTCGATGCCGAGTCCGTCGATGCGCTGGGCGTCCTTGAGGGTGCCGAGCGCGAGCAGGGTCATGACCTGCGTCTCGCCACGGGTGAACAGGCCGGAGCCGTGCACGCGCGGAGCGACCGAGGTGTGACACTCGATCGGGCGGATCTCGGTGGACTGGCGACCGTCGGGACGGTGCTTGTCCACGGCGATGCGCTTGCGGATGATCGACTTCTGAAGGCTGTCGAACGCACGATTGAACGCCGACTTGGACTCGGCGTCCGGCTCGTCGCCGAGCACGGCGGCCATGGTCTGCGCCTTGGCGGCCGAAACCTTGTCGCGACGCTCCAGCTTGCGCTGCTCGAGCGTGGCCTCTTCGAGGCTCTTCAGTCCGGCCTTCTCGATCTTGGCGAGCAGGTCCTGGTCGACCGTGATCGCGGCGACCTCACGCTTCGGCTTGCCGATCTTCTTGGCAAGCTCGAGCTGTGCGTCACACAGCTTGCGGATCTCGTCGTGGGCGATTGCAAGCGCCTCGAGGATGGTCTCCTCGTCGACTTCCTGCGCGCCGGCCTCGACCATGGAGATCGCGTCGGCGGTGCCGGCGACGATCAGGTCCAGCTCGGACTCCTCGATTTCCTGCAGCGTCGGGTTGATGATGAACTCGTCATCGATCAGCCCGATGCGGACCGCGCCGACCGGACCCTGGAACGGAAGCTCCGAGATCGTGAGGGCGGCGGATGCGCCGTTGATGCACAGGATGTCGAATGCGTTGATCTGGTCGACGGACATGACCGTCGCCACGACCTGCGTCTCGTTGCGGTAGCCCTTGGGCCACAGCGGACGGATCGGACGATCCGTCATGCGGGCGGTCAGCGTTGCGCGGTCACTTGGACGGCTCTCACGCTTGATGAATCCACCCGGAATCTTGCCGGCGGCGTACATGCGCTCTTCGACATCGACGGTGAGCGGAAAGAAGTCCACTCCCTCACGGGCCTCCGGGAGGCCAACCGCCGTCACGAGCACCATGGTGTCGCCGGCGCGGACAACGACCGCTCCACTTGCCTGCTTGGCAAGGCGGCCGGTCTCGAACGTAATCGGCACCTCGCCGATGTCGGCCGTCACTACCTCTACTGCCATTCTCTTCCCCTGTCTCGCCCACCACCCTGGTGGACGGTTCGTCCGCGGTCGACCCCTGTGGCCGACCGCCAATCAGGCGCTGCTTCGCGGGTGCGGTTAGCGGCGCAGGCCGAGCTTCTCGATGAGCGCGCGGTACCCCTCAAGGTCCGTCCGCTGCAGATAGTTGAGAAGCCGGCGGCGACGACCCACCATCATCAGCAGCCCACGGCGCGAGTGATGGTCGTGCTTGTTGGCGCGCAGGTGCTCGGTGAGCGTGTTGATGCGATCCGTGAGGATGGCAACCTGGACCTGCGGCGATCCGGTGTCGGTGTCATGGCGACGGTGCGCCTCGATGACGCCGGTCTTACGTTCCTTGTTCATTTCTCTCCTCGACATGGCCACGGTGCAGAAGCGGTTGCCCCACACCGGGTCGACTCTCGTTCATCGGAATGTACGTCGCACGCTCCCAAAACCCTGTGTCCTGCTGGAGGCGGTCCCGGGGCGACATACATCCGCTCCGGACATCGTATCAAAGGGGGTCGGGACTCCCGGCACACACCTGGCGGGCGTAGTCGATGTCGCGCATGACCTGGGCGATGAGCTCGGTCGGTCCGTCGAAGCGTTGCTCTGACCGGATGCGCTCGAGGAACGCGATCGTCACGGTCTCCTCGTAGATCGGCGGACCGTCGTAGTCCAGCAGGAACGCCTCAAGGCGAAGCTCGCCCCCGTCACGAAAGGTCGGTGCGTGACCGATGTTGAGCGCCGACGCCCACCACCGGCCGTCCACCCGGACCTTGGCGGCGTACACCCCTTTCGCGGGGATCGCCATGTGGTCGCCCACGTCGACGTTGGCGGTGGGGATGCCGAGCGACGCTCCCCGTCCGTCGCCATGGACGACGACGCCGCCCAGGCTGTGCGGGCGGCCGAGCAGGCCGATGACCTCGGCCACGTCGCCTTGGGCGATCAACCGGCGGATCCGCGTCGACGAGATGGGTTTGTGGTCCAGGCTGGTCACGAGCGCCGGACTCTCGACCTCGATGCCACGCCCGCGGGCGTAGTCGCGAAGCATGGTGGCCGTGCCCTCACCCCCGTGGCCGAATCGGAAGTTCTCGCCCACGGAGATTGCGACCGCGTTGACGGGCGGGCCCATGAGCATCTCGCAAAAACGCTCCCACGGGATCCGGGAGAACGCCGAGGTGAAGGCGATCTCAAGCAACTCGTCCACGCCGAGGCGTTCGATCCGCTCCACGCGCGTCGGCGCGTCGGTGATCTGGGTGATCTTCAGCTCGGGACGAAGGATCACCAACGGGTTCGGGGTGAAGGTGATGACCATCGAGGTCGCGGCGCGACGCTTGGCCGCCTCCACCGCCTGTCGGATCACCTCCTGGTGGCCCAGATGAACGCCGTCGAACACCCCGATCGCGACGCAGCGTGGACCCGCGCCCATCGGGAGCGCGCCGATGCTCGTATACCGCTTCACACGAGCACCACACGCGGTTTCAGATGGCCGAGGCCATCCGTTTCGGCGATTGCGGAGACCTGGTTGTCGTGGATCAGTGCGATCGGGCCGGCGCCGACGCCGGGATCCACGATCGGTCGGCCATGGACGATCGCCGCGTATGCGTCCGCAGCGAGCTCAAACGCGGCCATGGGTTCCAGCGCCTGTCGGATGTCGATCGCTCCGTGGCCCGGAACGTCCTTGGGCGACACGGCGTCGTCTACGCGCATGCCGGCGACGGCGGTTCGGCGAAGGGTTTCGCAGTAGCCGCCGCAGCCGAGTGCCTCACCCAGGTCGACGGCGACTTGACGGATGTAGGTGCCTTTCGCGCAGGTCACCTCCAAATCAAACCAGTTTCCATCGGGATCGGTCGCATGGAGCGTGGCGGAGCGAATCGCGATGGAGCGCGTGGTCACAGGAACCTCGTCGCCGCGGCGGGCTCGTCGGTACAGCGCCTCACCGTCCACCTTGACGGCGGAGAATGCGGGAACGCGCTGCTCGGTCTGGCTTGGGAGAGCGGCGACGGCATCCGCGATCGCCTGCTGGGACGGCAGCGGCAGCCCGGTCGGTGTGATCGGCCCCTCAGGATCGCCTGTGACCGAGGTCGCGCCGAGCCGGACCCGGGCGACGTAGGTCTTGTCGTGGCCGGTCAGAAACTGCAACAGGCGCGTGGCGCGGCCCACGGCGACGATCAACAACCCCGTCGCGAACGGGTCGAGTGTTCCCGCATGGCCGACCTTGACTCCACGGCCCACCTGGCGGCGAATGCCCACGAGCACCCCGTGCGAGGTGGGACCGGCGGGCTTGTCCACCAGGAAGACGCCGAATGGCGCTGCGCTCTCAGCCGTCAAGCTGCGCTGCGACCTGGTCGGCGAGCCACGCCACGAACTGGTCGGGGGTCTTCGCGGAGCTGACACCGGCGGCCGCGCGATGACCTCCTCCCCCCTCCAGTCGGGCGATCTTGGAGACGTCCACCGCGTCGCCGGCGGCGCGAAGCGACGCCCGGACCCCGTCGGACACCGTGCGCACGAGTGCGCCCACCTCGGCCCCGCGCACCCCGCGCAGCATCTCGGCGATGCCGTCGGCGTCGCTGGTGCCGGCGGCGCTGAAGTCTTCGTCGGTCAGCGTGGAGACCACCAGACGTCCGTCCAACAGCGCGGACGCGCGTCCAAGGGCGATGCCCGTGAGCCGCAGGCTTGCGAAATCCACGTTCTCGTAGAGGGCACGTGCGATCGCCGCGACATCGATGCCGGTTGCGACAAGGCGCGCATCGGCCCGCAGCGTCGCGGCCGTCGTGTTGGAGTACGACATGCGGCCGGTGTCGGTGACGATGCCGACGTGCAGCGGCTCGGCCACGTCGGCGGTCAGCTCGACGCCCGCCGCATCCATGATCGCGACGAGCAGTTCGGCCGTGCTCGACATGGCGGCGTCGATCAGGTTGACGTCGCCGTAACGGCCGTTGTCGTGGTGGTGATCGATGTTCACCACGCGGCCGGCCAGGTCGGCCGGTTCGGCCGCCGGGCTCAGGCGTCCCGCGGTGGCACAGTCGAGCGCGAACAGGGTGCGCATGGCGGCATCCGGCGGGAGATCGCTCACAACCGCTTCTCCGTCGCGCAGCATGAACGTCAGATCGCGCGGCACGGTCGGGTCGTGCGGATGCCACATCACCACGTCGTGACCCGCCGCACGAAGCACGCGCGTCAACGCGAGCATCGAGCCGATGGCGTCGCCGTCGGGGTTCTGGTGGGTTGCCACGATGGCCGGCGTCTCCAGGTCACGGATCAGCGCGCCGACCGCGGCGATGTCGAGGTCGGCCGCGTCCACCTGCCTGCTCATTCACTCTCCTTCGGGGCTTCGGGCGGAAGGTCGGCGGTCACCTCGTCGATCAGCTTGGCCAGGTGCGCCGCCCGGTCCTGAAACTCGTCGAACACGAACCGCAGGTGCGGGGTGTTTCGGGTGCGAAGCTCGCGGCCGACGCGGCCTTGCAGGACGCCGGACGCCGACGCAAGCGCCTTCGCGGCGCCGTCCTTCGCCGTCCGGTCATAGACGGTCCAAAAGACCTGCGCTTCGGACATGTCCTCGGTGGCCTTGACCTGGGTGATCGTGACGAGCGACAGACGGGGGTCCGAAAGTTCGCGTTGGATCGTCTCGGCGATCACCTCGCGAAGCGATTCGTTGATCCGTCGTCCGCGATTTGGGCTGCGCGGCATCAGATGACCTCCGGTCCGTCGGGAAGAAGTTCCTGCACCGAGGCGACATGCCGGTGGACCGACACCACTTCGAATGCACCATTGAAGATGACGCGTTCTGCGACATCGCACAACCGCATCGCCTCGGACGCGCTGACGGCGACCACCGCAAGGCTGATCTGGGAGCGGCGAAGGATGTCGTGATCTCCGACCTCGCCGACGCTTCCACCGGTCGCTCGAGCGAGCGCCGCCTTGAGTCCGGCGAGCGGCTTGCGCTTGTCTTTGAGCGATGACGCCGTGGGAAGGTGCAGGTCCGCCGTCACGATGCCGACGAACCCGCGATCCACGTCGCTCCCGACCGGCACGCGCTACGCGCCGCTGCCGGAATCCTCGGCCGGAGCCTGCTCGGTGCGCGCCACTTCCTTGAACTCGAAGGCCTCGATGACGTCGCCTTCCTTGACGTCGTTGTAGCCGTCGAGCACGACACCGCACTCGAAGCCCTGCTGGACCTCGCGCACGTCGTCGTCGAAGCGCCGCAGCGACCCGATCTTGCCCTCGTGGACGACCGTTCCGTCGCGAACCAGACGCATGTTGGCGTTGCGGCGGATCGTGCCCTCGGTGACGTAGCAACCGGCGATCGTTCCGATGCGCGATGCACGGAAGATCGTGCGGACCTCGAGACTGCCGAGCGCCTGCTCGACGATGTCCGGGGCCAGCATTCCGATGAGTGCGGCACGCATGTCCTCGATTGCGCGGTAGATGACGCGGTAGGTGCGGACGTCCACACCCTCGCGGTCGGCCAGCGCCTTCGCCTCGGGACGGGGACGGACGTTGAAGGCGATGATGATCGCGTCCGACGCCGCCGCCAGGTTGATGTCCGACTCGGTGACCGCACCGACACCGGTGTGGATCACGCGCAGACGGACCTCGGTCTGCTCGATCGCCTCGAGGGCGTCGCGCAAGGCCTCCACGGATCCGTGGACGTCCGCCTTGAGGATGAGGTTGAGCTCGTTGAGCCCACCCTCCTGCACACGCTTGAACAGGTCGTCGAGCGACACTGGGCGACGGTTTGCGAGCTCCTCGGCGCGGATGCGATGCGAACGCTGCGCCGCGAGCTGACGTGCGACGCGCTCGTTCTCGACGGTGCGGAAGCGCTCACCGGCGTCCGGCACGGAATCCATACCGAGCACCTCGACCGGCACCGATGGTCCGGCCGTCTCGATGGAATCGCCCTTGTAGTCGTTCATCGCACGGACGCGGCCGAACGTGGAACCGACGAGCAGCACATCGCCCACACGGAGCGTTCCGCGCTGGACGAGCAAGGTGCAGACGGGGCCGCGACCGGCATCGAGGCGGGCCTCGATGACACTGCCCGACGCCTCGGCGCCCGGGTTGGCCTGCGGGTTGGAGTCCACGTCGCTGATCAGCAGGATCGTGTCGAGCAGGTTCTCGAGTCCGGTGCCCTGCTTGGCCGACACTTCGATGAACTCGTGCGTGCCACCCCACGACACGGGGATGACCTCGCGCTGTGACAGTTCCTGACGCACCCGGTCCGGGTTGGCGTCGGGCTTGTCGATCTTGTTGATGGCGATCATGAACGGCACCTCTGCGGCGCGTGCATGGTCGATCGCTTCGATCGTCGTCGGCATGACGCCGTCGTCGGCGGCCACGACGATGACCGCGACGTCCGTCACCTTCGCACCACGGGCGCGCATGGCGGTGAACGCCTCATGGCCCGGGGTGTCGAGGAACGTGATGCCACGATCGTTGTGGCGCACCTGGTAGGCGCCGATGTGCTGCGTGATGCCGCCGGCTTCACCCGCGACGACTTCCGCGTTGCGGATGGCGTCGAGCAGCGACGTCTTACCGTGGTCGACGTGACCCATGACGGTGACCACCGGGGCACGTGCCACCAGCGTTGCCGGATCGTCCTCTTCGACGACGCGGAACTCGTCCTGGTCCTCGGCGTGAACGATGTTGATCTTGCGCTCGAGCTCGGCGGCGACGACCTCCATCTCCTCGTCGGCAAGCGACTGGGTGATGGTTGCCATCTCGCCCATCGCCATCAGCGTGGTGATGATCTTGGTGGCGGGAATGCCAAGCGACTCGGCCATCTCTTTGATGGTCGCGCCGGAACGGATGTCCACCTCGGGCATCTCCGACGGTGGAATCTGGACGGCGGGCTCGCGCTCGTCGCCTCCCTTGCCCCGTCGTCCTCCACGTCGATCACGACCCTGCTGGCCGGGACCGCGGCGGCTGGCCTGCGCGTCGATGACGACGCGACGACGCTTGTTGCCACCGCGAGCGGGACCGAGGTCGCGCTCACCCGGACGGCGAGCTGCGCCGGCTCCGGCACCTGCACCGGTGCCGGTGGATCCTGCGAACTTGTTGCCGGAGTCACCGGTCGTGCCGTCGCCTGCGGCGGCGGCCTTCTCCTCGTCGGCGGCGCGACGAAGCGGCGGGCGCGGCGGAGCGGGCTCGGCGCGGCGAAGCGGCGGACGCGGGGGTGCGGGTGCCGGCGGAACGATCTTGCGCTTGCCCTTGACTGGCGTCGCCTCGGCGGGTGCCGCGGCAGGCGCCTCGGCCGCGGGTGCAGTCGCCTCGGGAGCGGCAGCCGCCGGCGTCGGGGCGGTCTCGACCGCACCCTCGGCTCCAACTGCCGGATCGCTCGCGATCGGTGCCTCGACAACGGGTTCTTCAGCAACTGGTGCCGGCTCCGCCGGTGCCGCTTCGGGCGCCACTGGAGTTTCGACGGCTGCGACCGGGGTGGGCTCGGCCGGTGCGACGGTCTCGACCGGGGCCGGCTCCGGCGCCGGAGTCTCCTCGACCGGGGCCGCGACCACGGGGGCCTCGGCGACTGGAGCCGACTCGGCGGGGG
>CALMXK010000185.1 GCA_937871165.1 uncultured Actinomycetes bacterium
CGCTCGTCGGCAGCGTCAGATGTGTATAAGAGACAGCCACACCGGGGAGCATCGTCAACGTCTGGCGGATGCGGGTCACGACCGGGGCCACATCGGCGGCGCTGACGCGACCACCGGCCGTGCGGGTGATCAGGACCTGCTCGTCGATGTAGGGGGTGCTGAAGGCCGCCGCGATCTGCTTGTCGGCCTTTCCGGAGTCGCCGATGCCGCCCGTGCTCGCGTCAACCTCACGCACGCCGGCGACGCCGAACCCCACCGCCAGACACGCCACGACAAACAGCACCCAGGCGCCCATCGCTTTCCACGGATGCTGCACGGACCACGCCGCGATGCGCGGTGCTCGTGGTGCGGTGCCGTTGCTTGTGCGTTCCATCTCAGTGACCTCCCGATGTGTACTTCCGATGAGGTCAATGGTCGTCAATGCTCCTCGCCACGCCATCGCGCCGAGGAGGGAACCGGGGTCACTCCTTGGAGTGATCTGGGGTGCTCGGGGGAGACCTCGAATGCGAAGTTGATAAGTTTGATTGAGTTTCGTTTTGCTGTATCAAACTCTCCATTTTGATAAGATCGATTCGCTGGCGCGATGGCTAATCAAAAACGTCGAATCGGGGTTGGACAGCGGTGGCTCGCGGACGACCAAGCAGGTCAACGATCTATCTCCGGCTGTCCGGAGCCTTGGATGAACTCCACAGCCGTTTCGGGGGTCTCCCGTCTCCTAAGGAATCCGAGACGATTTGGTCTGATATCTGGCACCTGGAAGCTCATCACTCCACCGCGTTGGAGGGCAACACCCTCGTCCTGAGAGAGGTTGAACTCCTGCTTGACAGAGGTCGAGCCGTTGGCTCCAAACCGCTCAAGGAGTACATGGAGGTCCAGGGATACAGCGACGCAGCGCGGTGGGTGTACGGCCAGGCCATGGAACCGGATGACTGGAGCGATTCAGGGTTGATCACCTTGAACGAGGTCCGCCGCATCCATCACATGGCCATGACGCCGGTCTGGGGAGTCGCGCCTCATCCTGAAGCCGATGACCTCGAATCCCCCGGACACTTTCGCCGACATGACATTGTTCCGTTTGACGGCGGTATGACGCCGCCATCGTGGCCTGACGTACCCTCCCTGCTCGATGACTGGGTGCGCGCCGTTGTCGCGCTGGGCAATGCAGCGCGATCAGGTGATCAGTCACGCACCCCACTTCCGGAACGGCTTGCCGGTGTCCATCACCAATTCGAGTGCATTCACCCGTTCTTGGATGGAAACGGAAGGGCCGGACGCCTTGCCCTCAACCTGATCCTCGTGCGGTTGGGGTATCCGCCCGTTGTCATCTTCAAGAAACAACGGAGCGCGTATCTGCGGGCGTTGAAACGTGCCGATTATGGGGACTGCGGCGCCCTTGGCGAAATCATCGCACGCGCGATGTTTGACAATCTCAATCGCTTCATCGTTCCAAACGTTGCGGGCCCGGCGCGACTTGTGCCGCTCGCCGCCCTTGCTGATGCCACCTTCAGTGTGGCTGCCCTTCGGCAGGCGGCCCAGCGTGGGCGGCTTGACGCTGTTCAAGGGGCCGACGGTGTGTGGCGTAGCTCTCGTCACGCCGTCAACAACTACGCCGCCTCGAAACACGTGCGTGGGCAAAAGCCGTCCGATTCGTAACGCCGCTGTGAAGCGCTACGACGCTCTCGGCGTGACGAAGCCGGTTTCGTAGGCCAAGATCACGGCCTGCGTTCGGTCGCGCGCCTCCAACTTGGACAGCACGTGGGCCACGTGGGACTTGACCGTATGCACGGCAAGCACCAGCTGGTCGGCGATCTCGGCGTTTGATCGACCCTCGGCCAGCATGCGAAGGATCTCGGCCTCCCGGTCGGTGAGCGACGCCACCAGCTGCGTGCGCCGGTCCGACGCGTCGACCGGCTGATGGTTGCGCGCCACCATCTGACGCAGCATCCCGGGGAACACCATCGACTCGCCTTGCGCCACGATGCGCACCGCCTGGATCAGCTCCTCGGGCTTCACCCGCTTCAACACGAATCCGCTGGCCCCGGCATGAAGCGCGCCGTACACATAGTCGTCGTTCTCAAACGTGGTGACCACCAGCACACGGGTCGGCGAGCCGTCACGGGCCAGTTCCTTGGTGGCTTGGATGCCGTCCATGCCCGGCATGCGCACATCCATCAGCACCACGTCGGGCGTCAGCTCGTTGCAGAGCTGGATGGCCTGCCGACCGTCGGCGGCCTCGCCGACCACGTCGATGTCCGGCTGCAGCCCCAGGATCGTCGACAGGCCGCCGCGAACGAGCGCGTCGTCGTCGACGATCACCAGGCGTATCGGCGTGTCACCCATTCACACCATCGTATGGAAGCTCGGCGTGCACGCGAAAGCCGCCATCCGGCGTCGGCCCGCTTGTGACCGTGCCGCCCAGGATGCGCACTCGCTCGGCGATCCCGGCAAGGCCGCGCCCGCCTGAGCTGCGCTGCGGGTCGACATCCTCACCGTGCTCATTGACGACGGTGATGGCAAGGCGCGTCGTCTCGGCGGCGACGCTGACGGTGGTCGGCGCGCCGACGGCGTGGCGCATCGCATTGGTGATGGCCTCCTGCAACACGCGGTACCCCTCGCGACTGATTGGCGTCGGCACGGCGCCGCCGTCGCCGGACTGTGTCAGCGTGACCGGCTGGCCGGCGGTGCGCGCCGTGGCAACCAGTTCGTCGATAGAGCGAAGGTCCTGAGTGCTGCGCGACGCCGCGCCCTCGTCGCGCATGGTGGCAAGCACGCGATCGAGCTCCTCCAGTGCGGCGCGTCCCTGATCTTCGATCGCCGCCAACGCCTGGTCCGCAAACGCCGGGTCGGTCGCGAGCTTGGCGCGGGCGGCACTTGCCTGCAGCACCGCGGCCGTCACCGAGTGGCCCACCGAGTCGTGCAGGTCGCGGGCCAGATCGACACGAGCCTCTGCCGTGGTAGTGCGCTCCGTCTCAGCTGCCAGCTGTTCACGCGTCGACTCGCCGAACAGCGTTCGTGAGGAAGTTACGAGCAGGTGTGAGAACCCGTCGACCACGTACGGGATGAGCGCGATCAACGACAACGCGGCGAGGATTGCGAGCAGACGAACCCAGACGGCCGCGTCGTACAACACACCCCAGCCGCTTTGCACCACCAGACCGTAGGCGGCCATCGGAATCGCCGCGACGATCGAGACGACGACAGTGCCCACGATCGCCCGCTCCACGTGCCACACCAGCGCCCGCCAGGCGCGGCCCGAGATCGCAAAGCTCCACATCGAGCGCAACATCGACGTCTGTTGCAAGGTGGGCACGGACCCTGGTTGCGGGATCGCCGGGTCCATCAGCGTCCGTCCAAGGCGCGCGTCGAACCGGGCGACGAGGAGATTGACGTACATGGTGCCCCACAACAGTGGCAAGCCGACCACCAGGATGATCAACCCGAAGCCGGTCGCAAGTCCGGTGACGACGACAATCGTCGCAGCCAGCCCGATCACCATGCCGATCACCAGATACAGCAACCGGCTCCAGGTGCGGCGACTGAACAGGCCGTCGATAAGCAGTGCGCGCACGGTTCTCATCGAGCCGCTCGAATCGTCACGTCACCAAGGTTGCCGGTCACGACGACGGTGCGGGCGCTCTGCTGGTTGACGAGCGACTGGTCGACGCTCACGTTTCCCACATCCGTCGTCGCGCGAATGGCGTACTGGCCGGGCGGCAGCGTGAGATCGATGCTGCCGACATCGACCCGAAGGACGACCTGCTGGGGGCTGGTCGTCAAAACCGCCCGCAGATCACCCACGTCCACGGACGCGTCCAGCGTGCGAACGCTCATATCCGTGGCCGCGATGTCGCCGACGTCCGACGTCAACTTCATCACGTCGAACGTTCCCGTGACCGTCAACGATCCGGTGTCGTTTGACGCGGTCAACGAGCGACCACTCGGCATGGTGACGCTGTAGCGGGCGGTGCATGTTCCCCATGTCGCCAGGTCCTTCCACCACGGCACGTCGCAGCCACGCACCTTGAGCTCACCCGTTGGGAGGAGCTTCGGAGTCGTTGGACCATCCGGTCCCGCCCACTTGACGGCTCTTGCCAGCGAGACATCGGTCGTCGTTGCAGTCGCGACATCGATGGTGGCGTCGTGGGCGCTGAGCGACACCGTCGGCGTCGCCGCAAAGCGGGTCAGGTCCGCCTGCGATCGTTCGACACGCTCGGTGAACGAGGCGCCAACGCCGGCGGCCGCGATGATCCCCAAGATCCCGGCCGTCGCGAGCTTGGCGCCGCGACTGGGAACTGGGGTGGGGGTGTGCGTGGTCTCCATGCGTGAAGGATCAATCAAGCCGACTCAGCCTACATCGCCTCAAGGAGCGAACCGCGCTCATCCCCAGGAGTGACTCGTGTCCTGCCGGGCGGGGACGGTGGCGATGTGTCGGCTTCCGAGGAAGCGAGTAGATTCCATCAGTCGTCAGGCTCCACCACCGCGGGCCGAAGTGCAGACGACGTCAATCAGGGGTGCGTGCACGGCGCGCGCCATGAGGAGAGTGCGCGTGATCCGATTCCTGTCGCGAATGACGCTCCACCGGTTGAAGCCGGAGGCTGCGCACAACGTTGCCATGGCCGGTCTTGCCGCTCTGTCGCGACTGCCCTCCGGCGGGCTGATCGAAAAGCGCGCCCGGGTTCGCGATCCCAGGTTGGCACAGACGATCTTCGGGCTCGAGTTCCCCAACCCCGTGGGGCTCGCTGCAGGCTTCGACAAACAGGCGGCGGCGGTGCCGGCGTTCGCCTACCTGGGGTTCGGGTTCTGCGAGATCGGCACGGTCACCGCAGACGGTCAGCCTGTCTCTTATACACATCTGACGCTGCCGACGAGCGATCTAGTGTAGATCTCGGTGGTCGCCGTATCATT
>CALMXK010000186.1 GCA_937871165.1 uncultured Actinomycetes bacterium
ATGATACGGCGCCCACCGAGATCTACACTAGATCGCTCGTCGGCAGCGTCAGATGTGTATAAGAGACAGCGTCCCAGTTGTCGTCCACGGTCACTGAGGTGTCGCCGCTCGACGTCGCGGTGATCATGGGAAATTCCATCGAGTAGTAGCTCTGCCGGTCGGTGCGGGCGACGAAGGTGACGGGAGCGTCTGTGGTGTTGCGGAACGTGTCGAGGAGACGAATGGCCCCACTGCCGGTCGGCGGCGTGTAGAGCTTGCGGCTGAGAACAACTCCGGCAATGATCGTGGGCGCCTCCGGAAAGGTGATCTGGCGGCCGTCAAGCTCGGCGGTGCAGCCGATGCCGCTGGTGTTCTGGAAGCTGGTCCAGTACCCGGTCCCGACCTCCTGCGCAGTGACCTGGGTGATGCGATCCTGCCCCTTGATGACGAACGCGGAGATCGGATCGATGGGCCAGGTATTGCTGCCGGCGTCGGTGAGGGTCGTGTCGCATGGCGCCGACGGCGTGACGCTGATCGCGTGGGCGGCTGTGGTGCCGAGCCCGGTGGCAAGCATGAGTGCCGCTGCCGTTGCACAGTGGGTGGGACGAATCTTCAACGCCGTTGCTCCTTTGGTCCGCCCCGATCGGGCGATTTTAGAGTTATCGGCATTCCGATGCATTCACTTGAAATGTTTACATTCCTAATGAACAAAGGCCGTTTCCTGCCGAGCGATGGGCGTGGCGAACGACCCCGAGCCGCTGGGGTCGAAGGGATGAAAACGGTATGAATTGTGTATGAGGTGCCCGGCACCAGAGGGATATTGGTGATACTCCAACGTGCCCATCCGCCGCCGCCCACGGCCTGGCCTCAGCGCAGTGAGCAAACCGATTGCGGTGTGCCGCTGCCTGGTCTCAGATGCCCAAGCCGTGCCCGGGGGCAGGCGGACGCGACGACCCGCAGATGGCCGCCGGGTTCGCGCGCGCTCGCTCGCTGGGGTGACCCTCCCCGGGCCACGGGGTCAACAGTATGAGTATGCGCGAGTCGTCAATTGCGCGTACCTCATGACGCTGGTTCGGGTCCCAGTGCATCACCTGGCCCGGACCCGCCGCGATCGTGCCGTCGTGCGGGTCGACGATTTCGAGCTGTCCCTCCGTCAGGACCAGCCACGTGTGTTCGTGGACCTGATGCTCCGACAGTCGCTCTCCGGCCGGCAGGTTGATGACGATCGCCCGCGTGGTCGCTCCCGAGTAGATCACCTCGGGGCGGTTGGGAAGAACATCCATGACACCGGTGGCCCAGCTTTGCATTGCCGCCTCCTCGGTCCGAACGGTCGTAGGCTCATTCTGCTCCTGCGCGGCGGCGGATGCGACGCGGCCGGGATGTATCACGTTCGACTGCCCCTCCTCCTGTGTGTACCGGTGGGATTCAGACCCCGCTGGGACGTGAAGGAACGGCCGTAATCCGCGGTCGTGAAGGACAAGGGGGATTGGAAATGTTGTCAACGTTTGACCCGGACAAGGGCCCGTTGTTCCAGGGCGAGTTCGGAAATCTGGCCGTCATCGATCCGGCGCTGCCGGGCCATGTCGGCAACCTGGTGCTCGATCCGACCAAGCCGTACACGGTACGGATGACGTGGGAGCTCTGGGGGACCGACGTACCGTTGTACCTCGCGGCGCTCGACCCGCAGTGGCAGGTCGCGGCCTTTGCCGAGTCGATGGGGCCAGGACCCGAGATCCGGCTCGGCTCTGACGCGGTTCTCGTGTCGAGCGGGGTTGCGGACGCGACCAAGCCGTTCGGGATGGTCTGGACTCACGATCTGACCGTGCCCGCCGGAACGCTTCCGGAAGACGTGGGAGGCACTTCGGGCGTCTACAAGATCGTCGCGACGGTGTTCCTCAACTCATCGATCGGTGCGCCAGGCTTCGACATCGCCGGTTTCGCCGAAGGGCCGCTGGTTCGCATCGAAAACCCGGTGTGACCTGTCTCATGCGACGAGAGTCGTCGCCGCAGTGCGGCGGCTCTCGTGTTAGCTGACGCTCAGGTGGAGCGGGCCGTGTCCGCCGACATGCGTCGCGAAGAAGTCCCCCTTCTGGAGGACGACGAATCCGCCGGAGCGCCGAATGACGATCTGGCGTTGACACTCTTCGCAGTGATAGAGCATCCCGTCGCCGTCGTCGCCGACTTCGATCATGTGATGGACTGACCCGTTCATGGTCCCAGTGTGGCCCAGGTTCCCCATCCTGTCTAGGGCCCGGTCAGGATCTCAACCCGGCCGCGCAGCCTTGCGTCGGTATGAAAACGGTATGAATTGTGTATGCGGTGCCCGGCACCAGAGGGACAAATCAGCCGGCGCGCACGGCACCCATCAGTCGCTCCACGGGCTCCAGGTCGAACGGATGGTCGACCCCGACGATGATGTGCTCCGCCCCAGCGGCGACGTAGTCACGCCACTGGCCGAGCTGCTCGTCGCCCATGATCAGCACCGTGCGCTCGATGGTGGCCGGGTCACGTCCCACCTTCACACACCAGTCGGTGAGCACCGCGTTCTTGTGGGCATAGAGCTCAGGCAACCCGAAGGTGTTCCAGGCGTCGGCGTGCTCGGCAACGATGCGAAGCCCGACACGCTCGCCGCTCGCCCCGAGCATGATCGGCATGGGCCCGAGCGGCGGCGGATTCAACTTGGCAAAGCGGGCGGTGATGCGTCCCAAGCTCTCGACCAGCGCCGCCTGACGCCCCGGTCCCGTGGTGAAGGGATAGCCGTACTCCACATAGTCGCGTTCGAACCATCCCGATCCGAGCCCCAGATACAGCCGCCCGCCGGAGATGTGGTCGACCGTCCGGGCCATGTCGGCAAGCAGATCCGGGTTGCGGTAGGTGTTGCACGAGACCATTGCCCCGAGCTTCGCCGTGCGCGTGTCCGCCGCCATGCCCGCGATGATTGACCAGCCTTCGAAGTGCGCGCCGTCGGGATCGCCGTACAGCGGGTAAAAGTGGTCCCACACCCAAATGCTGTCGACGCCCAGGGTGTCGGCGCGCTGCCATGCATCGCGCAGGTCGGCCATTGACGTGTGCTGCGGCTGAAGCTGCACTCCAATACGAATCGCACCCATGCCCGCCCCCGTTTCGTGATGCGGTGAGTATGGCAGCGGTGATACAGCCGAACCGTCCGTCGGGGCGTGGGCCGAGTGCGTCTCGCGCCGCACACGCGCAGCGCGTGTTCCGCCGGACAAGACCGCGTTGTCTGCAACCGCGTCGCAAAGCGGCAAAACCTTCAGTGCGCGGATGGGCGCGCCGATACGGTCACAATGAATCGACGCCTCCTTGTCATCCGGATCGCTGTCGGCACAGTCCTGCCCGGCCTGGCCGTTCTCGGGGCGCGCATGGCGTGGAGCCGAATTGGTCCGACGCCGTCGGCGACGCAACTTATCGCCAAATCGAATGCATGGGCGCAAAGCCTCGGCGGACTCGAAATCCGCAGTGCGTCGAGCGGGCTGGAAGCAATGAACCGCGGCGAGGTCATGAAGGCGACCGGTACGGTCGCATTCAAGGACGGTCGGTATCTGTACTGGACCGAGCGGACATACCTGGACACGCGATCGGAGCGTGACAACTATGGCGACGAGCGCGGCACGTGGGAACGTCAGTCGCAAGGGTGTTGGGCATACAGCTACGAGGTGCGTCCCTGGTCCGAGTTCACCTTCCGCGGCCAACTCGTTCCGCCACTGAGCAACGTGACGA